>CAZIPY010000423.1:0-9576 GCA_964541125.1 uncultured Luteolibacter sp. | reverse complement strand
GCGCCCAAGCCCGCCGACCTCGGACTCGTCGCCCCTTCCCAAGTCGTCAAAAACTACGTGCTGGATACCAACGTGCTGTTGCACGACCCGGCCTCTCTCGAACGCTTCAAGGAGAACCACCTTTGCATTCCCTGCGACGTGATCTCCGAACTCGATAAGTTCAAGAGTGAGCAGAGCGAGCGCGGCGCCAATGCCCGCCGTGTCCACCGCCGTCTCACCGAGATGTTCGCCACCACCGACATGGTCACCAAGGGGGTGACCAACGAGTTCGGCGGTACCGTGCGCTTGGTCATCTACGATCCCACGACCTGTCCCAAGAACTCCGAGGTGCTCAATCACTTCCTGCGCGTCTTTCCCGACCACCAGCGCATCGACCACCGCATTCTCGCCGCCACCATCCTCTTGATGCAGCACAATAAGGCTCCGGTGGTGCTGGTGACCAAGGACATCAACATGCAGCTCAAGGCTCGCTCGGTGGGCATCGACTGCCAAGACTACCTCAATGACAAGGTGGATGTCCGCGAAGTCTCCAACTACGAAGTCGCCCGCATCGAAGTGGACGGCAACGAACTGCAGCGCTTCGCCAGCTCAGGCAAACTCGAGGTCACCGACGGCCGTGCCGAGAACATGGCCCTCAACGAGTACGTGTTGCTCGAGGCGGGTGAGCGCCAGACCATGCCCGCGCGGTACGCCGGCAATGATTTATTCGTGAAGCTGGTCCTGCCCGAAGCCCTCAAGATTCCGGATGGCCAGTCCCTGAAGCCGCTCAATCTCGGCCAGCGTTGCCTAATTGACGCTCTGCTCAACCCGGACATCTCACTCGTCACCTGTTACGGTCACGCCGGTACCGGCAAGACTCTGGTGGCCGTTGCTGCCGGTCTGCATGAGATGTTCAATCGCAAGTACAACGGCATCACCATCAGTCGACCCGTCGTCGCCATGGGCAGCCAACTCGGCTTCCTGCCCGGCACACTCGAAGAAAAGATGAGCCCCTGGCTTCAGCCCATTCACGACGCCCTTGATCTGCTCATGCGTCCGGCTTCCCCGCTCGGCCCCAAACGCAAAAAGGCCAAGAATGCCGAGCCGCAGCAGGGTCCCGTCAAGAAGCCCTACGAGGCGCTGATGGAGCAGGGCGTGATTGAAATCGAAGCGCTCTGCTACATCCGCGGCCGCTCCATTCCCAATCGCTTTTTCATCCTCGATGAGGCCCAGCAGCTCACGCCGCAAGAAGCCAAGACCATCGTCACCCGCATGTCTCAGGACTCCAAGCTGGTGCTGGTGGGCGACCCCGCGCAGATCGACAACCCCTACGTCGACAGTCGCAGCAACGGCCTCGTCTACACCCGCAACCGTCTCAAGGGGCAGCCCTTCATTGCCCACGTCGCGCTGAACCGCGGTGAGCGCTCTGAACTAGCGGAAGCTGGAGCGAGTCTCATGTAGGCCGCGCATCCAACCTCACTTCAATCATCATGATCTTTCTCATCGCATGGCTGCTGTTGGCCATATTCGGCATCCAAGCTCTCGTCTCCGGCAAAGTCTCTCTGAGCAAGACCCGCATCATTACGGGTAAATCGGCAAAAATCATGGGCATCATTGCGCTCATGCCATTTCCGGTGGCCTTTGTGCTCGGCTTCTCTTTGGGCTTTTATTGGGGGGCGACGCGGCCTGGCCAAGAAATGCCTCTTGTTCTCCCATTCTTGGTCAACGTCGGAGCTCTTGTATTGGTTGGTATCGGGATTGCCATCGTCGCCAGTCGCGCCCCCAAGAGCGATCCTGAGGCGGCGGTGGAAGAGTGATCATCCCTGATTAAGGTCCACCATGCTTTGTGCCATGAGACAGATGTCCAAAGGTGTGCCGTCCCGTCTCCTGGTGGTCATGCTTGCTTGCTGGGTGTTGGTGGGGTGTTCCTTTCGCGACCCATGTGTGACTTCGGGTGAGGAAAGAGTGGACGATGCAGTACCGCCTCTTCGCTTCGACGGGATTTACCAATCGGATAAGTTCAACAATTACTATTGGAAGTATCTTCGTTTTCATCCCGACGGCAAAGTCATGGCTGTGAGTGCGCGGTATCGCGCTGGTTCGCTGATGAAAAAGCTGAACGATGAGTCTGCGGGAGTCGGAGTTGGTGTCTGGACCCAAAACGGCCAAAGCATCTCCTTCACATGCGTTCACTCAAATGGAGAGGTGAAGCATGAGGGTGAAATTCAATCGGACCATCTGCTGATGACGAGTCACAGCCTGATCAATGGTCAGCGGTCTTCCACGGTTTATCGATTTGTTGAGATGGAGTTGCCTGAATGATTGCTCCGGACCAAAGATCGCTCAACTTTGCACCATGATGGAGGATTCCAATGATGTCCCAAAGCGCCGAGTACTGGCCCTTTTGGGCTGCTGGCTTCTGCTGGGGCCATTGATCGGAATGATTGGCACCATTGTCGGAATGCTTAGAGCCTTCTCCACCCTCAAAACTGCAGGCACACCTGACCCAACTGTCTTGGCGGGAGATATCAGCATTGCGCTGCTTACGACATTGTATGGGCTTATTTATGGGTTGGTTGGAGTTTTGCTGGTCAGTCTTGCCTTGTATCGAAATCTCAATCGAGAGCGTTGGTTTTACCGCACGGTCATCACGCTTTCGTTCATGTGGTGTTTCCTGCTTTTTCCGCTGGGTTTGATTGCAGGGATTTATCTGATCGTGGCCTTTCGCAGGCGTAAGGCCGAATTTGCTTAGAATCCAAGCAAGGGGTGAATCACGCTCCGCATTCCCTTTAACTTGCCCCCGACCTCACAAGTCCCGATTCTGAATCCGTGAGCGCCCCACTGACAGTCTGGCAGATCGGCGATGGCAAGCCGGGGCATGAGAACCAGTCGCTGGGTCTGATTGAGGCCATCGGCCGCGTCCGTCCCTGCGAGCATCATCGCATCGATGTCTCGGCCGAAGGCAACTTCTGGTCGCGTTCGAAGGCGGCGCGTTTACAAGCGGAAGCATTGCCCGCGCCCGACCTTGTTCTTGGGGCAGGTCACGCCACGCACTTTCCAATCTGGCGATTAGGCAAGATGGGCAAGATGAGTGGCACACCCACCGTGGTGCTGATGAAGCCGAGTTTGCCCATGCGCTTCTTCGATCTCTGCATCGTGCCGCGGCACGACTTTCCCAACGCGGCCTCTGATGAGAGCAAACTGATCCTCACCGATGGCGCTCTCAACCGCGTGGTTGTCGGAGAAGGGGAGCGTCAGGGTCGATTGATTCTTCTCGGCGGCCCCTCCAAGCATCACGGCTGGGATGGCGATGCCATGATGAACTCGCTCAAGGAACTGGCGAGCGAAGGCGAGTGGCAACTGACCGATTCCCGTCGCACGCCGGAAGGGTTTGTCGATCGCATCCGCACCGAGCTCCCACAGATCCAAGTCCATCCCCATACCGAGACTGGTCCCGACTGGTTACCGCAAATTCTACAGAAGGTTGACGAGTGTTGGGTGACCGAGGATTCCGTGTCCATGACCTACGAGGCGCTCAGCAGTGGCGCCAAGGTGGGGCTATTGTCCGTGCCGAGGCTGCGTGACGATGCGCGGGTGCTGCGCGGCTTGGACGGGCTGATCCGACAGGGCCGCCTAACCTCGCTCAGCGACTGGCTCGGCGCAGGTCGGCAACTCGGCGAGGCTCAGCCCCTGCGCGAGGCTGATCGCTGTGCGCCATTAGTCTTGGATCTTGTGTAAGCCTTTTGGTGCTGGCCAGCGGGGGCGCGCAGGCCGTAGCTTGTGGCGACATGATTCTCGGTTTGCTGGAAGCTTCAGGATTGATCGAGCGGGGCGGTCCGCTGGTGTGGGCTCTGCTGGGCCTGGCCTTCATCGGCTCGGTCTGCATCGTCGAGCGTCTGTTCTTCTTCCATCGCGCTCGCATCAACGTCAGCAAGCTGCTGGTGGGTCTGTCTGCCCACGTTAAGCGCCGGGCCTTCGCCGAAGCCCTGCATGAAGCCGCCCGTGCCCCTGGCCCAGTGGCCCGCGTCGCCCATGCCGCCCTGTTGCGTCATTATCTCAGCCGCTCCGATCTGCGCGATGTCGTGCAGGAAGCCGGTCAACTTGAGCTGCCACCGATCGAAAAGAACATCCGAGTGATTCTCGGAGTCACCCTCTTGTCGCCTTTGGTGGGTATGCTCGGCACTCTCCTTGGCATGATGGACACCTTTCAACAGGTCAGTGATCAGGGCAGCTTCAGCGGTTCGGTTGAACTGACTGCCGGCATCTACATGGCTTTGATTACCTCGGTTATGGGGCTCGCAGTCGCCGTGCCCATGTATCTCTTTTATCTCTATTTTCTGGGTCGAGCCAAACGCCTGGTGCACCGTATCGAGCGCGCTGGTATTGAAATGGTGCACCTGATCGCCGATGCCCGTGAGCAGGATGCTAATCCATTGCCGGAGAGCGCGCCGTGAAACTTGAGCTGACACTGCCCGAGCGCCCCGGATTGCTGCATGCCCTTCCGGTGTGCGATCTCTTTCTGGTGCTTTGGATCGTGTTCATGCTCGGTTCTGCCCTATCCCGACAAACCGGGGTGGCAGTTGAAATGCCTGCCTCCCAATTCCAGCTGGAACGTTACAGTGATTCATTGGTGGTGACCCTGGCCACTGGTGATGGCGAGCCTCAGCTCTATCTGGGCCGGAATGCCGTGAGTTTTGAGGAACTTGAGCAACAGCTGAAGCGCCTGCACGACAAGGGCACCCAAGCAAACTCCATCGTGCTTTTGCGCACCGATGCTGCCACTCCGGTCGGTGTGCAACGGCGGGTTCAGGAGATGGCTCTCGCTCTCGATTTCCGCGTTGCGGTGTTGGGCGAAGAACAGGCTCCCGCCAACGAAGCCCAGCCCCAGCCCGCACCCAAGCCCGAGTCCGCACCCAAGTCCGAGTCTGATCCCAAACCTGAACCGGATACCGAGTGATGGCCGAAAAGCCCCAGCAGAAATCCAAGAAGAAGCCCAAGCTTCGTTACGTCCGTGAGGATTGGGTGTTTGATTGGAAACGACCTGAGGCGACCCCCATCAGTACCTGGTTCTCCATCCTCTTGGTGGGCGCCATCTTCGTCTTCGCGGTTTTGAGCCTGCGGGTGAAGCTGGTGGAGCCGGTGGATCTCGATGCTCCCCAGGCTTCGGTCATTCATCTCGATGGCAAAGACTGGTCACAGGCCTTGGTCATGGAGGCCCGGGCCAAGGGGCCCTTTCCCTCGCGTTTCGACCCCGATGACTGGTCGGGAACTGCCGGGATGAGGTTGCTCGTCAATCAAGCCTCACAGCCACGCCTGAAGCCCCACCAACCACGCCTGCTGCCCTTTCCTGAAGCTGAACTCAAGCCTCCCCGCATGGCCAGACGAGGCGAGCCGGTGCTACCCGACCGCGTCGGTCAGGCCGATGGCGATCTCGGTGTGGAAGGCCTTCGTCTGATGCCAGTTCTGACGGCGATCGATGGCATCAAGCCGGGTGAGCTTCCTCAAGCTCTGCCGGCCTGGGACGATCCAGTGACCGATGTGTTGGCCTCCAGACCTTGGAAGTTTCTGGTGGAGCTCGAGGACTCCGGTCGGGTGCGGGAATGTGTGGCTCTTGCGGGCGGAAATGAGCTGAGTCCCAAGGAATTGACCAATTGGCTCCGCGGCGTGGTGTTCCGTACGGAAGCTCGTGAGGGAGGTCGTCGCTGGGTGGCCGTGGCCATCGAATTCCAAAACCAGACCCAATGACATGGAACTGACGCTGAGTGATCTGGTGGTGGCCGTGGTAATGGGCTCGATGGGTCTAGTTGTGCTGTTCTCCTTGATCTCACGCGGGCACCGATTGCAGGCCCGCGCCAGCGCGTCGGCCCGCACGGTGGTCTGCCGCTTGTGCCTCCATGCCTACCAACAGCAGGATCGCAGCTCGGTCTCAGAATGCCCAGAATGTGGGGCTCTCAACGAGCGGGGCTACCATCAAGGGCCTCGTTGAGCGCGCATTTCAGACGGGGGGATGAAGGCTTGCGCGGGGTCCTAGTCGGGCCATATTCTCCCCAACATCACTATGAATGAGCGACGCGTCGTCAGTACCGGCATTGGCTGTATTTCCCCCCTCGGCAACGATCTGACCACCACGTGGGAGGGTCTGAAGAATGGCAAGAGCGGCATCGGCCGCATCACCAGCCTCGATCCCGAACCCTTCGACTGCAAAATTGCGGGCGAAGTAAAGGACTTCCAGGCGGATCAGTATTTCAAGATGCCCAAGGATGCTCGCCGGGCCGACCGCTACGTGCAACTCGCCGTCGCCGCCTCCAAAATGTGCATGGACGACTCCGGTCTCAACGTCGAGAACATCGACCCTCGGCGCTATGGTGTGATGGTCGGCAGTGGTATCGGTGGCCTGGCCACCCTCGAGAAAGAGCACACCACTTACATGAACAAGGGACCGAAGCGCGTGTCGCCCTTCTGCATCCCGATGATGATTTCCAACATCGCCAGCGGCATCATCTCCATGGAATACGGCCTCAAGGGTCCCAACATGGTGATCGTCACCGCCTGTGCCACCTCCAACCACAACATCGGTGAGGCCTGGCGCATGATCAAATTCGGCGATGCCGACGGCTTCGTCTGCGGTGGTGCCGAATCCACTATCCTTCCCATGGGTCTCGGCGGCTTTGCCAGCATGAAGGCGCTCAGCACCCGCAACGACGATCCCGAAGGCGCCTCGCGTCCCTTCGACGTCAATCGTGATGGCTTCGTGATGGGTGAGGGTGCCGGCGTGATCATGCTTGAAGAACTCGAGACCGCCAAAGCCCGCGGTGCCACCATCTACGGTGAGCTGCTTGGCTATGGTGTCAGTGCCGATGCCTACCACCTCAGCGCTCCCTCTCCGGACGGTTCCGGTCCCGCCTACGCCATCGAAATGGCCCTCAAGCATGGCGGCAAGAATCCCGAGGACGTCCAATACCTCAACGCTCACGCCACCTCCACCGGTCTGGGTGACATCGCGGAGACCAAGGCTATCAAATGTGCCTTCGGTGATTACGCCAACAATGGCCTGATGGTCAGCTCGACCAAGTCGATGACCGGTCACATGCTCGGTGCTGCCGGCGGCATGGAACTCATCGCCTGCGTGATGGGCATCAAGGACGGCGTCGTGCCGCCCACCATCAACCTCGAGGAACAGGATCCCGAATGCGATCTGGACTGCGTGCCCAACACCGCCCGCGAAGTGCCGATCACCACGGCGCTCAGTAACAGCTTCGGCTTCGGTGGCCACAACGCCTCGGTGCTGGTGAGTAAGTTTGAATAACTCCTGAGCCTTTCATGGACGCGCCAATCCACCGCTACCAGGGCGAGATCGCCTTCGCCGACACGGATGCGAGTGGCTTGATGCATTTTCCGACCATCTTCCGCCACATCGAGGCTGCTGAACATGCCTGCCTCAAGGAGCGGGGCGTGTTGGTCTTTGACCGTGCCGAGGGCGGCTGGCCGCGGGTCAACGTGAACTGCGATTATCGCAAACAGTTGCTGGCTGGTGATGCCATTGAGGTCCAGATGCGCATCACCAAGTTGGGCGAGTCTTCCATCGTTTGGGAATTCGAGGTCTTCAATGCCAAGGGAGAAGTCGCCGTTAGCGGCACCATGACTAACGTGCGCGTGGATGCCACCGGCACCAAGCAGCCGATTTCCGACGAAGAGAGAAAGGCCCTCTCATGAGCGAGGAGTCCACAGGTCGGGTGATCCTAGTGCCCACGCCCATCGGCAACCTGGGCGATATCACTCGTCGCGCCATCGAGGTGCTGCAGGAGGCCGACCAGATCGCCTGCGAGGACACTCGTCATTCGAAGCCTTTGCTCAACCACCTTGAGATCAGCAAGCCGCTGCTTTCCATGCATGAGCATAACGAGGCCAAGCGCGCTGGCGACATCGTTGCGATGTTTAATGCGGGTCACACCATCGCTCTGGTCAGCGAAGCCGGCATGCCCGGCATTTCCGATCCGGGTTATCGCTTGATTCAGGCCTGTCTCGAAGAAGACGTGCCCTTCGAGGTCTTGCCCGGTCCTTCGGCCGTGATCACTGCCCTCATTGGTTCCGGCTTTCCCTGTCATGCCTTCCGCTTCGGCGGCTTCCTCTCGGTGAAGTCCGGCAAGCGCCGCACGGCCTTGGAGCAGGTCTTCGAGAGTGGCGAAACCGGCATCTTCTTCGAGTCGCCGCATCGCATCGCTTCGACCCTCAAGATCCTCGCCGAGGTCAAACCCGAGGCCCGAGCCTGCGTGGCGCGCGAGCTCACCAAGAAGTTCGAGACCTACCATCGTGGCACCGCGTCTGAACTATTCGAGGAGTTCGACGGCAAAAAAGCCAAAGGGGAGATCGTGCTGCTCATTGACGGCGCCTCCTGATCCCCATTGAGCTGACCGGCGATTTGTGCCAGCGTGGGAGGATGAGGCTTCGGGCATCGTTCCTTTGCAGCGTGACGGCTCTGTTGTTCGTCGGCGGTTGCGCGCCCAAGCCAAGCTGGCAGGAGAGCTCTCTTGCCAATGCCGAGGGCGAGACCTTCGGCTATCGCAAGTGGCTGGATGCGGAGACCGAGCCCGATGTGGTGATCATCGGCATCCACGGCTTCTGCGGGGCCTCGATGGACTACAACAACCTCGGCAAGTATCTGCTGCGGCATCAACCTGAGACAGCTCTCTACGCCTACGAGCTCCGGGGGCAGGGGAGTGACCCCATCCAGGAGCGTCGCGGGGACATTGGCAAAGCGGAGGATTGGTATGCCGATCTCAGCGCATTTACGGCATTGGTGCGAGAGCGCCATCCTAGAGCCAAGGTGGTGTGGTATGGCGAGAGTATGGGGGCGTTGATCGCCACCCATGCTTGGTGCGAGGCCCCCGAGGATCAGCATCTCATCGATGGCTTGGTGCTTTCCTCGGCCATCGTGCGATTTCACGACGACATTCCCGACTGGGTGCCCGGCCTAGTGCGGGTGGCTGCCCACGCGCTGCCCGAACGGCGCATCACCCTTGAGACTCTCATGCAGGGTGAGGACGTGCAAATGACCGGGGAGTCGAGTCACACCGAACAGGCGGACAAGAATCCTTGGCATGTCGACCAATACACTCTGCGCCTCATCGGGAACCTCACTCGCCTGATTGCCGGCATGAACGACTGTGCCAAAGAGCTGGATGTGCCCCTACTGGTGCTCCACGGCGAGCACGACGAACTCAACCAGGATTCCGATATCCGCGGCTTCCTGGCGAGGCTACCGGAGGGCTCGGACGCCATCTACCACCACTACAAAGGGGCCTACCATCTGCTCATGCACGATCGGCAGAAGAGGAAGGTATTTCGGGACGTGGCGGCTTGGGTGGACGGGCTG
This sequence comes from uncultured Luteolibacter sp., assembly GCA_964541125.1. GTDB lineage: Bacteria > Verrucomicrobiota > Verrucomicrobiia > Verrucomicrobiales > Akkermansiaceae > Luteolibacter. Next base: position 224 of record CAZIPY010000423.1, on the reverse strand, counting down.
CGGGACTGAGAAATCGCCTGAATCCACCCAAAATGGGGGTTTTTGGCCTTAGGAGGCCCGATTCGACTTGACCCACGGTCGATGCCGGGCATTCTTCGCGCCCCCGCAACCCCATTTCCCTTTTCTAGTCATGTCACGAGTTTGCAGCATCAGAGGATCCAAAGTCCGCGTCGGCGGTAAGATCCACCGTTCCGGTTTGGCCAAGAAGAAGGGCGGCATCGGTC
>CAZIPY010000422.1:0-11885 GCA_964541125.1 uncultured Luteolibacter sp. | reverse complement strand
CGAAGGACCCGACTCCAAAAACCCTCTCGCATTCAAGCACTACAAGGCCGACGAAGTGGTCGCCGGCAAGACCATGACCGAATGGTTCCGCTTCGGCTGCGCCTACTGGCACACCATGCGCGGAGACGGCTCCGACCCCTTTGGTGTGGGTACCGCAGACCATCCCTGGGATGACGGTTCCGATTCCGTGGCCAATGCCCAGAACCGCGCCCGCGTGTTCTTCGATTTCCTCGAGAAGGTCGGTATCGACTACTACTGCTTCCACGACCGCGACGTGGCCCCCGAATGCGCCACCCTCGCCGAATCCAATAAGGCCCTCGACGACGTCGTTGACACCCTTGAAGAACTCCAGAACAGCACCGGCAAGAAGCTCCTCTGGGGCACCGCCTGTCTCTTCGTGCATCCCCGCTACCAGCAGGGTGCCGCCACCAGCCCCAACGCCAATGTCTACGCCTATGCAGCGGCCCAGGTGAAGAAGGCCATGGAAGTGACCCACCGCCTCGGTGGTGAAGGCTACACCTTCTGGGGTGGCCGCGAGGGTTACGCCACTCTCCTCAACACCGACATGAAGCGTGAGCTGGACCACCTCGCCCGCTTCCTCCACATGGCCGTAGACTACAAGAAGGAGATCGGCTTCGAAGGCCAGTTCTACATCGAGCCCAAGCCGCAGGAGCCCACCACTCACCAATACGACTCCGATTCCGCAGCCTGCCTCAACTTCCTCCGCGAATACGACCTGCTCGACCACTTCAAGCTCAACATCGAGACCAACCACGCCACTCTGGCCGGTCACACCATGGAGCACGAACTGGCCACCGCAGCCGGAGCCGGCGCGCTGGGGAGCATCGACGCTAACATGGGCACCCCCAACGTTGGCTGGGACACCGACCAGTTCCCCACCGACCTCTACCTCACCACCCAGACCATGCTTGCCCTCATGAAGATGGGTGGCTTCACCACCGGTGGCCTGAACTTCGACGCCAAGCGCCGCCGTGAGTCCTGGGAAGCCATCGATCTCGTCCACGCTCACGTCGCTGGCATGGATGCCTTCGCTCGCGGTCTCAAGATTGCCGACAAGGTCCGCCAGGACGGTCGCATCGACGAGTTCATCAAGGAGCGCTACTCCACCTTCGACAGTGGTGTGGGTGCCGACATCGAAGCCGGCAAGACCTCGCTGGCCGATCTCGAGGCCTACGCCCTCTCCAACGAGGAGCCGATGGTGGCCAGCGGTCGCCAAGAGGTGATCGAAAGCATCATCAACGACTGCATCTGATTCGATCGCAGCAACCATTCACAAGACGGGTGCTCGAAAGAGCGCCCGTTTTTTTGTGCCGATGCAGTCGATTCGGATTGTAATTTTCACTATTTTCTGAAAACTGTGAATCGTGAAAACCAAAGACACTCTGGGCCATCCCCAGTTGGTGCGTTCACTCCGGAAAGCCTACTCGGCAGAACGGGCCGCCTCCTACGCCTACATTGGCCATGCAGGCTCTCTCAAGGACCCCAAGGAGATCGAGGCCGTTCGCCAGATCGAACAGGACGAATGGGACCACCGCCGCCACGTTGGCGAGATCATGGCCCATTACGGCATCATGCCTTCGCGCTGGCAGGAAATCAAATATGCCATCATCGGCCGCTGCATCGGCCTCTCCTGCTATGTCATCGGTCGCTTCATGCCCTACTTCTTCGCCGGCAAACTCGAAAGCGGCAACGTGTGTGAGTATTTTGTGATGATCGGCCACTTCCACTCCGTGGGAATCAAGGAGCACGACGCCATCCTCTACGAGATGGGGGTACGCGAGAAGGAACACGAGGACCACTTCATCGAGGTGATCAAGGACGAGTCTTGGCTCCCACTCTTCGAGCGCATCTTCTGCTGGGGCGAGAAGGCCAGCCTCAACGACGTCGATATGGAGAGCCTCAAACCGGTCGAGGAAGCCAACGACTATTGCCGCCATCATCCGGGGCATGTCGGAGACGAGCGAAACTGAGATCTCACATCTCAGAGAACAGATCCAGCTGCGGCGGATTGGGTTCTGGCTTATCCGGCTGCTTGGTGTTCTTGGCCTTGGGCTGTTGTTTCGCTTCTGGCTTGGTCGAGTTGAGCTCGAGGTGCGAAAGGATGGACTTGGCCCGCTCCACCACTGGCTTGGGCAAGCCGGCCAAGCGTGCCACCTGAATACCGTAACTCTTGTCAGCAGCCCCGGGCAGAATCTTGTGAAGGAAGATGATCTCATCGTTCCACTCACGCACCGCCACGTTGAAATTCTCCACCGCTTGTTTCGCCGCAGCGAGATCAGTCAGCTCATGGTAGTGAGTGGCGAAGAGCGTGCGGCAACCAATCTGGTCGTGAAGGTGCTCGGCTACCGCCCAAGCGATAGACAAGCCGTCGAAGGTGGCGGTGCCGCGGCCAATCTCATCGAGGATCACCAACGAGTGATCAGTGGCATGATTGAGAATGAGCGCGGTCTCGCTCATCTCGACCATGAAGGTCGATTGACCGCGAGAGATGTCATCGGAGGCCCCAACCCGGCAGAAGATGCGGTCGACCAAGCCGAAGCTGGCCGAGTCCGCAGGAACATAGGCGCCGATCTGGGCCATCACGGCCATCAGTGCCACTTGGCGGATGTAGGTCGACTTACCGGCCATGTTGGGGCCCGTGAGAATTTGTACGCGGGAGTCCTCCGGCTGGAGGGCTGTGTCGTTGGGCACGAACTTGGCATCCACCAGGGTCTGTTCAAGCACAGGATGGCGGCCGTTCTCGACCACAAATCCTCGTCCATCATCCAAAACCGGCCGGCAATGGCGGTGCAGCTGCGCGACTTCCGCCAGACCGCAGAGCACGTCAATTTCAGCCACCGCAACGGCCGTTTCCTGAAGCTCGGAGAGATGCTTAGCTACCTTCTCGCGCAGATCGGCGAAGAGTTCGGCCTCGAGTTTCTTCGAGCGTTCCTCAGCACCCAGCACCTTGTTCTCCACCTCCTTGAGAGCCGGCGTGATGTAGCGCTCGGCATTGGCCATGGTCTGCTTGCGGGTGTAGTCCTCGGGAACCTTGTCGAGATGCGTCTTGGTGACCTCAATGAAGTAGCCAAAGACGTTGTTGAACTTCATCTTGAGCGAATCGATCCCGGTGCGCTGGCGTTCATCCTCCTGCAGCTTGGCGATCCATTCCTTGCCGTCGCGTTGGGCGCTGCGCAGTTCATCGAGTTCGTCGTTCCAACCATCGCGGATGATGCCACCGTCGCGAAGGTGGGCCGGCGGTTCGTCGACCAGAGCCTTCTCCAGCAGGCCAGTCAGCTCACTGAAGTCGTGCAGCTGTTCGAGCAGGCCACACTTTCCATCCAGCAGGGTTGCCAGGTCTTCTCGAAGTGCGGGTACATGAGAAAGTGACACGCCAAGTGATTGGAGATCCCTGCCATTGCCCGAACCCTGCGACAGGCGCGAGGTGGTGCGCTCAACATCGCGGATGCCCTTAAGCGACTCGCGGCATTTGGAGAGCACGTAGGGCTCGGCGAGGAAGGCCGCGATGATGTCCTGACGGCGGGTCAGGGTTTCAAGATCGCGAAGCGGATGAAGAATCCAATCCCGCAACAGGCGTGCCCCCATGGGCGTTGCTGTGCGATCCATCACACCCAGCAGCGTGTGCTCACGGCCACTGCGCGACTCCACCAGGTCGAGGTTGCGCTGGGAGGCTGCATCGATCAGCACGTGATCGGCGTTCTCGCGGACCTGGGGGTTCTTGAGGTGACCGCAGGGACGCTTCAGTTGGTGAATGAGATAGTGCAGGACCCCGCCGGCAGCACCACTGGCGGCGGGCAGGTCGGCGCAGCCGAAGCCATCGAGCGAATGGACTTCGAAATGGCTCTTGAGCAGGTCGGCAGCATGCTCCGGCTCGAAGGTGTAGCCATCGTAGGACATGCTGTTGGTGATCGGGCCGAATTCCTCCTGAAGGTGGTCGGGGATCAGCAATTCGGAAGGTGCGAGGCGCGCGACTTCGTCCTGCAGTTGGCCCATGTCGGCATACTCGGCAACGGTGAACTCACCGGTGGTGTGATCCACGCAGGCCAATCCCCAGGCCTTGCCGCTGTGATGGAGTGCAGCGAGGTAGTTGGAGCGGTCATCCTCCAGTAGACTCAGATCATCGATGGAACCGGGAGAGAGGATGCGCGCGATCTCGCGCTCCACCAACTTGCCGGGCTTGGGCTCCGAAGTCTGTTCGGCGAGCGCCACCCGTTTGCCCGCCTTGAGCAGACGCGCGATGTAGCCCTGAGCCGCGTGGAAGGGCACCCCACACATGGGAGTCTCCCCGCGCTTGGTCAGCGCCACGTTCATGATGGGGGCGGCCGCCTTGGCATCCTCAAAGAACATCTCGTAGAAGTCGCCGAGACGGAAAAATAGGATGATGTCGGCGGGCAGCGACTTCCGCATGGCCGTGTACTGGGCCATCATTGGGGTCTTGGAGGACGCTGCCATGGGCGGCAGTTTGGGCAGCCCGCCGGAGGGAATCAAGTAGGCATGGGCCGACTGAATCAGAAACTCACCGCCACCCCGCTGGTGAAGAGCAGATCGTGATGATCTCGGCCACCCACTGGTAGATTCTCGTAGCGACTCTCCAGCTCCCAGCGCCAGCTCAGCTTGTCGGTGAGCTTGGTGTCCAGGGCCACTTTGGTCGCCAGGGTGTAGTCATCTGGCTCATCAAAGGGAGAGGACAGCTCAAGGGACTGTTTCAGCGAGACCCGCTCGCTGAATTGGTGTTCCAGTCGCTGGGCCAGCAACAAGGAGAGGTAGTCGTCCCCGCCCTGACCGGTTTGTTCAATGGTGTAGGTGGGGCCCATTTCCAGAGCGAGCTGCGTGCGCTCGTCCTTGATCAAATTCCGGCCCACCAGCAGTGAAGGTGTGAGGCGGTACTGGATATCGGCCAGGTCATCGCGAAGAAAGCCGAAGGCGAAACCTACGTAATTGGGGTCCTGAAAGATGCGGTTGATCTGCAGACGTGAACTGGTACGATCCGTGGAGGTTCGGCCACCATCCTCGGCCATCTGATGATCCACTTCCCACTCCATTTCGAGATCATCTGAGTTGAAATCGCTCTCCCAATCAAATTTGAGACCCGTCTTGTCAGCATTACCCCGATTGAAGGTCAATCCGATGGCTGCGGTGGTGATCCAATCCGGGTTCCTGATACCGATGGCATTGCTCAACCAGCCAGGCCTGAGATCCGGCCCCCCTGCATCCTCTGCCTCATCCTCGCCGCCAATCGCGTAATTCAGGCCCACCAGCAGTGCTGTATCACTGCTGCCACTGCTGGATGCCGGATCTGAATCCACTCGGTGGCGGATGAAGCTGCGCATGGACAAACGTCCATTGAGCCGATTCTCAAGACCCAGCTCAACTTCAACCACGGAATTGGAAGGCTCCTCGACCCGCGGAGTCCATGCCAAGGATTGCCACAGACGAACATCGTCATTGAACTGATATTCAAAGCGCTGACCTAGACGCGCCGTCATGTAGTGATCACCATTCCCGGCCTTTTCCTCCCAAGCATAGCCGGGACCCAGCTCGAGCGAAAGTTGCGCCTTCTCACTGCGCAGCAGGTGTCGACCCAACAGGAAACTGGTGTCGATGCGGTAATCGATATCGGCCACGGCATCGGTCAGAGCGGAGGCATACTGTCCCACATACCAATCCTCATTAAGATCTCGTGAAAACTGCTCGTACAACTTATAGCTGTTGGAACTCTCAACCGAATTGCTCTCGGCATAGAAGTGATCAAAACCGATGCGCGCGTCGTAAAGTTCACCGCTGTATTCTGCCAAGAGCTGCAGCGACCAAGCCAGTGATTCGGAGTTGCCGTCCGCCGCTGAAAGTGAACCCGTCGCAGACAGGTTCCACGGATCCTCGGCTTCACCAGCGAGCAGCACTGGCGCACCACTCACGCTTAGCACCCAAACAATGAGATACTTTCTCCACACGATGGAGATGTCTACGCAGTGGGAACGGCCTGTCGATCAGAATGCGCCGTTGAGCTTGCGTCCAATCCAGAAGGTGCCGAGCAGGACCACCATGGCGACCAAGACGGCCCAATTGGACCAGAGGGGAACGCGAGATTCCATCGGCTTGGGCTCCGGCAAGGCGTTGATCTCTTTGATGAGATCGGCCACCTGCATGGGCTGAACAATGCGTCCCTTGGCCACCTTGGCCATCTCCTTGAGGACTTCGGGACGGGCGGGCTGGCCAGTCTTCTCGATTTCAACGCCTTGTGCCACGAGTTTGGTCTCTAGAGGTTGATCCTCGGCACCACTGACCACGGCCTTGATCTTCCAGGTTCCGGGAAGGTCGACCTTGAAGCGGCCATTGAAGGCGCCCCAGCCCTCTTCGCTCTTGCGCAAGTCGATGCGCTGCACGCGACCGTCGGGAGCGGTGAGGTCGATGGTGACCCGACCATTCTCCAAGGGAGCTCCCTTGGCGTCGAAGGCGTTGGCATTGAGGGTGACGGTGGCACCCGGCTCGGGTCGTTCGGGAGTGAAGTAGACGCGCACACGCTGACCGGCTGCCATGTTGCGTTGATAGGACATCCAGCGTGCGACCTGACCCCAGAAGCGGTAATGGTAGAGATCCTCCACACCCCGACGCCAGCGCCAGGCGGAGTCGGTTCCCATGAACAACACCTTGCCGTTGCCGGCCGGCTTGGTGACCAGCAGTGGCACCTTACCATACTTGCCCCGGCGGTTGCCATGGACGGCAAGCACTTCGGTGCCGGCCTTCGCCTTAATCACCGGCGCATGCCAATAGAAGCCGGGCAGTCGACGCCAAATCTCAGGATTCTCCTCCTCGCTGTCACCAAGCATGGTGAGCAATGAACCACGGCCTTCGGTGGTCAGCGTCAGTGGAGCAGCAATCGGCTCGGAGAGACCTTCGCGCTTCTTGTCGTCGAGTACCACCGGCACGAGGTCGGCAAGATCGGTTTCGAGCAGCGAGAATTGGTTGCCCTGGCTACCGGGAAGGAAGACCACACCAGAAGCCTGATTCTCAACCAGTCCGCGAATCAGGGTGCACTGCTCCTTGGTCAGCTGATCGTTGTTGATGCCGACATCTCCGAGGAAGATGACGTCATACTTGGAAAGGTCCTCAAGCTTCTCGGGGAAGGCTTGGATGTAGTCGGTGCCAGCGCCCGTTCCAAGTTGCGGGTGGAACAGTAGGCAGGAGAGTTCAACGCCGGGGTCACGCGAGAGTGCGTTGCGCAGGAAGCGATATTCCCAGCGGGGCAGGCTTTCGACCACCAACACCTTGATCTTTTCAGGACGGCCAGCGATCACGAACTCGCGGGAGTTGTTGGCATCGACCAGTTCACCCTCGGCCACCGGCACGGACAGCTCAAGTTTGGTGGCGCCCTCCTTGTTGAGGCGCCACAGCATGGAGTCATAAGTTTCGGAATTGGGAGGCAGGATCAGATCCTTGGTGACCTCCTTACCGTTTTCATCACGAAGGCGGACGACAGTGCGCACCTGACGGTCCAGCGAGGAGCGGATGGTAAAAGGAATCTGCACCTTCTCACCCACCACACCATAGCTGGGAGCGGCCACCTGCAGTAGGTCGATATCGGGCAGGCGAACGGCACTGCCCACAGGAATTGGGAACAGCGGCACTCCGCGCAGACGCATTTTCTGGGCGGCAGCCACCGGAGGTTGGCCAAGGTTGTAGTCGGCATCGGTGAACAGCACCACTGCACGCAGGTTGTCCTCCTTTTCGAGAAGCGATGAAATTGCCGCTTCGAGGTCGGTGCCGGAAAGAGCAGGCTTGTCGGGATCTGGAGTGGCAAAGGGCACCACCTCAACCTCGTTCTTGCCGTCATCCTCGAGTGGCGTCCAGATATCGGAACCCAAGGCCTCAGTCACCCATTCGGAACGGGCAACAATGCCAGTCTTGCCACCCAAATCGCGGGGCAATTCGGCGTCAATGGTGGTCATCGACTTGGATTGGTCGCTGAGAATGGCGATGCGTGGCTTGCTGGTCGGATTGATCACGGTCAACCATTCGGGTTGCCACAGCAGGACAGCCACCACAACGGCGGCCAGAACGCGCATGACTTCAAGCACGGCCGTGCGTTTGGGATGCGGACTGCGTTTCCAACTGAGCCAGGCCAGAATGCCGACGGCGATCAGACCGGCGATGCCGATGAACAGGGTCAGAGGGGTTGGGTTGAGAGAGAGCATGAAAGGAAAAACAAATCGTCAGGAAGTCGGGGCGGCAGTATTGCTCGGACCCGGCTGTGGGGTACGGGTGGGCAGAACCACCACGGGAGATTTCTTCGGCAGGCAAAGCAGCGCCTCTAGAATGAGGAAGAGCATGGCTGCAATGAGGAACGCACGCCAGACATCGCGGGAGAGGCCGGCGTCGTCTTCCTGACCACTCTGATCGAACATGCTGTAGTTGAGTCCATCGAGCAGTCCTTCAAGTTCCTCACGGGTGAGGATGCCGGGAACATCCTCGGCCTCGGGGCGGTTGATGGCGAGCAGCTGATCCCCACTGTCGTAAACGCCGGATTCGTGCATCGCATTGGCAGGATCCGGCTGACCGTAGCCGTCGAGTCGGCGGCGAACACCATCGCCCAGGCGGGCGGAACCGGGACCGACTTCGCCCTGAAAGGCCTGATCAAAACGATCGGCTCCAGCAAGCACCATGCGCTGGAGCGCGGGCAAGAGAAGATCCGCATCACCCAGGTTGGACCAGGTGTAATCGGGAATGGAACCAAGGCACCAGACCGTGCCCTTGTCGATGATGCGTCGGGTCAACGCAGGCTCACCATCTTCCCAAGTGGCCAATGGGATGATATCACCACGGGGGATCTGGCGAGTGATTGCCTTGAATCGATGACCGGCCAGTTGAGTGCCGTCGATGGCATCCCGGAGCAAGCCATCCGAACGATTCCAATCCTCGAGGATGAAGAACTTGTCGGCGGCAGACTTTTGAATCTCAGACCAGCTGATGCCGAGGAACTCGTCGTTGCTCTCCACACCGGGCGGCAGCAGCATGAGCTCACCTCCGGCGGATACGAAGCTCTCGAGCGCCTCCTGATCGGAACCTTTGGGCAGAGGTGCGGCCCAGACCACAGCGGCAAGTTCATTGCTCAGCTCCTTGATGGCCTGATCCGGCATCACGATCTTGGCATCGAAACCCTTGAGGCCAGGGGGCGCTGAGAGAAGGGCGAGGTAGTCGGCCGACTCGCCGGCAGGAGAAACCACCATGGTCTTGCGATCGAGCGATTGGCCGTAGGCAAAGAAGGCGACGTTGTCACGGGGGTTGCCATCACCGGGAATGGAGACCCAGCCGTAACCAGACTCGGCGTTGTCAGGTAGTTGGATGCTCTTCTGGAAGCGCAGGGCCTGGCCATCCATGGTGAGCGAGTCAGTGGTGCTGACCCCATTGACGTGGGTGCTCAGCGGCATGGTGATCGAAGTGCGGCGGTCACCGTAGCGTAGGACCTCAAGCTCAAGTTGGAGACGGTCACCAGTGCGGCGGGAGGAAAGCAAACGCACCGAAGCATTGGCATCGGCGGCACCGGTCATCGAAAGCACGCGCAGACGCGGCGAATTCGGAAGTGAGCTCAGACTTGCGCGCATCGCCGCCCAACCTTCATCCGAAGCATTCCAGTTGGTGGCCTGAAGGTCGGAAGCGAGCCAGACTTCAGATTTCCCTGAGCTATCTCGCAGCCATTCGGCAGCGCGGTCGAGCATGGCGGGAATGTCGGCAGCCGAATCCGTGGCGGCGGTGGAGGAAATGTCGGTCAGCACATCAGGTGAAGGCACCTCCTGCGGTTGGAGGGTTGCGCTGTCGATGAGCACCAGACGAGGATTACCGAGGTCGTCCATGGCATCCTTGACCTTGCTGAGAATGATTTCACGACGGGAATCGAGACCTTCGCCGGCACGAAGCTCCATCGAGGCGGAGCGGTCGAGCAGAAGCACCACGGTGTCGATGGATCCCCCACCCCAACCAATCAATCCGGAGACCACTGGTTTGGCAGCCGCCGCGAACAGACCGGCAAGCAGCAGGCAGCGGCAGGTGAGGATGATGATGTTGCGCAGCTTGCGCTTGCCCCGGGACTGACGGGTGGCCTTGAGCAGGAACTGCATGGCCGCCCATTGGATGGTCTGGTGACGGCGCCGGTTGATCAGGTGAATGATCACCGGAATCGAGGCGAAAGTCAGGCCCCACAGGAACAAAGGTGAGAGGAAAAGCATCGGAACCTATTTCTTAGACTTCGAGAGACGTGCGGTGAGGAACTCACGCAGCAGAGGTTCTGCAGGTGTCTGGGTAGTAATGAGTTGGTAGTCGGCATTGGCATCGTGACACTTGTCACGTACGGCCTCCATGAATTCGCGCAGGGCCGTCTTGTATTCCTCAGCGATGAGGTTGGGCTCGGCGACGAGAGCTGTGCCGTCTTCAAGATCCACAAAACGCTTGGGACGATCGAACTCGAAGTCGATCTCCTGCGGATCCATCAGATGGAACACGGCAATGTCATGTTTGCGATAGCGAAGATGCTGCAAGGCATCACCCAGCTCTTCGGGATCGGCAAACAGGTCGGATAGGATGACGACCAGGGCTCGCTGGCTGACCTTTTCCGCCACGGTGTGCAGAGCGTCAACGAGACCGGTATCTCCTTCAGGTTTGAGATCGTTGAGGGTCGAGAAAATCCGCTCGAGGTGAGAGACATTGCGGCTTGGTGGAATTTCCAGATGCAGCTTATCGGTGCATACGGAAAGACCGGCAGCATCCCCTTGGTTGACCAGCAGGTAGGCCAACGACGCAGCAATCTTGCGGGCGTAGGACACCTTACTGCCGTGCTCGCCCTCGAAGTTCATCGAGCCAGAGGCATCGACGACGAAGTAGGCGCGCAGGTTGGTGTCCGCTTCGAACTCCTTGATGTAGAAGCGATCCGAACGCGCGAATACCTTCCAGTCAAGGCGACGGGTGTCATCCCCCTCGACGTACTTGCGGTACTCGGCGAACTCAACCGAGGAACCACGGTGCGGCGAGCGGTGTTTACCAGCCACGTTGCCCAGCATGGGTGCCCTCGATTCAAACGGCAGGGCGCCCAAGCGGGAAAGCAGATCACCATCTAGGAAGTCGTACTTCATTCTTCACGCATCTCTTCGACGAGGCGTTCGATGATCTTCTTGGAAGTCATGCCCTGCGACTCGGCGGCGAAGTTGGTCAGCACGCGGTGGGTGAGAACGGCGGGAGCCACGGCCTCGATGTCTTCGAGCGAAGCCATGTAGGAACCGCGAAGCGCAGCACGCGACTTGGCGCCGAGGATGAGGTACTGCACAGCACGGGGACCAGCACCCCAACCGACGGTGTCCTTGACCCACTGCGGAGACTCGGGCTGGGCCGGGCGAGTCTTGCGCACCATCTTGACGGCGTATTCGTAAAGGTGATCGGGAACGGGAACGCGGCGAACCAACTCTTGGAAGGCGAGAACCTTCTCACCGTCAATCAGGTGGTTGAGCTTGGCCTTCTTGGTGCCGGTGGTTTCCTGGGCGATGCGGATCTCCTCGTCTTCGTTGGGATAATCCACCTCGATCAGGAACATGAAACGGTCGAGCTGGGCTTCGGGAAGCGGATAGGTACCTTCCTGTTCAATCGGGTTCTGGGTGGCCAGAACGAAGAAGGGAGGTTCGAGAGTAAAGGTGCGACCCAACACAGTCACCTTGTGCTCCTGCATGGCCTCGAGCATGGCGGACTGAGTCTTGGCCGGCGCACGGTTGATCTCATCCGCGAGCAGCCTGTTGGCGAAGACCGGACCCTTCACGAATTCGAATTCGCGGCGGCCACCTTCACCAGTTTCCTGAATAATATCGGTACCGGTGATGTCGGCGGGC
>CAZIPY010000421.1:0-15821 GCA_964541125.1 uncultured Luteolibacter sp. | reverse complement strand
AGCCATGAGACTTGGTGCCGGCCAGCAGGAGGATGTTTTTGACGTCCTTTTCAGCGAGGGCAAAACCGCAGGAAGTGATCAGGGCGAGGGTCAGGGAAAGAATCAATTTCATGGTTACTTATTGAAACGTAGGGGCTTGCGGCCATCTGTCAGGCCAAAAGCTCGGTAGAGCTTGAGCAGAGGCCCTCAAATCCGCTAATTTTGATCTCACCGATTGTCCCATGTCGTCCCGTTCTCACATGTCCCATCTTGGGGCAATGGTCATCATCCTGTGCGCTCCTTTAGCGGACGCACAGCAGGGTGGACCTCAGGTGAAGGTGCCGACAGCTGGACAGCTCCGTCCTTCCGTCACAACTTCGCGGATTCTCTATCCGTGGAAGACTTTCGTCACCGCCACCATCTTCTGGGTGGGGGAACAGCCGACGCAGAACAACCCAGTGCCTAACTGCAAGTCGGCCTGGGATATGAAGTGGCAGCAGAACTTCGGCGGCTACGACAATCCAGATCCCAAGACTCGCATCGCCAACCATGCCACCGGTGAGTTTCGACCCAAGGCATTTACTCCCAAGCTCAACCCCTTCTACATCGCTCTGCCCTACAACGACATTGCTGGGGGAGGGACGCGCTACAAGCCGGAGGCCGAGCGGGTGATTCCTTGGTTCCACCGGGTCACGGAAGACGGCCGACTCAAATCGACTCTCAAGGGGCGCTGGGTGGAGATCTACTGGAAGGGCCGCAGCTGCTATGCCCAATGGGAGGACACCGGCCCATGGGTGACTGATGACTGGCGCTATGTGTTTGGCGATAAACCGCCGAGAAATACTAAGAATCAGGCTGCCGGCATCGATATTTCGCCATCCATCCGTGACTATCTTCAGCTGAAATCCGGCGACAAGGTCCATTGGCGCTTTGTGGAGGCCGGACAGGTGCCCCATGGGCCGTGGAAGAAATATGGCTTTGAGGAGGAGGAAAAGCGTCTCAAGCAGCTGGAATTGGACGCCCAGCGCCAGTATCTGGAGTACCTGCGCAAACTGCGGGACAAGCAGTTCATGGAGCGCCCGATCGGCTCCACATATCGCTGAAAAACCCTGAAGCGCCCAAAAAAGGGGGTCAGGGCGGGGGAATCCCTTCATTCTTCTTGACTGGGCTTGTGGGCAGTCCTAAATCCCCGCCCCCAAGCGAATCGCAACCCCCTTTTGTCATGGCCACCTCCCAAGTCATCCTCAAAGAAAAAATCGAAGGCCTCGGCGCTGAAGCCGATGTGGTCAAAGTCCGCGCCGGCTACGCCCGCAACTTCCTGATCCCCCAAGGCAAGGCCTACGAAGCCAACGACTCCAACCTGCGTCACCTCGAAGCCCTCAAGGCCGCTCGTGCCCAGCGCGAAGCTGATGAGCTGCTCGCCTTCCAGGAGATCGCCACCAAGCTGGCCAAGATGACTCCCAAGTTCGAACTGGCCACCGGTCAGAACGGCAAGGCTTTCGGTTCCGTCACCAGCATGGACATCCACAAGAAGCTCGGCGAAGAAGGCATCGACATCGATCGCCACGCCATCGAGCTCGACAAGGCCATCAAGAACACCGGCAAGTTCGACATTACCATCAAGCTTCACGCTCAAGTGGTTTGTAACCTCGCCATCCAAGTGGACGCCGTGGAAGCCAGCGCCGAACAGGAAGCCGAAGCTGAGCAAGCCGAAGCACCCGCCGAGGAAGCGCCCGCTTCGGAGGAAGCTGCAGAAGCCTAATTTTAGGCTCCAAAAATTTCAAAAGCCCGTCTCCGCAGGGAGCCGGGCTTTTTCTTTGGTCGGATGCCGGGGGATTGTTGCAGCGGATTACACAATGCCCTGACGCAATGCCTTGGAGACGGCCTCGGTCTGCGAGTGGACGTGTAGCTTGCGGTAGATGGAGCGCACATGCATGTCGACGGTGTGCTGAGAGATGTCGAGTTCGTCGGCGATCTCCTTCTTGATCAGGCCTTGGACGAGGAAGCGCAGCACGTCCTTTTCGCGGGTGGTGAGGGGCTCGGTCTGCTCCACGGGACCGTGACGGGAGAAGCCTTCGAGGATCATCTTTGCGATCGGGCTGCTGAGGGCGGATTCGCCTTCGAGGATGTCGCGGATGCCACTGATCAACTCATCTGGATCGCTGGTCTTGAGAAGATAACCGGCGGCGCCATTGCAGATCGCGCGGTAGACCTTTTCGCGCTCATCGAAGGAACTCAGGATGAGAACCTTGGTGTCAGGCATGAGGGTCTTGAGATCAGTCAAGACCTCGAGGCCGCTCTTGCGGGGTAGGCCGAGGTCGAGAAGGAGAAGATCGGGGTGTTCCTGTGTGAACTTCAGTTTTTCATACATCTCATCCGGACTGCGGAAGTGATGGGGGCATTCCATATCATCCTCGGCGTTGATTAGCCGCATGATCTGCGTGGCGAAATTTTCGTGGTCTTCCAAAACCCAGATGGTGGTGCTCATAGTGATGTTGATGGGTTGGTGAGTTTGCTGCGTTTGACTAGAAAGCTGATGGTGGTTCCCTTGTCTGAGGATGATTCGATATTGATGTGGCCTCCCATGACTTCGGCACGTTCCTCGAGCTTCTTCACGCCGAAGGAGGCCTTCTCACCATTCACGGGCAAACCGACACCGTTGTCGATGATTTCCAAACCGAGTTGTTCACCCTCATCCCAGAGCTTGATGGAAACCTTGTCGGCTTGGGAGTGCTTGACGATGTTGTGGATGGCTTCCTTGTAGAAAAGGAAGAGGTGGCGCTTGGAATCAAGGGTGAGCTTGGCGGTGGTTTTGGTAGAGGTGCAGGACAGGCTGAATTCGGTGTTGCGCAGTAGGCGGTTGGCGGTTTCGCGCATGCGGTGAACCAAGTCGCCAATGGAATCCTGTTTGCGTTCCAGGAGCCAGACAATGTCGCGCATGGCCAGCGAGCTTTCGCGTGCAATGAGTTCGACCTCGCTGAGGTCGTGATCCACTTCCATCGGGCCTTCGAGGCGAGCCAGGTCCTTGCGGGCCGTGCGGGCAATGATTGAGATGCTGCCAAGGTTGCTGCCGATGTCATCGTGCAAGTCGGCGGCGATCCGCTTGCGGATGATGTCAAGGTGCTGCCTGGACTTCATGCGTTTGCGCTCGATAATGAAAACCGGAATCATGCAGAGCATGCCTACGGTGATGGCGGCTCCCAGAGAGAGGTTGAGTTTGCTGCGAATGATGAGTTGGCTGTGAAATGAGCGCAGGCCATTTAATTCCTGTTCGGTTTTACTGCGCTCAATGAGTTGTTCCAGCCAGGCCTGAATGGGCATAATCCGGCTTTGTGAGCTGAAGCCGTCTGTTAGTGAGTTCACGGTGATGGTCTCGTCTTCGCGGGAGCGAGTGACCTTTAGTCCTTCAGCCAAATTTTTGTTGCCTTGCCAGATTTGGATTTCAGAGAGCGCATGCATCGAGCGTTCGCTCAGAATCCATGGTGATACCGCTGTGATGGTGATGGTGCGAGCACTGCCTTTGTCGAAACTGAAGACCAAAGGATTTTGCTGGGTGCTTCCGGGCATCGGGTTTGACCAATCGCGGACCGTCAGGGTGTGGCTCTGCTCTGGGGCATCGAGTTCGATGCTGAGGATGTCGGGAACCACTGAGGTGTAGTAGGAGTCCCTGAGTTGGTAGGGGAAGATGATGATGCGGTCGATGGGCTCGGTCTGATCGAGTTCAATGGTCCAAGAAGTCTTGGTGCCGCTCTTGGTGACCATCAGGGAGTCGCCGGAGTTGTCATCTGCCGCTTCACCGAAATGCCAAATGCCCAAGGGGCTGCGGCCGTCGGTGAGTGCGGCTGGGTTCCAGACTGGGGAGACTTCGAGCTCACCGGTCGTGGAAACTGTCGAGTTGAAAGAGATGGGGATGCCTTGTGAAAAGACAAAGATTTCGGATAGGCCGAAAACATCCAATGATCCATTGTCATGGCCGCGCTGAACACTCAGGCGCAGGTAGCGGGCGGTGACATCGGTTTTGAACTTCTTCGGCATGCCGCTGATGTGGTCATGCACGAGATCTCCAGGGCGGTGGATGGTGTGAGTATTGTCGAAGTCTTCTGTGTCGGAGCACTCAAGGGTGAATCGCCGAGGAAAGAGTCCGCTATCAGAGACGTTTTCGAGTTGTGTGGGGATGAGGTAAATCGAATCGATAGGCAGGGATGTTCCGAAATCCAGAGTGATGGTCGGATCTGGTGAGTCTGGAGTTGCCCGATGGCCGCGATAACCTAGGTAGGAACGCAGGGGGAATTGGTGGTAGCTGGCTAGCCCATCGGCTTTGCGATTGAGCCAAAGCATGCGTTCCTCCACCTCGGCCAGTTTGGGGCTGACCAAGCGTGCTAGTTTGGAAATGGGGTCCCGATGCTTGACGGGGTCGGCTTGCGCAGAAGCGGTCGCGGTCATGATGATGCCGAGCACGGCTCCATGGATGGCGCTGGCCGTTCGGCATGATGGAAGGCATCGAATCTTCATCAGGAAGTAAGGGGTATATCACAATGGTGAATGTTTCCGACCCCTTCAATCTTTTTTGAGACAACAGGTAGGTTCAGCGGCCATGAATGACCCGCATCACCGCTTCGCGTTTGAGTCTCAGTTCCCGCCACTCATTGACCATGCGGCTGGCCTCGATTACGCCGCAGCCGGCGGGAACTTGGAGTTGATGGCCCTGCCACCAGACGCCGCGGATGGCGACTACGGCCTCAAAGCGGCCCTGCTCCCAGACTCCGAAAGGGGCCCCGAAACCGGGAGGGCAACCGAGGCGCTCGCGCCACTCCATCAGTTGACGCATGGTTTTACTGGTGCGAGGCAGCGGACCCAGCGCTGGGGTCGGATGAAGCCTGTCGAGGAGGATGCTGGGTGAAATGTCCTGACTGAGCTCAACCCGGATGCGAGTGAGGAAGTGGACAATGGGTCCGAGATCAAGGATCTCTCGTTCGTCGCGTTCGAGACTGCCTAGATCGTGGAGTTTGGCTTCGAGGGTTTGGGCCACATACTCGTGTTCGCGAATCTCCTTTTCGTCCACGGCAAAGATGGCGCGGTCTTCGCTGCGGGCGGTGCCGGCCAGAGCCATCGTGCGCAGTTCGCTGCCGTTCATGGCGAGCAGGAGTTCGGGAGTGGCTCCGGTGAAGCCCTGATCGCCTTCTGAGTAACCATAGGAATAGAGAGGCTGCTCGCAGGCCGCCATCGAGCCCATCAGGTGCAGCGAGTTGAAAGATTCCGCCTGACCGCTCTCGGTGACCACCGGCACGGTTTTCTCGAACCAACCCTTGCGGATGGCATCGACAATCTCCTGGAAGACTTCCGAGAAGGCGACAGTGTCCATGGTTTCCCAATGGCATCTGAGTTCAGGTCCTTTCGGAAGCCGTTTGGAGAGTTCCTCCAGAGTGATGATCTCGTGTTCGAGAGGGATGCGCCAGGGCTTGTCCTCGACCTGTTCGAAAGGGCGCAGATAAAAGGCCACTCCGTCCGCAGGCGGCTCGCTGGAGCGACTCATCGGGCCATGACCTACTACCACACTGCCGTCATGGCGGGCGAGCCATGCGATGGGCGATGTGGAGCTGGCGGTCATGTCAATGAACGTTGGACCCTCTGACTTGCCCCCGCAAGGGTGTTTCGGTCGGACTCAGAAGGCATTCCGCACGTGATTCACCATGGGCTTCTCACCCTCCTCCAGAATCACTTCGATGATATCGTGGCGCCAGGCCGGTTTGGGATGACCGAGTTGGGTGATCCAATGGCGCGCACCGCGTTGAATCAGGGCCTGCTTCTCCTGGTTGACGGCATTGAGAGGGCGCGACTGTTGGCCGGCTTTACGGGTCTTGACCTCGATGAAGAGTAAAAGCTTCCCATCGCGAGCGATGATGTCGACTTCTCCGCCCTTGGGTCCACGGTAGTTGCGTGACAGTATCTTGTGACCTGTGCTGCGTAGCCAGGAGACGGCGATGCGTTCACCATGATGACCAATCCAGTGGGGATCGCGCGCGACGCCCTTCGTATCAGTCAAGCGGCAGGGTGAGTTGAGCCACGGGCTGAAACGAGCGACGATGGTGGCGGCAAGGGCCGTGGGTCCGAAGCGCTTCAAGATGCTCTTTGGTGCCATATCCCTGATGGCGGGCAAAGCCATAAGCGGGAAACTCGACGTCGATCTCCTTCATCAAGCGATCACGGGTGACTTTGGCAATGATGCTGGCGGCGGCGATGGAGAGTGACTTGCTGTCTCCCTTGACCACGGCATCGTAGGTGTATGGGAAACCTTTAATCGGAAGGCCGTCGATGAGGCAGTGGTCCGGAGTGGTCTTTAGCGCTTCTGCGGCGCGGCGCATGGCCAAGTGAGTGGCATTGAGGATGTTGAGTTCGTCGATCTCCTCGCAGGAGCAGCTACCGCTAGCCCAGACCAGCCCTGAGTGGGTGGTGATGATGTCGTAGAGGGTCTCGCGCTTCTTCGCGCTTAGCTTCTTCGAATCGTTGAGGCCGGGGCAGGCAAAGTCGGCGGGTAGGATGACCGCGCCCGCGACCACCGGTCCGGCTAGGGGGCCACGACCCGCCTCATCGATGCCGGCTACGTGTTTGTGGCCGTCTGCGTGCAGTTGAATTTCGAGTTCGAGGTCGGGCATTAGGGTGAAGGTGTAACTCGTTTGTGCCCGAAATTCATGGTGGCGAAGATGGCTCCATCTTCATCTACACTTATGCCGGTGCCGGCGTGGGTCCAGTCGCCGATCATGGCTTTATGGTGGGGTGGGGAGGCCTTCCACATGGTGATGAGTTTGCCGGCCACGTCTGCAGGAGTTGCGCTGACATAAGCCACATTCTCACCCCAGGCCTGCATGCCGTATTCCGAATATGCGACCCGAGCGCGGTTATTGCTGCCCTTGTGGCTGACATTTCTGCGCCCCTTGCCCCGGTTCTGGCGCAACCATTCGCTGTGGTTGAGGCTGAGCTGTTCGAGGCCTCGATGGTATTGGAGGGCCGGTAAGCTCTTCTCCCGCCTGTAGTCATTGAGCTGCCGATGGACCTCTTGGCACCAGGATTGGGTGTGGGGAGAAGCCGAGACATTCTGTGGAGCCGCCGGTGGGGCGCAGGCCGATGCAAGGAACATCAGGACCATTCCCGTAAGAACGCGCAGCATCATCATTGCCCATTGGTTCCCATCCCGCTGGTGGATTGTAAATTCATTTCGGAAGCTTCGGGGTTGGCGGGGCCCAAATTACCGTCTAGACCTACCTCCCCATGGATCTACCCACCTTCGAAGAATGGGAAGCCCTCGAACTGCACGACTACGGTGGTTGCGGTGAGGTTTTCCTTGCCCGCGACGCGGCTGATGAGCCGGTGGCGATGAAGGTCTTGGAGGATCTCACGGTCAGTCGGCGTCTACTCGCCAAGATGGTTGAGCGCCTTGAGGCCGATGGCTGGCCCGAAGGCGTGGTGCCTTTCAAAGGCAAGTCGCTCGAGCGTCAGGCTCTGAAGTGGATCACGCCTTGGTATGCTGACTACGATGAGGAGACAGGATGGAAGTCGCGCAGTCTGCAGCGCCGTTTAGGAGATTATCCGGAGAAGGACGCTTGGCCGGTGATTCGCGAACTCGCCGCCGTCCTGGCACAAATGCACGGCCGCCACGTGCCCCACGGCAATCTCAAGCCCGGTAACCTCTTCTTCGATGACGAGGGCAAGTTGATGGTGAGTGATTGGTGCCTGGGCAACGTCCCCGGCGTGCAGCTCTTTAATTTTACCGACGCATTGCTGTATCAGCCGCCCGAGCAGCTACTGGACAGTTCCGGCTACCTCGATGAGCAGGGTTACGGCTGGGATGTCTATGCCTTTGGGGTGATTGCCTATCGCCTACTGACCGGGAATTTTCCTCGATGCGACGATGTCTTCAGCAAGGTGGCTCCTCCACCCGAGGAGACTCGCTGCGAGGGTCTGCGAGCCGATCCAGATAAGGTAGCTCAGAATCTCAAGGAATCGCCCGAGCCGACTTGGCCCGAATGGGCGAACGGAGAGTTGGAGGAACGTCAGCGCGAATGGATCATGCGCTGCCTCGATATCGATCCCAATCATCGACCATCGAGCATGAAGGAGGTCTTCGCTGGCCTCGAAGCGATCCAAACTCAGCTCGATCAGGAACACGAGTATCAGCGCGTCGTTGGACTGCACAAACGAGCCAAGCGCATTGTTGCGGCATTGCTGGTTGTGCTCGCAGTGTGTGCCGTCAGTATTTTTGTGCTTGGTGGCCTATGGCGGGGTGCCGAGGTGCGCTACACCAATGCGCTCAGTGATCATGCTCAGGAGACCAAAGATCTCGTGGTCGATGCCAAGCAGGCACGATTGAGTGAAGTCACTGCGATCGCTGCGGAGAAGAAGATTGCGGATGAGTTATCGACGGCGACGGAACACTATCGTGCTCAGTTGGAAGCCGCCCGTAAGGTGGGTGACCGACTCTTTGCCTGGTCGATGGAGAAGGACCGCCGCCAGCTTCCACCTTTGGATGGTCGCGAGGAACGACTACGCAAACTCGAACACAACCTAATGGCCTTTATTCTTGAGGCTGAAAAGTTGCCCGAGCTCTCCGAGGAATTGGGCCGCGCCCGCCTCCAGCTTGCCGAGATCTCGATTTCTCTGGGACAGATGAAGATGGCCCGTCAGCGCTTCGAGATGGCACTTGTCGCCTTCAAGGATCATCCCATGGATCCGCAACTCAAGGTGCGGATGGCCACCGACAGCCTGCTCATTGCCAAGATGATGGAGGGCAAGGCCTCTGCCGAAGAGGCGCTGGACTCCTTTAGTAAGGCGCGTGCCCTTCTCGCCGATGTAACACCAGAGGAAGTCGGTAAGGACCGCCTCGATCAGCTCACCGCAGTCATGCAGTATCGCGAGGCCAAGCTGCTTGCCCAGCAGGGGGATGAGGTCAAGGCACTCGGTCAGTTGATGCAGGCGACCGAAACGCTCAATCGGCTTTCCAGCCAGCGCCCTGATGTCGCTCTAATTCATTCTGCTCTTGCCGATTGCTATCTCTCCTCGGCAGCGATTCTCGAGGGCATCGGCAAGGCCGGGGATGCTCGAGAGGTCCGATTGCTTGCTGTCGGAGAGCTGCTTACCCTGCGAAAGGCCAATCCACGAGATCTAGATGTGCAAAGCCAGCTCGTGGGCTGTTACACTGCCATGGCCGACGCCTCATTCCTGTCGGGGGACTTGGAGGGAGCGGACAAGCGTGCGACCGAAGGTTTGGAACTGCTTAAAGGCTACCTCGGGCAGCGTCCGCGCGATGACGATGCAGTGGTTTACAAGGCCGGTCTGCTCGGCTTGAAAGGGGGCATCCTGCGGGATCGAGGCAAGGGTGAGGATTCGATGACCTTCTATAATGAAGCCCTCGGTATCTTGGAGAGCGTCCACAAGCGAAATCCGGAGCACATCATGGCCTCCTACCGGCTCGCACTGATCTGGTGGCAGAAGGGCCGCATGCTTGGGATGAACGGCAACGCTGCCGGTGAGATCGGGTTGTTGGGCAAGGCTGCCTCTCTGCTCAAGACTTTGGAGAAGCTCGAGGCGGAAGACGGACCGGGTCCCGAGCAGCTGCTGAGGTCTCGTGCCTATCTTGCCGGTGATATTGGCCATGCTCGTGAAATTTCCGGCGACAAGGCGGCCGCCAGAGTCTCCCTGGGGGAAGCTGTTGAGTTGTGGGAGCGACTAGGTGAGATGCGGCCGCGCAGTGAGGAATACGAACAGGCGGAGGAATGGTGCCGCGAGCGACTTGTGCGTTTGGAATCCGGGATTAAGGTGGTTCGATAATGGACCCCGAGATCAATGAGTTTGATGGCCTGACGGTAAGGATCGACGAGGTCGTTCACATGCCGGGTCTGGATGCACCCGGTGACAAGCCGCATCCCTTCGTTTACTTCATTACCATCCAGAACGAATCTCCGGTACCAGTGACGCTGCAGGCCCGCAAGTGGGTGGTGACAGAAGCCGATGGCGAGACCACGGTCGTGGAAGGGGATGGCATCGTGGGTCAGAAGCCGACCCTCGAACCAGGAGGTAACTTCTCCTACAACAGTTATCACGTGGTGGCGAGCAGTGCAGAAGTGCAGGGGGCCTTCTTCGGAACCACTGTTATGGGTGAGCGGGTCTTTGTCCGCATTCCGGCCTTTAAGCTGAAGGTGCCGGATTGAGTATCATCCCTGGCAGATCACCGAATTCATCAGGATGTCGTGCTCCTCAATGTAGGTGTCCTGGACCATCTGACAGTCGAAACCAATTCCCATCTTCAAGGCGTCTTCGCGAGCCTTGCTGAGGATGCGATCGTAAAATCCGCGACCACGTCCAAGGCGTCCACCCTTGGGGTCGAAGGCGAGGCCGGGGCAGATGAAGATGTCGATCTCAGGGATGGAGGTGATGGGTAGTCCAGAATTAGGTTCCATGATGCCGAAGGCTCCCTTCTGCAATTCGGTGGAGACATCGGTGACCTCGTGGAAGTGGAGAAGCTCGCCATCAACACGTGGTAGCAGCCAGCAGTGTTGGGGCAGATCTTCAATCAGGGGGGTAATGCAGGGCTCGTCGGGCAGGGCGGCAAAAATGGCAATGTTTTTCCTGTTCTGAAGTTCTTCGAGGGATGTCTTTAAGGATTCGTAGAGCTCCTTGGAGTTCTTCGAACTGGCGTGCAGTCGCCTGCGCATTTCCATGCGCAATGCCGCCTTCTCGTCTGATGCGCCATCAATTGTCACTTGCCAACCGAGGTCAGTATCATGATCTTTGGGCACTGTGAAGAAGTTCTGGATCATCCTGACCCTCATCGGTTTACTCTCTCCCGCCTCGATGGCGCAGGAGAAGAAGGAGGGTGAGATCAAGATCGAGTGGCGCCCCTTGAGGATTGCCAAGAGTCATTTCCCGCGATCCATCGCCATGATGGATGCCGAGCGCGACGACTATGCCGGCAATCTTGCAGGGGTAGCCATTAAGCATCTGCGTGAACGTAAGGGGGACAAGAACTCCCGCGAGCTGGCAGTACGCATGATGTCGGTGGCCTTGCATCTCTCGCCGCGCAACAAGAAGGCGGTCGTGATCAATGCCCAGCTGGGCCGGGGGATGGTCCCCAAGCCGCCCGAAGTCGACTACAGCCCCAAGACTCTTTCCCGCCTCCTAATGAACCGGGCCAAGCTGCTCGAAAAGCAGGAAGGCAAGGAGAACATCGAATTGGCCGGCTTTCTCTTCAATCTGGCCTCTGAACTCGACCCGGAGAACGAAGATGCGATCTACAACAGCGAGCTGTTCCGCATCAACCACGGCAAGGTGGACTGGAGTAAATTGCTCCTCAATAGGGAGTGATTTCGGTCGCTTCAAGCAGGCTCTGATCAGATCGTCCATCTTCGGCTTGCCAGCCGCCGTGGGCCCCGTAACTTGAGTCCAGATCTTATGAAAATCTGGCTCGACGGAAATCTGGTGGACGAAGCGGAAGCAAAACTTTCGGTCTTCGACCATGGCGTGTTGTACGGTGACGGTGTCTTCGAGGGCATCCGTTTTTACAATGGCCGCATCTTTCGTTTAGAGCAGCACATCCAGCGTCTTTTTGACTCCGCGCGTGCCATTATTCTCGACCTGCCTTGGACTCAGGAGGAGGTGTGTGAATTCACTCGCCAAACCGTGGCTGCGAACGGTCTGACAGACGGTTACATCCGCTTGGTGGTGACCCGTGGTGCGGGTGGTCTGGGGCTCAACCCCTATCTCTGTCCTAAGCCGTCGATGTTCATCATCGCCTCTACCATTCAGCTCTACCCCAAGGAGCACTATGATAATGGCTTGGCGATCATCACCTGTCCCACACGTCGTCCGGCTCCGGCCGCGCTGATGCCACAGGTGAAATCGCTCAACTACCTCAACAACGTCATGGCGAAGGTGGAAGCGATTCAAGCTGACGCCCTCGAGGCGCTCATGCTCAATGAACAGGGATACGTCTCTGAGTGTACCGGTGACAATGTGTTCATCGTTAAGGATGGTGTCATCCACACACCCCTGATTAGCGATGGTGCCCTCGATGGGATCACTCGCGATGTCATCATTGAACTCTGCGGCAAGCACGACATTGAGGTTATTGAGAGATCGCTGACCCGCTACGACATTTTCATTGCCGACGAATGCTTCCTGACCGGCACCGCCGCCGAGGTGATTCCCGTGGTCCAACTCGACCGTCGCAAGATCGGCGAGGGGGTTCCTGGACCTGTGACTAAGAAACTACTGGCAGCCTTTCATGAGCTTGCCATGAGCACTGGAACCCCGATAAGCTGAGGGGATGGTGTGATGAACCGATGAAGTGTGACTACTGCGATAAGAAGGCCACTGTATTTCTGACCCAACTTGTAGAAGGTCAGATGAAGAAGGTCTGTCTTTGCGAGCCCTGTGCCAAGGAGAAGGGTGTCACCGATCCCACCGGTTTTTCGATGGCTGATATGCTGCTCGGCGGCACAATTGGCAAGGCGATGGAAGGGATGCCGGTGGTGCCCGGAAACAATCCCCGCAAATGTTCCTCCTGTGGATTTACACTGGATGATCTCCGTCGTGTTCGGCGCTTTGGCTGTGCTGATTGCTACGACACCTTTGCCGAGGAGGTCGGCCACATGTTGCGCAGCATGCACAAGAGCTCCACTCACATTGGCAAGGTGCCCGAAGGCCTGGCGGCTAAACAGGTTTTGGATCAACGCATCGACGAACTACGGCAGAGGCTGGATAAGGCCATTGCTGAGGAAAGTTACGAGGAAGCGGCCGGAATCCGTGATGAAATCGAAAGTTTGAGCCAAGCAGAGTCATGATGCGCTTCTCCACATTGATCAAGCACCCGGCCAGCTGGATGACCGGGGGTGGGATGACCGGTGGTGATGGTCATGCCGGTGCAGTGCTGACTTCTCGCATCCGGCTGGCGCGCAATCTACGAAACCTACCATTCCCCGGTTGGGCAAAGCGTGAGCAGCGCGATGAGGCGCTACAGCTCATGCGGCCGGCGGTAGAGGGGCTACCGGTGATGAAAAACGCCTTTTCGCAAGAGTTGAGTAGCCTCGACTCGGTTCAGAAGCAGGTGCTTGTCGAACGCCATCTGATTTCACGCGAGCATGCGGCGCGCGGCGATGGCTCGGCGGCTGTGATCGAGCGCAAACAGCACTTCAGTATGATGCTCAACGAGGAGGATCACCTGCGCATGCAGTCGATCCGCTCAGGTCTGCAGTTATCCAAGGCCTATGAGGCGCTCAATGAGGTCGACTCCCTGCTCGAGAAGGAACTCGACTACGCATTCGACTCCAAGCTCGGCTATCTCACGACATGCCCGACCAATCTGGGCACGGCGATGCGCGCCTCCGCCATGCTGCATTTGCCAGGTCTGGTACTCAGCGACCAGATCGGCCAGGTGCTTCAAGGCATCAATAAGATCGGTTTTGCTGTGCGAGGTCTCTACGGTGAAGGGTCCGAATCGCTCGGCAATCTGTATCAAATCTCGAATCAATCGACCCTAGGTGAGACGGAAGGGGATATCATTCGGCGGCTTGAGCGCGTCATCGCTCAGGTGGCCATCCACGAGCAGAATGCCCGCGAGAAGCTGCTTGAGGACGATCCTTCCATGGTTTCGGACAAGGTCGGCCGGGCCTACGGCCTGTTGCGGTATTCCCACCTCATTGAGTCCAAGGAGGCACTGAATCTGCTTTCTTTGCTGCGATTGGGCGGAAGTCTTGAATATTTCCCTTCGGAAACGGTCCAATTGTGTGATGAATTGTTGATGGAAATTCAGCCCGCTCACCTCCAATTGCACGCTGGCCGCAAGCTGGCTCCGGAGGAACGGGACCCGATTCGGGCCAAAATCGTTCGCGACCGTTTGCAATCCCTCAATTCCCCTGATACTCCTTATAAGAACCCTTCCAATGGGCCTGATCAAGAAGGCCCTGAAAACACCGACAACGCATGAATAACTTCACTCCACGAGCTCAACAAGTCCTGGCCCTGGCCCGCAAGGAAGCGGACCGGTTCAACCACTCCTACGTGGGGACTGAGCACCTCCTTCTTGGTCTGATCAAGCTGGGGCAGGGGGTTGCAGTCAATGTGCTTGAGCGCATGGGCTTGGAGCTGGAGTCGGTGCGCATGGAGGTGGAAAAGGAAGTCGGTTCCGGTCCTCCGCAAAAATCTCCCGGCAATATTCCCTACACGCCTCGCGTCAAGAAGGTGCTCGCTCTCGCCAACAAGGAGGCGAAGGCGCTCAATCATTCCTACGTCGGCACCGAACACCTTTTGCTGGGCCTGCTTCGCGAGGGTGAAGGAGTGGCGGCTCGCGTGCTCAAGCGCCTCGAGGTCGATATCCAGCGCACCCGCAATGAGATCCTCGCCGAGATCGATCCCAATTTCTCTCCCGACGACACCGATTCCGATGACGATGAGGACATGGAGCCCGGCCCCTTCGACGACGACGGTGCCGTTGGAGGCATGGGTGGTCCCGAGCCCGAAGGTGGTCGCTCCAAGACCCCGGCGCTCAAGGCCTTTGGTCGCGACCTGACCAAGGTGGCCAAGGAGGGTGAGTTGGATCCAGTCATTGGCCGCGAGGACGAGATTGAACGCGTGATTCAGATTCTTTGCCGCCGCACCAAGAATAACCCGGTGCTGATCGGTGAAGCGGGTGTTGGTAAGACTGCCATCGTCGAAGGTCTCGCCCAAGAGATCGCCAATGGCAACGTGCCTGAAATTCTCCGCGAGAAACGCGTGGTGACCCTCGATCTCGCCCTGATGGTCGCCGGCACCAAATACCGCGGCCAATTTGAGGAACGCATCAAGGCGGTGATGGATGAGATCCGCAAGGTGAAGAACGTCATCCTCTTCATCGACGAGCTGCACACCATCGTGGGTGCTGGTTCGGCCGAAGGTGCGATGGACGCTTCCAATATCATCAAGCCCGCGCTCAGCCGCTCCGAGCTGCAGTGCGTGGGTGCCACCACGCTCAACGAATACCGCAAGCACATCGAGAAGGACTCCGCTCTCGAGCGTCGTTTCCAGCAGGTCAAGGTGGACGAGCCCTCCGTTGAGGATGCCATCGAGATTCTCAAGGGTCTGCAGGAGAAATACGAAAGCCACCACAAGGCCAAGTTCTCCGAGGATGCCATCGAGGCTGCTGTTACACTGACCGCCCGCTACCTCACCTCGCGCTACCTGCCCGACAAGGCCATCGATGTGCTCGATGAGGCTGGTGCTCGTGCTCGCATCGGAACGCTCACTCGTCCGCCGGAGATCAAGGATCTCGAGGCCGACATCGATGTGATCAACAAAGATAAGCTCGCTGCGATTTCTGAACAGAACTTCGAGAAGGCCGCTTCGCTCCGAGATGACGAGAAGAAGGCCAAGGCCAAGCTGGAAGAGACTCTCAAGGACTGGCGTGCCTCTTCCGAGGAGACCATCGTCGATGTCACCGACGACGACATCATGAGCGTGGTCGCCAAATGGACCGGCGTGCCTCTCAACCGCATGGAGCAGAAGGAAGCCGAGAAGCTCCTCAAGATGGAGGACGACCTCAAAGGCCGCGTGATCGGTCAGGACGAGGCCGTGGTCGCCATTTCCAAGGCTCTGCGTCGTTCTCGTGCCGACCTCAAGGATCCTAACCGTCCCATCGGTTCCTTCCTATTCCTCGGCCCCACCGGTGTCGGTAAGACCTACCTCGCCCGCAACCTCGCCGAGTTTATGTTCGGCGATCGCGAAGCTCTCATTCAGGTCGACATGTCCGAATACATGGAGAAGTTTACCACTAGCCGCCTGATCGGTTCGCCTCCGGGCTACGTCGGTCACGACGAGGG
>CAZIPY010000420.1:0-3787 GCA_964541125.1 uncultured Luteolibacter sp. | reverse complement strand
AGATCGTTGTTCAGACTATCCCATGCAGCCTGAAAAGGACCGAAGTTGGCAGTGTCCAATGTCATCTCCGCACTGCCCATATTTTCGGCGAGTTTGGCGGCGCCCTTGGCAAGTTTGCCAAGAGCCTCGTGGGCGGCGCTCAGTGAATCGAGAGTGAAGTTAAGTTGCTTGCGGTAGTGGCCACTGATCAGCACGTAGCGCACTTCCATCGCGGTATGACCTTTCTCCTCGAGATCGGCCAAGGTATAGAGATTGCCCAAGGATTTCGACATCTTGCCGCCGTCCACCAGCAGGTGAGTGATGTGATACCAATGCTTGGCAAAGTCACCGCCGCAGGAGCAGGTGCTCTGAGCCACTTCGTTTTCATGGTGGGGGAAGACCAAGTCGACGCCGCCGGAGTGGAGGTCGAAGGTGTCGCCGAGGTATTCCTTGATCATGGCGGAACATTCAAGATGCCAACCTGGGCGGCCTTCGCCCCATGGGGAGGGCCAGTAGTTTTCACCGTCTTCGGGGCGGCGTCCCTTCCACAGCACGAAGTCGGACACGTTGTCCTTCTCGTATTCGTCAGCGTTGGCGCGTTCGTTCTGGGTCTTGCCGAGATCGAGCTCGCGAGTGTCGAGGTGGGAGAGTTTTCCGTAATCGTCGAAGGAGGAGATCTTGAAGTAGACCGAACCGTCTTCGGAGGCGTAGGCGTGGCCCTTTTCGACAAGGGTCTCAATCATGGCCACCTGCTGCGGGATGTGCTCCACGGCACTCGGCTCGATGTGAGGCTCGAGCAGGCCGAGCTTGGTGCAGTCGGCATGGAACTTCTCGGTCCATCCCTGAGTGAAGTCGGAGAGGGTCTGACCGGCAGCTTGCGAGTCGCGGATGGTCTTGTCGTCGACGTCGGTGATGTTGCGCACGTGAAGGGTGGGTGTGCCACCCGTCTCGAGGGTGCGGCGAAGTACGTCCTGTAGCACGAAGGTACGGAAGTTGCCGATGTGAGCGGGTCCGTACACAGTCGGTCCGCAACAATAGAACCGGTAGGTCTTGCCGTCGATGGGCGCCAGTTCCTTGTCGGTCCGGGTGAGGGTGTCGAAGAGCCGCATGGCGGGGGATTTAGTTGCCCAGAGGCCGGACGCCAAGTGAAGAACACCGTTTTTTCAGATTTCAGGGGTTGGGATTTCACCAAAGCGGATTAGGCTCCGGGTGTGGCAGAGCATCAGAACAGCCCAGAAGTGAAGGACAACCGCATCAAGCAGGTGCTGGCGGCCATTCTCATCTTTGTCCTGATGTCGGTGCTCATCGTGCTCGCCCTGACGGGATGGCGTCATTTGCCTGAAATCTGGGCTGACTGGATTGGTACCATGGTGGGCATCATGACCACGCCCTTCTTTCTTGAGGCCTCCTTCGTCTTCATCGGTCTGACCATTGTGGTGGCCATCAACGCCTGGCGACAGAAGAGGGCGGGGGATGATTTTGTCGAAATCGAAGTCAAGGAGCCCGAGGATTGAAGGCGCTTCAAAACCCGGAGCAGGAGCTGCGATTCACGCGCTCGGCACAGGCCATTCCCTGTTTGCTGGGAGCTGCGGTCCTCGGTGCGGTGGCGGTCACCATGATTGCGACCAGCTACTACCGTGACGTCAATCCGGACCTGCCGCACCCGACGCTGGCTTTCTTGCCGTTGGTGCCTGCTTGGCTGTTGGGCAGGCTAGCTTTCCGCATGAGCCATCATGCCTACCTGCTCTTGACCCCGCTTGGATTGGAGATTTTTCCACTCTTTCGCCCTCAATCGGGCATGCGCGTGGTCTACTGGCAGGAGATCGATGAAGTGGAGATTGATGAGGCTCTGACCCGCCTGACCCTCCATTTTGATGCCGAGAAGACCGGCGGCGTTCACGTCTCGCTGCGTCCCATTCCCAGGGCTCGGAGGGAGCTGTTGAAGCATGCCCTTGAGCAAAGAATGACCAAAGGGGGAGGGGAAGAAGATAGAAAATGATTGTTGCCGGGGGTGGAGAGACCCATCGTGCCATCCATGCGACCTCCTTCCCGCCAGCTCCTCTCCGTCGAGGAAACCTTCGGTGCCAATGGTTGGCACTGTGAAATGGTCGAAGGCCGAGAAGTCCTGCGATCGGGTTTCGAGGGGCATCACACCCGCATCGATCTGATCGCTCAGGTCCACCCTCAGCTCAATGCCCTGGCGGTGGTGACTGAGACTCCCATGCCGCTGACCGATCCCTCGCGTCCGGCTATTTTCGAGATGCTGATGCATGCCAACAAGCCCTTGACGCTGGGCAGCTTTGAATACGACATCGAACGTGAGATGTTGGTGTTTCGCATCACCAATCTCTTTGAGAAGGAGAAGTACGATGCGGATATCATCGCCTCAATGGTGCATTGTGCGATTGCCGAACTCGATCGGCTGGTGCCCTACGTGGCCACCGTGCGCCAAACCGCGCCCGACCTCCTGCCGGATCTGGATCTGGAACGGCTTCTCGATCGTGAAGACCTAATTCCTCCCGTACCCGAGGGCGAACTCGAAGAAGAGGAATACTAATGCGACTCGTTGAGCGAGTCACGACAGCTCATCAGACTCTGGGGGTCTGGAAATCAAAGCTCGCCTGCGAATTCCGGGTGAAGGGAGCAGTGCACGCATGGTACCATCGCGACCGATATCTTACCGGTCTTGCTTGGGATCTGATCGCCGCCGGAGCTCTTTTGGGACGGGCCCAGCCCAGATCCATTCTCATGCTGGGACTCGCGGGTGGAACCTCATTCCGCATCCTGCGACAACTCTTGCCGGACTGCCGTCTGACTGCCGTGGACATCGATGGGGAGGTCGTGGATTTGGCCCGTAGGCACATGGAGCTGGATGAGTTGGACATCGAAGTGGTCATCGACGATGGCTACCGTTGGTTGGCGAGCAATCGCCGCAAGTTTGACGTGGTCATCGATGACATCTATCTCGCGGGAAACGCTGATGTCTACCGACCCTGTTCACCGACAGACGATGTGCTTCTCTCCCGTCTCAGGCGGGCGATCGCTCCGGGTGGGATACTCGCCGTTAACCTCGTGATCGGCGAGGGCCATCGCAGCTTGCAGAGCCAGACACGGGCACGGCTCAAGGCGGTGTTTCCGTGCGTGCGCTCGATTCGCTCACCACACGCACTCAATGAGGTGCTGGTAGCCGGTGAGGAAGTCGCAGGCTTGAAAAGGGTGCACGCGTACAGCTTCGATCACGCGAAGGATGCGGCCTACTGGAATGAGCTGACTCAGCGCAAGATCTGAGCCGTCAGGCGATCATTTGCTGGGCTTCACCTCGGTGCCCTCGGCAGGACCGGGTTTGCTCCAACCAAAGGGACCGTTGCCAGCCGGGACCATGCTGGGGTCTTGCTTGCCGGTGTTGGGGTTGACGGGAGAGGCGACGCGGCAGGAGGTGCCCAGAGCCAAAAGGGAGACAGCGGAGAGGGCGATGAGGAGGGTTTTCATGGTCAGGGATGGGGTTTGAATCAATTCAGCCCGAAGTTTAGCAGAAGAATGGAGTGGCTGCCAACCCTTCGTTTTCGCTGATCTTTGCCCTCCATGCAGGGTCGGGTAATCTGTGACAGGATTTCCCCACCATTTCGCTTGCACAGAATGGGGTGAAAAGGCACAAGAGCGCCGCCCTGCCGAGGGCTCCGCATCATGCTCTGTCCTTGGTTGAGGCAGATCAACATTTGCGAGCACTCATGGACACCATTTCATCCCGTATTTCCCAGCTGACCCCTTCACTCACGCTGGCCATCACCGCCCAGGCCAAGGCCATGGT
>CAZIPY010000419.1:0-12343 GCA_964541125.1 uncultured Luteolibacter sp. | reverse complement strand
TGGGGCATCGAGTTCCCATTCGACACCGACTACGTCACCTACGTCTGGTTCGACGCCCTAATCAACTACATCAGCTTCGTCGGTTACAACAAACCGGAAGGCAGCGACCTCCCCGACTTCGACTCCATCTGGAAGACCGGTCGTCCGGTCCATATCATTGGTAAGGACATCCTCGTTCCGGCCCACGGTGTCTACTGGCCCTGCATGCTGCACGCCATGGGCTTCAGCAACGAAGAAATGCCCGCCCTACTGGTTCATGGCTGGTGGAACATCAAGGGCGAGAAGATGAGCAAGTCACTCGGCAACATCGTCGACCCCTCCGAACTCGCCGAAAAGTTCGGCGTCGATGCCCTGCGCTACTACCTCGTACGCGACATCGCCACCGGCAAAGACTCCGACTTCGATCTGGAACGCCTGATCATGCTCTTCAATACCGAGCTCGCCAACGAACTCGGCAACCTCTGCAACCGCGCCCTCAACATGAGCCAGCGCTTCATCGGTGGCACCATCATCACCACCGGTGAACTGACCGACGACGACAAGGCTCTGCAGCAGTCATTGGCAGACTGCACCGCCGCCTATCGCGAACACATGGACAACTTCGACTGCGACAAGGGCCTCGAAGCCATCAACCGTCACGTCGCCCACTGCAACCAATATGCCGAGCGCATGAAACCCTGGGAGCTCAACAAAGATCCCGATCAGAAGGATCGCCTGGCCACCGTACTGCAGCACCTCGTCGAGAGCGTTGCCCACTGTGCCGTGCTACTCTCCCCCGTTCTTCCTGAGGCAGCTGCCAAGCTCGCCAATCAGATCAAGCTGGAGAGCCTGACGAATCTCAAACTTGACGATCTCAAGTGGGGCCTCATTCCCGACGGTCACCAAATCGGAAAACCCAAGCCGGTCTTCCCTCGCATTGTGATCGAGGAGAAGGAAACCGACTAAGGGCATCCAAGTGGATCAGGGAATAGAACGTTCAACTTTGAGTCGGCTGAACATCTTACCGCTGGCCCCATGCGTGGATCTCTTAAACTTCACTTCAATACGATCCACTCCGTCACCACCTCCAGCATCGACGTAGTCGTTATCGTGCTCTCGCACAACGATATCATCAACGCCATCAGCACCAACATTGCCACCATTGATCGCAAGCGACTGCCAATCGCCGGCAGCAAGAGTTGATCCATAATCTACTGAAATGCTTGTATTGGCATCACCATGCGCAGCATCAAGACGTCGGAAATTGAAAATCATGTAGGTCGGATCCGATGAATTATCGATGACTGGTGACAAATTCACCGCATTGACATTCACATCACTGGCACCAAACACCCAAGCCAAACCATTGGTTACACCGTCACCATTGCCATCCAAATTAAAGTCCGCACCACCTGACCATACGTCATAAGGGTCGGAAGCCTCACTCACATTAAATGTGGCAGACCCCGTGGCCCCAAGAACATCGCTAACGGTAAAGGTCAGGGATGTGCCTGCAACTGTGGGCGTAACGCTCACTCCAGTGAGAACACCATTCACAAACGAACCTGAGGTTCCACCGATCCCCGCCGAACCACCGAAGTTGACCGTTCCATTGAAAGACGAGACCGTATTGTTTGAAGCATCCTTTGCGGTAATCGTGATCCCAGCGATCGGGGTTCCTACTGATTGTGAGGGATCAATTGAGGAAATCACGAAATGGTCCACATCCGCATTGGTGTATTTCAATTTCAGATAATCCTGCAATTGGGTGCGATCGCTATCAGCTAATACTGCATCAAAGACTAGAATTTCGAGAATATCGAATGTAGGACCCACAGCACCAGTCATCACATCACCAACATAGAAGTTTGGCCTAGGATTGGTCGTAACGCCTGGGCTCGCATTATCCAGAACCTGAGTGTCGGCAAAGTTAGAATCTAGAACATCAATGTATTCATCATAACTGGTCGCCGTATTCATCACAGAAGTACGGATCAGGAAATCGGTGCGGTTTAATCCAGCCGTCTGAGAGTTAATCAAACGATTATTACCATTACTTTTACCAAATTGAAGCGATCCATTGCCATCAGTGGCCATCCCCCAGAACACAACACTGTTCGCATTATCACTAGCCAAGGCTGAGCCAAAACTCACAGGCCTACTTTCCACGTCATCATTACCACCCTTGTAAACCGTGACGACAGTTCGACTCGTATCACCAGTTGTGACCAAGCCGTTGGCGTAGAGCAATTCATAGTGCTTGGCTGGATTCGATACAAAGCGGACCGACTTATAGGTATGACCATTAAGGACAATATCCTGCCTGGTCGGCGCGACAGCCGTTGAACCCCCAATACCGGTGTATTGTGCAAGATTATCGGCACTGCTATTGGTGCCTCCTGTCTTGTCGGACCATGAAGTCACCCCGCCGTTAACTGCCGTGGAAAGCTCCTGAGCGTCATACCAACCCACCAATCCTGTAATCGTATCCGGCGAGAAGTCGTCATCATCGATCAATATGGTGGCACTGGGATAATCCCCCAAAGCACCGAATGCAGACTCAAGTGACAATGTCACCGAGAAGGTTTCCAAGACTTCTGATACCGTATCATTCAAGATGGGTATAGTGATGGTCTTCACGGAGCCATCTCCAGGCCCCCAGGTGAGCGTGCCACTGGTATCCGTGTAGTCCGAACCATTAAGCGCTTCACCATCTGAAGTGGCATAAGAAACACTGACGGTTCCAGCCGTTCCACTCAATCGGTCCACACTCAGAACGATGGATCCGGCCCCTTCACTGACCCCATAGTCGGCTGCAGTCAATGAAACCGTACCGGCGTCATCATCATCCAGAATGGTCACCGTGGTGGTAGCTGGACTACCAAGGAATGCTCCGATTGCATCGGAAATGGTCACGGTGAAGTCCTTGTCGTTCTCCGGCTCCAAATCAGAAGTGATATCGATGGTGATGGTTTTATCAGTGACATCACCGTCACCCCAATTAAGCGTTCCAGTCTTACCTGTGAAGTCGCTACCAGCTGCAGCGGTTCCGTCTGTCGTGGTATAGCTCACAGACGCCAAACCTTTACTACCACCTGCACGACTGACGGTCAGCACTATCGTACCGTCCGATTCTCCCACACTTTCAGACACAGATGCCAAGGTGAGCGTTCCTGGGTCGTCATTGTCAGCAATGGACGCGACGATGCTGTTGGCCTCAACCCCAGAATAATCCGGATCCGTGGTGTCGACCGTATGGGTGATGGTTCCCGTATGATTACCCTCGAGATCATCGTCGTCGATCGCGGAAACGGTAATCGTTCTGACCTGATCCCAGTTACTACTATCAAAAATCTCACTGGTGGAAGTAACGTCGAGCTGGGCCCCACCGGAAATATTAACTGTCACCTGGTTGGTCGGCTCCGCGCCCAAAACAATGGTATAAGTGTCGGTCGCGCCATCCTCAGATACAGCCGTCGAGCCATCACTCTCGGCCACAATCACGTTGTATGCACTGGGAGGGCTGACCGTGATCACACAGGTATCGCTACTCACCGTCACACCGTCCGTGGCCGTCAATTGCAGGGTATAGACGCCTTCCGCATCAAAGGTGGCGGTGCTGTTCACAGCAAGGCCCGGAGCGCTCACATTGGTCGCTCCTTGAGCAAAGCTATCAGTCGATGTCCCGAATTGCACATTTCCCGGAGGCGTCCCCAGCACTGTCCACTCGGTATCCAGAGCATCATCATCCAGATCGCGCACATAACCCATGAGATCGACCGATGCTGCGCTACCGGCGATTGAATCGTAGTTGGTTTGAACATCAGTGGCGGTGAAGGCCTTATTACGGTAATATCGGAAAAGCGCCATTTTACCGACAAAGGCAGCTGTGGAACCATTGGTTGGCATGCTCCCAGCTTGCTCCCCCAGTGAGGCACTGTCAGTGCCCGCCCAGTCCGGCCCAGTCCATGCTTGCGTATCCTTGAGCACTCCATCGATGTAGAGCTGGACCACATCATTGGCACTATCCGCGACAAACACCACATGAATGAAGCGTCCCAAATCTTCCGCGGTCAGCGCGTATTGCACACGCGCCGGGGTGGTTTCCTGACACGTGCCACGCAGAACACCTCCGACCACATCGACTTGCAAGCCGTCACCGCTGCCGCCTGTTTCGAATATACTCCCATCAGTACCATCTACATCAATGACGAACTCGAAGGTCGCAGGTTCGTTTGATCCATGGGCATCCCATGAGGTATTCGAGGCATCTTGTGCCGCGGGAAATGAGTAGGCTTTTGTTACGCTGCCGAACCTGGCATCATTGACATCCGCCGGACTCAATCCAGCCGCAAATACCCAATCGTAGGTATTGGCTGTGGTGCTATTCCAAGCGTTGTCACCTGCGGAATCAGCAGCAGCATCCCATTCATAGTATGCGCCAGCAACCGGTGCTCCACCCACTTGATCAAGGACAACGGTCTGGTCTATGCCAGCATCGACGAAAGGAGCATTGTTATCGTCATCTATGACCGTGACCACCAAGTCGGCCACAAAAATCCCATTGTAGTTTCCATCCGGACTGGTTGCAGCATGGGTGATGGTGCCGCTGTGCAGCAACTCATGAAGGGAGTCATTCTCGGCAGATACGGTAATCGACTTGGGCTGATCCCAATCGGACGTACTGAATTGAACACTCGAAGGCGTTACATTCACATCGGCATCGTCTGTAAGAGTGATGGTAACCGTATCGGTGGGCTGAGAATCCAGAACAATCGAATAGGTGTCATTAGCCCCTCCCTCCGTAACTACAGTGGAACCAGCAGTTTCGAGCAAGGTAACTCCATGAGGTGGCGAGTCTGGCACAAATGTGCCGGTAATGCTGATGTCATCAATGGCGATGCCACCTCCCCCGTATTGCGAGCCGGAACCCAACATCGACCAGCGAACATACACGGTGGGCTTTCCGTCAGCCACGACAGAAATATCATAAGAGGTGTTATTACCCGGCAGCCTTATCCATTGACTCGAGGTGCTTCCAGCGGTTCCGGTCGAATAAAGCTCTGTCCAGTTAGCGCCATCATTAGAAACTTCCACCCTGACCTCGTAGTCCAAATATACATACTGATGTATCCAAAAATTTAGCTGAACATCACTATGCTTCGAGCAATCAAGCGGGAGAGTCGTAAGCGTGCTCTCTGTCCAACAGGTATTATCCAGATCGGTATCATACATCCTGGTGCCGCTGTATGCGGAACTAGCCCTGTTATTACCACCTGGAGAACCCCACTCAAAAAGCCCAGTAGTCGTAAAGCCAGGGTTAACCTCCAAATCCGATACAAAAATATTTGGGGTAGGCGCAGCAATCGAGAAAGGCTGGTAACTCACATCGGTAACGCCGCCATCTTCGACGCTGGTGATACGGACCGAGTAGTCGGCACCAACAGTCTGATCAACAGGAATGAACCAGTCATAGCTCCCGTCATTCGGCGTACTGGAAATGATATCGTATAGCTTCACATCACTTTTCAGCAGCTCGATTTTAACATTACCACCGAGGGTCGAATACCAGGTAATATTGCGAATGGTACTACTCGTCCATGACTCTCCACCATTGGGAGTGGTCAGATAAAAGTCCGCGTGATCAACCGTGAATGTCACCGAAATATTCAGCGGGGCATTTGTAGCCGATGTCGAGTTGATGGTAATGGTATCCGTGTAAACTCCTGGCGTCAGCCCGGTCGCATCAAACTCAATACTGATACTATCACGCTCCAAACCAACTGTGCCCGAGGAGGGGGTAAAATTCAGCCAAGATTCAACACTGCTTACCGAATAATCTGCGGTACCTTCGCCAATATTGGTGATGGTGAAACTGGAATTCGGGCCAGCCACACCTTCGATGCCTGCCACCGAAATTGAGGAGGGAGAGACCGACAGCACCGGAGTAGCATTGACCGTCAGAGTGACTGCGATTGTTTTAGTACCAGCGCTGCCGCCATCC
Organism: uncultured Luteolibacter sp.; assembly: GCA_964541125.1. Classification (GTDB taxonomy): domain Bacteria; phylum Verrucomicrobiota; class Verrucomicrobiia; order Verrucomicrobiales; family Akkermansiaceae; genus Luteolibacter. The sequence goes on along the minus strand of CAZIPY010000419.1, from coordinate 6,360 downwards.
ACGGTAATCGTTGCCGTATGGGTTCCCGAGGCTAGGCCTGCCGTCGTGTAGTTCACGGTCACCAAATTGGCAGTGGTTGAAGCTGTGTTGACGGAATAATTGCAATCCAACCACCCCACATCATCCGTCACCGAGTAAGTCACTGTGCCACTGCCAGAATTATAGACATAAAAGCTCTGCGATTCGGCATTGGCTCCATAATCAGTATTGGCCTCTAGATAAGTGCGGGTCAGACTAGTTGTGGCAGGTCCAGCAGGCGTTCCAGCGCCATAAACAAAAGTCATGACCGCGCCAGCATTACTCACTGAATGAATGTGCAAACCCGAGTTGGTTCCGGTCCCTGCAGTCGTCGTGGCTCCTTTCCACCATTTGGCAGGAGGTGTGGTGGCATCACTGAATTCGGTTTTGGGCCCGGTACCTCCAGAGTGGAAGTAATCGGTATTGTTGCCACGATTCTTACTGCTACCCCACGTTCCTTGCCCCTCAAGTTGATAAAGCCCGTCGGCCTGCTCAACCGAATGTTCATAATGATTGGCTTCCGTCATTTCATCCTCAGGGCCTGATGTACTATTCCCCCCAGCTTCGTGAATATGTGAAATCATCAAGCCACTGTCTGGCAGACCACTTGCAGCCTCCCACCCACCCGACTTTGAGCGATTTTCTACAAGGAAATACTCATCGGTCCAACCTGGATCGGTGTTGGTGTATTTATAAACAATCGTATTGTCCACAGATGCCGCCAGTCGAATTGGTCCCGTCAAACTCGTCAATTCCACCGCATCCATCCACCCTGAATGATACTTGAGGTAGGAACTGATGTTAGTTGGGTTGGTTTGAGTGGCATGGTTGCCGGCTCCCATCAAACAGTGATTACCCACACCCTCACCACCATCCGTGTCATAATAGTCAGGATATTTACCCACGAGATGCCCGTTCTCATGACAGAAAGTTCCTATGGTTGGATAACCGCTAGTACCAATATCAGTACATTGGTAATCGTAGATATACATCCCATTACCAACACTGACAGGACCGATCACCCAACGGTGAGGCCACAAACCTTTCGCCCATGAACCACTGTCATTACCAGCCCACATCAGATTTGTAGCGATCACCCTGCCATTGGCTGGGTCAACAGATAAACCACTAAAATCATAACCCTCCGCTAAAAGGATATTGATCGCATCCTGAAGCAAGCGGCGTCCGCATGTACCTGAGCTCAGAGAGACATCATTGTAGTAACTGTATGGCTGCGGCATCCTCACATAGTAAGTGACGTTATTATTGTAGTTAAGACGGCCACTCGACTGGATTTTGAAATACTCGTGAACAGAGGCATTGTTAGACCATTTGCCTCCAGGTTTGTTTAGGTAGTCATCAATATCAGACCGAGTCACATCGGAGCGTGCCTGAACATCTGGAAAGTCCACCAGAATGGTAAGTCCTACCAAATCACCTAATGTCGGCGGATTATTGGGAGGCGCTTGAGCCGGCTCGCTGGATTGCTGAGACTCTTCTCCAGTGCCAGAACTTTGGTTGGCATCAGGTACAACTGGCTGCACCCCCAACTTTCCGGCCTTGGGGTTTGCTCTTTGCCAAGCCCTAAGATCGGCCATCTTTTTCTTCTGAGCCGCCCATCGCTCTCTATCTTTGCGAACAGCTTCAAGTTCAGCCCTGCGTTTTAGAGCAAGTTTGCGCCTCGCCTCTCCGGTAAGCTTGAGATGCTTGGGAATATCAAGATCTGCTGGCTTCACTTTCTCCGCTAATATCCCCGAAGATAAGAAAGCATCACCTTTTTTACTTAAAACTGCGTAAAAGTAACATTTTTGCTCTGGATCAAAAAATAGGGTGTAGCCGTCAGCAGAAACAGTGCGTGTGTAAAGTTCGTTTCCATGGAAATGCACTTCAATGACAGTTCCATTTGGCTGTCTGAAGGTGGAAGGTTGAGCACCACAACATTGTGCGACAAGCGATTCAGTTGACATAAGAGTCAATAGAACTGCAACAGCTAGATAAGCTGATCCGCGACGAAATGATCCAATAATTTTAGAAGTAGTTACGAAGCAAGCTGCCCACTTGCGGGCTGAAGACAGAGTTGACACGAATGTTTGGGGGTTTTTCACGAAACTCTCAAGCTTGTCCTAACAACCTTGTAGATTGCTAGTCAGGGACTTGGGAGATTCGGAATTCTGCCTATTTTCGTCTCCGAAACCAGAGAAAAGTGAGAACTGACCCCTCCTAATTTCAGACAGTTGGCGGCCCCAAGCCCCGTCAATATTACAAATCTGGACAATATTTATCATGGGCAGCCATCGGCAGAGACACTAAGAACAGTGTCATGATGAATATCGCATCCAACTTCCCCACTCCCATCGTGGCCGATTCCACGATCGTTCTCCTTTCCGTGCTCGGCGTCGTCGGCCAGATCGCGGTGATTCTCGTATTTATGGTGATCGGCGTCTACAACGGCCTGGTCAAACTGCGTAACGTCTACAAGAACGCCTTCGCGCAGATCGACGTTCAGCTGAAGCGCCGTCATGACCTCATCCCCAATCTGGTCGAAACCGCCAAAGGCTACATGAGCCACGAGCGTGAGACTCTGGATGCAGTCATCTCCGCCCGCAACATGGCTGATAGCGCACGCAAGGACGCTGCCGCCAATCCCGGCGACCCCGGCACCCTCGGCAAACTGGCTCAAGCTGAAGCTGGCCTAGGTGGCGTGATGGGCCGCCTTTTTGCGGTCGCTGAGGCCTATCCGGACCTCAAAGCCAATCAGAACATGATGCAGCTTAGCGAAGAACTGACGACCACCGAGAACAAGGTCGCCTTCGCCCGCCAGGCCTACAATGACTCGGTGATGACCTTTAATACCAAGCGCGAGGTGTTCCCCAACAACATCATCGCCGGCATGTTCAACTTCAATGAGGCCGCCCTCTTCGAAATTGAGGACGAAGCCGAGAAGCAGGCTCCAAAGGTCGAATTCTAATTCATGAGGCGAGCCTCCAAGGCTCGCCTTTTTGTTTTCTCCTGATTCTTTGTCGCGATGAATTTCTTCGCCGCCCAAGAAGAAGCCCGCAAGGCCAGCCGCAAACTCGTGCTGTGGTTCGCCCTCTGCGTCCTCGGTGTAGTCCTGATGGTCTACAATGTCTTGGTCATCGGATTGAACTCCGGAGACCCCGACTCAGGAGGCACCTTCTCCAACTGGTGGCGACCGGAACTGTTCCTGATCACCTTCGTAGTGGTCGGTGGCATCATCCTCATCGGCAGCCTCTCCAAACTGGCCAAACTCTCGGGCGGCGGCGCCGTCATCGCCAGAGACCTCGGCGGCCGTGAAGTAGAGCCTGGAACCCGCGATCCCAAAGAGCGGCGCCTACTCAATGTCGTTGAGGAAATGTCCATCGCCTCCAGCATGCCAATGCCTGGTGTCTGGGTGATGGAGCAGGAGCAAGGGATCAACGCCTTTGCCGCAGGCACCGACCCCAGCAACGCCGTGATCGGCGTCACCCGTGGCACACTCGATCAACTCACCCGCTCTGAGCTGCAGGGCGTCATTGCCCACGAATACAGTCACATCCTCAACGGCGACATGAAACTCAACATGCGCCTAACTGGATGGATCTTCGGTCTGGTCATGATCTCCGTGGTCGGACGTGTAATGCTGGAATCCCTGCGCTTTGTCCGAGGGTCGCGTGATTCCAAGGGAGGTGCTGGCATTGTCATCGCAATCGCTCTCCTGGGCCTCTCAGTTTGGATCATCGGATCCGTAGGCGTTCTATTCGCGCGTCTAATACAAGCGGCGATTTCTAGACAACGAGAGTTCCTCGCCGATGCATCTGCCGTTCAATTCACCCGTTATCCAGATGGCATATCAGGAGCCCTCAAGAAGATCGGCGGCTTTGCCGAACATGGCAAAATCCAGGCTGCCAAGGCATCCGAGGCCCGGCACATGTTCTTTGCCTCGAGCAGCCTCAGCAGCATGCTCGCTACTCACCCACCGTTGGATGAGCGCATCCGGGCGATTGAACCCAATTGGAACGGGGAAATGCTGGAGGGTGGCACCGACAGGGTCAGCAAAAGTGAATTTCAAGCAGCCAAATCCCCTACTAGGACCACCAGCAAGGCCACTCCCCCTCCCATTCCTGGAGTTGGCGCGGTGCAGGACGCCATGGGACCAGCGGGAGACATCCCAGGCATGAATCCCGCCACAGCCATCATCGCCGCGGCAGCCATCGCCGAGGAAGAATCCCAGAACCAAGCACTACCCCAAGCTCAGGCCCTCATCTTTGGACTGCTGATTCCCTCTGATGATCAGGAAACGGGGCTCGGGATCCTCAGCCAGCAAGGCTATGATGAGACAGTTCTCGATTTCGCCAAGGAAGCCAGCACCGAGCATCATGCTGCGAACTCCAAGCACAAGCTCACCTGCGTCGATGCCGCTCTTCCCTGGTTGCGCCGGATGAGCCACGAGCAGGGCCGGAAGATGATCGACACCATCAAGTTGCTTGCCGAAGCCGACGGACAGATCGATCTCTTCGAATTCATGCTGATCCAAGTCGGACAGCGCCATATTGAGATCGGCCTAGGCATGCGCCAGCCATCCCTCATTCGCTACAAGCGCATTGGCGAACTCGAACAGGAAGTCGCCAACTTGCTCGCGATCTTCTCCACCATCTCTGGAGATAAAAAAGCCCTCGAACCCGCTCTCACTGAATACCGCGAGCATACCAGCCAAGACCTCCCCATAGTGCCCATGGACTTCACGGTGGCGGCTGAGGGGCTGCAGCGGATGGATGGATCCACACCCATCGTCAAAAAGCAGATCCTGCGGCTGTGCTGGCTGACCGTGAATCAGGATGGAGAAGTCAACGACAGTGAAGCCGAACTGTTGCGGGCTGTGGCCGAGGCTCTTGGCTGTGCCCTGCCTCGCACCGAGAATGGCTTTGCCGATCTCACCTAAACTCCCCCAGTTTAGGCATGACCTGTTCAAGCTGGGAGTCTTCCACTCGGATAAAGATCTCCTGCAAACCTTTGGCGCTCTGCATCACCGCCTTGATGCCACCATCACTGACCCGCTGCACCCGCATCGACCCGGTACGTGACTGACTCCCAAGCGACTTCCCGCCAAAGGACTGGCCGATGATCACCCCGACGACACCCTCGAGGGCTTCAATGCGCCGAATCAACTGCTGACATTCCTTCGAGGTGCTCTGATGACGTCCCCGCTTGGGCATGGCTAAGTCACATAAGCTGTGATGACAGTAGCAAACTGCGGACGAGCGGAGCGAGTGCAAGCCCTATTGAAGCAAGCGCCCAGCGGACGAGCGAAGCGAGTGCAAGCTCATGGTAATCAAGCAGTCGCTCCAACAGCACCCGGAAGCGGGCCATCATCATCCGGCTTCTCCTCCTCCTTCGACTTCTCCGCATCCTTCTTCTGAGTCTCCTCAGGGACTGGAGGCGGCTTGGGTGCGGCCGGAGGATCCTTCATCTCACCGTGATCGATGAGATCCTGGATGTGGCTGGCGTCGAGAGTCTCATATTCGAGCAAAGCCTTGGCAATAAGCTCCACCGTTTCCTTGTTCTCGGTCAGAACCCGTTCGGCTTCGGCATAAGCCTCGTCAATGAAGCGCTTGATCTCGGCATCGATGATCTTGGCAGTTTCATCCGAGTAATTGCGTGACTTGCTGCTCATGTCACGGGCGAGGAAGACCGGTTGATCGCCCTCACCATACTCCACCATGCCCAGCTTATCGCTCATACCCCACTCGCAGACCATATTGCGGGCCAATTGGGTGGCTTGGCGGATATCGCCGGATGCACCATTGGACACGTCATCACTATGGAAGGCTTCAGCAATGCGCCCACCCATGGTGACGATGAGGTTAGCAAGAGCCTCCTTCTTCTGAGTCGAATACTTGTCGCCATCGGGAAGATACATGGTCGCTCCAAGATAGGGTCCACGAGGGATGATGGTGACCTTGTGTAGTGGACTGGTGTGTTCCACCACCATGTTGAGATAGGCGTGACCCGCTTCGTGCCAAGCAGTGCCGACCTTCTCCTTGTCGGACATCGCCAAACTGCGGCGTTCGCGACCCCAGCGGACCTTGTCACGGGCTTCCTCCATCTCGGCAAGTGTGACTGCGCTCAGACCACGGCGGGCAGCCAGCAAAGCCGACTCGTTGACGAGGTTGGCAAGCTCAGCACCGGAGAATCCGGGAGTTCCTTTGGCAATCACGCCGAGATCCACGCCGGCGGCGAGCTTGATCTTCTTCACGTGAACGCGAAGGATTTCCTCGCGACCGTTGACGTCGGGAAGTGAAACGGTGACCTGACGGTCGAAACGACCCGGGCGAAGGAGCGCGG
>CAZIPY010000418.1:0-8123 GCA_964541125.1 uncultured Luteolibacter sp. | reverse complement strand
ACATCTCGAAACGCGCGTTCGATAAACAGCGGCTCCACATGCGTTAGCTCATCGGCAAGCGGGCCCAAGCGTTTAAGTCGCCTGCTAACAGGGTTTTGCGTAAAACCCTGAAAATAAGTCAGAAAAGTGCCGGTTTTTGATAGCCAGTGGCACGAATCGTGGTAACAGGACGCCATGGAAATTAGCAAATACCGCATGATGAGTGGCATTCGCTCCCACCGGCCGAATCCCATCCATCGCAACACCGTGGCGCTCGGTCAGGCCCAGACCCAGCCTCAGCCCCAGCCGACCCCTGAACAAGTCCAGGCCCAGCAGACTCAGCAGTTAGCTCAGGCCCAGCAGCAACTTGCCCAGGCCCAGCAGCAGATGGAGGCCGCTCAGCAGCAGATGGCTCAGCAACAGCCCGCACATGCTCAGATGTATGCGCATCAGTATCCCCAGCCCGAAGCTCAGGCCGAGCTTCAAGCGGCCAAGCCGCGGATGACGCAGAACATGTTCAAGGCCAAGAAGTACGACAAGGACCACACCTTCAACTACCTTCAGCATCGCTGGTTCAAGAAGAAGCTCGAGATCGAAGAGGAACTCACGATGACCGCCGATCAGCTCAAACGCTTCTGCGACGAAGCGCACGAAATGGGTAAGATGCGTCAGGCTCTGCTCAGTGAGGGTGAATAAGCCCACGCTGGCTCTCAAGGATACAGGTTGATTCTGGAAAGTTCCTTTGCGTTTCCGGCGTAGTGGCTACCTTGTGAGGATGCCGCGTCAATTGACCCTACTGATTGCCCTCGCCGCCCCGATTCTGGCGGCTGAGGAGCCGATTTCCTATGCGCGGCAGATCCTGCCGCTGCTGTCGGACAATTGCTTTCTATGCCATGGCCCCGACGCCAAGAAACGCGATGCCGATCTGCGCCTCGATGTACGCGAGGCGGCCATTGAAGCTGGCGCCATTGTTCCCGGCGAGCCGCGCAAGAGTGAGTTGATTCAACGGATCCGCGCCACCGACCCGGAGGATATCATGCCTCCGCCGAAGTCGCATCTCAAACTGAGTGCGGAGGACATCAAGTTACTTGAGGATTGGGTCAAGCAGGGGTCTGAGTATGAACGCCACTGGGCCTTCGTGACGCCGCCTGAAAAAGTTCCGCTGCCAAAGATCAAGAACAAGGACTGGCCGCGCAACGGCATCGATCACTTTGTCCTCGCGAAATTGGAGGCAAAGGGACTTAAGCCGACCAAGGAAGCGCCCCGCGAGCGCTGGTTACGTCGCGTGACCTTCGATCTCACCGGTCTGCCACCGAGTCAAAAGGAGCTAGATGACTTCTTGGCCGACAAATCCGACCAAGCTCACGAGAAGGTGGTCGACCGTCTGTTGGCTTCACCGCGCTATGGCGAACGCATGGCAGTGCCTTGGTTGGATGTGGCGCGCTACGCCGACTCCTTCGGTTATCAGGCCGACGTCCACACCGATGCCTGGCCCTACCGCGATTGGGTGATCGAGGCTTTCAACCGCAACCTGCCGATTGATGAGTTCATCATTGAACAGCTCGCCGGCGACCTGCTTCCCAATCCCACCCGTGATCAGCGGCTTGCCACTGCCTTCAATCGCATTCACCGCAAGACCAATGAGGGTGGCTCCATTCCCGAAGAGTTCCGTCAGGACGGGATTTCGGATCGGGTGAATACAGTGGGCACCACTTTCCTTGCGCTGACCATGGATTGTGCACGCTGTCATGATCACAAGTACGACCCCATCAGCATGCGGGAGTTTTACGAGATGGGCTCTTTCTTCAACAGCATCGACGAGCACGGCATGGTGCAGGGCGGCCAGAACAAGGGTTTGGTGCTGCCGACTCCTGCTCTTAAGTTGCACACTCCCGAGCAGCAAAAGCAGGAAGTGACGCTCAAAGCCGCTGTCGACAAGGCGGATGCCGCCCTCAAGGCCCACCTCGCCTCTGCGGAAGCCAAGCAAGCTTTCAACCAATGGAGCCAGAAGCGTGACGCTTTCCCGCAGCCTCATTTTGCCGCGCACTTCCGCTTCGAAGGGAAAACACCTGGCGCCAACCTCCGCCTCGAAAAGCGCGATGAGAAGCAGGATGCGAAGCATGGCGCCAACAAGCTGGTGAAGACACCGACCGGTCAGGGCGTGCAGACCAATGGCGACGATGCCATCCGGATGGATCCGCTCGGCATCCGCAATTCCGAGCAGCCGATGGCAATCTCTTTGTGGCTGAAACCCGGTGAGAGTTATCCGCGTGCCGTGGTCTTCGCCAACACTTCTTCCTTTGATGTTAACTACTCTGGATACGAGCTGCTGATCGAAAACGGCAAGTTGCGCTGGACCATCGGCCGTGAGTTTCCCGGATGCGCGGCTTCGATCGCCACGCAAGAGACCATTCCTACGGGCAGCTGGACTCACGTCGCCGTGACTAGCGATGGCTCACAGAAGGCCAGTGGCATGAAGGTTTATCTCAATGGTAAACTCGCTGCCACCGACGTCATCAAGGACACCATCGATCGCGACTACCGCATTGGCAATGCACTCACCTTTGGTGCCCGCGGTCGTGACGTCGGACTGCGCGGTGGCACCATTGATGAGATCACCATCCATCGCCGTGCCATCACCGCCATGGAAGTGCGCGCCATGCATCAGGGTGTCGAACTTGCCAAGGTCCAGGCCAGTGCGGCCGAACTCCGCGAGTATTTTCATTCGGCGGTCGATGCCAAGGCGCTCGATCTGACCGCCAAGTTGCTTGCCGCGCGCACCGCGCTACGCAAGATGGACGATGGCATCTTCCGCATCATGACTATGCGCGAGATAGATCCCGTCCCTCACTTCATCCTCGAGCGCGGCGACTACACCATGCCCGGCGAGCAGGTTCAGCGGGAGACACCCGATTGGCTGCCGCCATTCCCCGAGGGCGAGCCCCGCAACCGTCTCGGTTTCGCCCGCTGGCTCGTGATGCCTGATCACCCGCTGACTTCGCGGGTCACTATCAACCGCATCTGGCAGGAGATCTTCGGCCTTGGCATCGTCGAAAGCTCCGACAACTTTGGCCTGCAGGGTTCGCAACCCAGCCATCCGGCCCTGCTTGACTGGCTGGCTCGTGATTTCATGCAGCATGGCTGGGACCAGAAGCGTGCGCTCAAACAGATCGTGCTCAGCGCCACCTATCGCCAAGACTCCATCCAGACACCGGCCCTCACCGAGATGGATCCCGATAATCGTCTGCTCGCCCGTGGCCCTTCGAAGCGCCTGACTGCAGAGATGATTCGCGACTCGGTTCTCGATCACTCGGGGCTGCTCGTCGAGAAGGTCGGTGGCCCGCCGGTGAAGCCTTACCAGGCACCGGGTTCGATGTGGAAAGTGCTCAATAATTTCCTGCCCGAATACAAACGCGACCAAGGCGAAGGGCTGTATCGCCGTTCGATGTACACCTTCTGGCGCCGCACCACGACGCCGCCCAACATGATGGTCTTCGATACACCGACCCGTGATGTCTGTGCCTCTCGACGCATCCCAACCAATACTCCACTACAGCCCATGGTCACCCTCAACGATCCGCAGCACGTGGAAGCGGGTCGTAAGTTCGCCGAACGCATCCTCAAGGAGGGAGGCAAGACGGACGCCGAGCGTGCCGCATGGGCTTGGCGCGAAGTCACCTCGCGCGAGGTGCAGTCCAAGCAGCTCGAGATTCTCACTGCCCTGATCGCCGAACAGCGTGAATTCTTCAAGGGCGGCTCCTCGGACGCTGCCAAGCTTCTCAAAGTGGGAGACTCGAAAGCCGATGCCTCGCTCGATCCCGTCGAGCTCGCCACCCACACTGCGCTCGCCCAAGCGCTTCTCAACCTCGATGCGCATCTCATGGTGCGTTAACCTCCCACACCCATGCTTCATCCGCTTCACACCACCCGTCGTCGTATGCTCCAAGGTTTGGGCGCCACCGCGCTCAGTTCGCTGGTGCAAGGCAAGGGCATGTTCGCGCCGCATGCAGTGCCCAAGGCCAAGCGAGTGATCTACCTCTTCATGTCCGGCGGTCCCGCCCAGCAGGACCTCTTCGACTACAAGCCCCTACTGGAGGAAAAGAATGGAGAAGGCCTTCCTGACGACGTGCGCATGGGCCAACGCTTGACCGGTATGTCGGGTAATCAGGCCATTCTCCCGCTCGCAGGTTCGCAGTTCAAATTCAAGCAGCATGGTGAGTCCGGCGCCTGGGTCAGCGAGTTGCTGCCGCACACCGCGACTGTGGCCGACGACCTCTGCTTCATCAAATCACTCTGGACGGAGGCCATCAACCACGACCCGGCGATGACCTTCTTCGCCACCGGATCGCAGATTGCCGGTCGCCCCTCCATGGGATCATGGGTCAGCTACGGTCTGGGTTCGCCCAATGACAACCTTCCCGGATACGTGGTGCTGGTCACCAAGAAGCCCACCGACCAGCCGCTCTATGCACGTCTTTGGGGCAACGGTTTCCTCGATTCGCGCTATCAGGGAGTGCGCTTCTCCTCCGGCAAGGACGCCGTCTTCTACCTCACCAATCCTGACGGTGCCTGCCGCTCCGGTCGTCGCGCGCTGCTCGATCACATGGCATCGCTCAATCGCATGGACTTTGAGCAGGAATTCGACCCCGAGATTGAAGCCCGCATCACCCAATACGAGATGGCCTACCGGCTGCAAACTTCCGTGCCGGAAGTGACTGACCTTTCCGACGAGAAGGACTACGTCAAGGAACTCTACGGTCCGGATGTCGAGAAGCCCGGCACCTTCGCCTCCAACTGCCTGATGGCTCGCCGTTTGGCGGAGCGCGGTGTCCCATTCATTCAGCTCTACCACCCGGGTTGGGATCAGCACAACAACCTGCCCAAGAATATTACTCGTCAGACCAAGGAGACCGACCAGGGCTGCGCCGGCTTGATCAAGGATCTCAAGCAGCGGGGCATGCTCGAGGATACGCTCGTGATCTGGGGTGGCGAATTCGGCCGCACCTCCTATTCACAAGGCAAGTTGACCAATACCAACTACGGCCGCGATCACCACCCGCGCTGCTTTACCGGCTGGATGGCTGGCGGTGGCGTGAAGGCGGGCCACACCTACGGGGAAACCGATGCTTACGGCTACAACATCCTCGGGCCTGATGGTGTGCCGATCCTCAAGCCTTCCAAGGACGGCGATACCCCGGGTGCTGTGCACGTGCACGACCTGCATGCCACGGTATTGCACCAGCTGGGCCTCGATCACACCCGCCTGACCCACATGTTCCAAGGCCGTCGCTACCGCCTCACCGATGTGCATGGACACGTGGTGAAGGATCTGCTGGCATAGTTTTCTTGAGGTCGATTATCAGATTTTCAGCCATTGCATTCTCTCTGCTGATTTCCACAGCGGTGAGTTTTGGAGGCTCCGGTTTTTACGTGTCGCCCTCCGGCAGTGACAAAAATCCCGGGACCAAGGCAAAACCATTCAAGACGATTGCTGCTGCTCGTGATGCGGTAGCCAAGGTAAATATCAAGATGACGGGTGACATCACCGTCCATCTAGCTGGAGGGACTTATCCAATCTCTGAGTCCATTGTGTTTGCTGCCAAGGACTCGGGTAGAAACGGACACAAGGTAACCTACAAAGCAGTCGAGGGTGAGGAGCCCATCGTCAGCGGCGGCATGGTGATCAAGGGCTGGCAGCTGCACGACAAGGATAAGAGCATCTACAAGGCGTCAGTCGGCGATCGTGAATTTCGCCAGATCTACGTGAATGGCCGCCGTGGTGTGCGTGCGCGCATGCCGAACCGTGTCAGTGATATCACTCTGGAAGGCTTTTTGGGAGGGGCGTCGGTCACGGGCAAGAAACCGTATCATGTGAAGTTGAGGGATGCTGCTGCACTCAAGGGCTGGGAGGACTGGAAGAATCTCAACGAAATCGAGATGGTCATGATTACCCACTGGAAGCAGAAGCGAGCGCGCATTTCTAAGATCGAGGGCAATACCATCCACTTTCAGGAGCCCGAGAATCAGAGGCGGGCCATGCATCACCTCGAGCAGCCCGGTACGCCACATTGGGTAGAGAACGCCTACGAATTTCTCGATGCCGAGGGAGAGTTTTACCTCAATACCCAAACCGACACCCTGTTCTACAAGCCGCGTGCTGGTGAAGATATGGCCACGGCGGAGGTGATTGTTCCTACAGTGGAGACGCTCCTAGATATCAAAGGTGAGTCGCCTGAAAAGTCGGTCAGTGGTCTGGTGTTCGAGGGTATCACCTTCGATTATAGCAATTGGATCGAACCCAACCAAAAGGGCTACACCATCATGCAATCGGCGACTCACTATGGCGACGGTGCCATGAATATGGACGCCAAACAGATGGTGCCGGCGGCTATTGAGCTTGGGAATGCAAGCGGGGTGGAGATCCGCTCCTGCGCGGTGCGCCGCACGGGAGCCCATGGGATTGCGGCCATCCGTGATGTAGTCAAAAACTGTTCGTTTGTGGGTAATCATGTGCAGGATGCTTCCGCTGGCGGCATCTATCTGCTGCTTAATCATGAAGGCTCAAGCGGCAACAAGGTGACCGACAATACGATTGAGCGCATCGGCATGGAATACAGCGATGGCTGCGGCATTCTGGTGGCCCGAACGCCTGATGTGTCCATCCTGCACAACGAAATACGCGATGTGCGCTACACCGGCATCACTACGGGTTGGTCATGGCACGACAAGGATACGGCGGCGAAGAATCACGAAGTGGCCTACAATCTCATCCACCGGACGATGGGCCTACACGATGATGGCGGCGGTATCTACACCTTGGGCAAAATTCCCGGGATGAAGATCCATCACAACTACATCCACAGCATCCAGCGCTCGAAGTTTGCCGGTAACTGGGGCATTGCGGGCATCTATCTGGACAATGGCAGCTGCCAAAAACTGGTGCAGGACAACGTGATTGATGGGGTGGAAGTCGCCTTTTTCTCAGGCAATAAACCGAACTACGACAACACCTTCGAGCGCAACTACCACAATGTGCCTTTGGCCAAGGTGATCGAGAAAACCAACGTCGTGCGCGATAATGTTCAGATCAAAAAGTCAGGCAAGAGCACGCCCTGGCCCAAGGATGCCTTGAAGATCATGAAACAGGCCGGACCGCGTGGTGAGCATCGGCGGTCTGAGAAGTGATGCTCAGTCTTCCTTGGGAGGCTTGCCGACTTCTTCGTCGTCATCGTCCGAGTCTTCCTCATCGGAGTCATCTTCGTCGTCATCCTCATCATCGTCGTCATCTTCCTCGTCGTCATCATCCTCATCGTCGTCTTTGTTCTTCTTCTCGTCGAACTGGACCACGAGTTTGGGGATGCGGATGCGACCAGTGACAAACAGAATGGAGATGAGGGTGACAATACCTGCGAAAATCAAAGCGCCGCCGCCGAGGATGAAGTTTTGACCCCGTTCGGGAATGGCCTTGATGGCATCGATGCCGATCACCACCACCAAACCCAGAATGATCAGACCAGCTCCCATCAGGGCCAGGCCGAGCACCACGGGATTGTTTTGCGGTTCAGGGTCGTGACTGGCTTCGCGACGGCCGTCGGCTTGGGAGGTTTTGGCGCGCTCGTTGGTCTTGCTCTTGATTCCGTCAGGGACGAAATCGAAGGCGACATCGCCGAGGTGCACCTTCATGCCGTCCTCGAGATGGATTTCGGAGACTTTCTTACCATCGAGTTTGGTGCCGTTGGTGGAGCCGAGATCCCTCAGGACGTAGCCATCATCGAGCTTGCGCATGGTGGCGTGCTGGCCGGAGACGGATTCGCAGGAGATTTGGACATCGCTCTTGGAAGAACGGCCAAAGGTCACGGTTTCCCGGTTGGGGCTGATCTCATAGCGCTGAGGTCCGCCTGCGGGGGTGGTGATGGTGAGGGTGGGCATGGGTTGCAGAGGGGTTAAGACAATAGCTCAACGTATTTAACCCGGGAATCTATCGTAAGTTGCGCAAAACCCAAGAAAATTGCCTGACTCCCAAGCCTGTCCCTAAACCTGCTTCTTGCGGTCTGCCAACAAGCCCAGGTCGCTGAAGATCAGCAGCACCCAGACGGCGAGCCACTTACCGGCAGCTGCAAGCACGTGTCTTCTACGCAGATCGG
>CAZIPY010000417.1:0-3972 GCA_964541125.1 uncultured Luteolibacter sp. | reverse complement strand
TTACCTGATGTTCTTCACCAACAACGGGCGGGTCTACGTCGAGCGCGTCTACGAGATCCCCGAGGCCTCCCGCGCCGCCAAGGGCCGCAGCATCAAGAACGTCCTCAACCTCAAGCCCGAGGAGAAGATCGCCGCCATGCTGCGCCTCGAGCGCGTCACCGACGACGAGAGCAACGACATCACCTTCCGTGAGGATGCTGGCTTCGTGTTCTTCGCCACCCGCTCCGGCAAGGTCAAGAAGACCGCCCTCAACGACTTCCGCAACTACCGCAAGGACGGCATCATCGCCATCAACTTGGAGGAAGAGAACGAACTCATCGACGTGAAGCTCACTTCCGGCGACGACGAACTCATCCTCGTCACCCACGGTGGCTTAAGTCTCCGCTTCCACGAAGACGGTGCCCGCTCCATGGGCCGCAACTCCATGGGCGTGAAAGGCATTACCCCGCGTGAAGGCGACTACCTCGTCGGCCTGTCCAAGGTCACCGAAGACAGCACGCTCCTGGTGGCCTCCGAGAACGGTCTCGGCAAGCGCACTCCCTTCGACGACTACCGCACGCAAAGCCGTGGTGGTAAGGGCATCATCACCATGAAGGTCACCGACAAGACCGGACCGGTGGTGGGAGCCGTCACCGTCACCGAAGAGGACGAGCTGATGATGATGACCTCCAAGGGTCAGAGCATCCGCATCAAGGTCTCCGAGATCCGCGAAACCGGCCGCAATGCTCAAGGTGTCAAACTGGTGACCCTCAAGGAAGGCGAGGCCCTGCAGGACATTGCTAGGGTCATCCCCGACGAGGACGATGGCGAAGAAGGCGAGGATGGTGAAGCCACCGAAGCATCTGAAGGCGCAGAGGAAGCTGAAGGCGCCGAAGAGGCCCCCGAAGCTGAAGCTCCTGAAGAAGACGGCGAGGAGTAATCCGAGCCGCAGCCAATCATGCCAGATTACCCGATCGTCATCTCAACCATCGGGTGGCTGCTGTTGGCCAGCTCCATGCTCTTGCCTCGCCCCCAAGGGTTTTGGGTGCTCCAAGCACTGATTATCTCCGTCATCGGCATCAATATCGCGGCGATCGCACCCGCAGCAACTCGGGTTGACGCCAGCACTCACAGATTGGTCTTCATCTGGTCTGTCCCTTGGATTCTTTTGGCAGGACGCACCCTTTGGTTGCTTCACCTGCGACGTAAGACCATCGCCACTAGAGAGGCCTTTGGAGCACATGGCTTTCTCATCCACCAAGGTGTTCTGGGGTCACGCATCATCGCCGAGCTCGCGGAGGAGGCCGACCGGGTCGCTAAAGAAGCGGGCAGCGCTTGTGTCCGCCATCTTCGCTCCCGTTCCGAATGCTTCCTCAACTTCGCCACTTCAGATTTTCTAAGACCCTTGCTGCCGAGAGGGATGCGGCCTGTGCGCTCCATCCTCTTCGATAAAACACCTGATGAGAATTGGCCCGTCGCCTGGCATCAGGATCTGACCATCACCGTCCAAGAACAAAAGGAGGTCGAGGGATATGGCCCATGGTCTGTGAAGGATGGTGCGCCACATGTGCAACCACCCACCTCTTTACTCGAGAACATGATCACGCTGCGCATCCATCTCGATCCCACACCGGAAGAGAATGGCGCACTGCGTGTCATTCCCGGCAGTCATCTGGGCGGCAAAAGTCCCAGCCCGATCGCCGAAGATCAGGAGAAGTCGGCGATCACCTGTGCTTGTGAAGCCGGTGACGTGTTGATGATGTCCCCTCTCATCCTTCATGCCTCCAGCCGCTCCACGAAGGCTGCACGTCGCCGCATCCTTCACTTCGAATATGCCCGCGACGAGGATCTCGATCCGGCACTGGCTTGGCACGAGCCGAATTAATTCCTAAGCGAAGGTAGGGACGGCTCTCCGAGCCGTCCGTTGCTCACCAGCAGCATCTATCTTTTCGGCCTCCACACGTGAGTCCATTCCTCAGGAGCCTCCACCAAACCCGCCTTCACTGGGTTTTGGGTGATGTAATGCCATGTCGCGGTCATATCATTCTCCGAGCGAATGCGGTGATCACTGTATCCTCGCTGCCAACCCACCCCATGCTTGGTTGCAAGAAACCTCTTCCAGTCCTCAATCACCCGATTCATTCCGTCCCCTTCCTTCCATGAGAAGGAAATCAGAGCGTGTAGATGATCTGGCATCAGAAGAACCAGCATCGGCCACCACCGCTTGTCCTCATGATAGTGTGAAATGGATGCCATAATCGCTTTTGATGTTTCAGCTCTGGTCAGCTGTGCGGTGTCACGCTTTTACAGTTGATGGTAATAAAATAAACCGCATCAGCTTTTACCCATGATGGTGGGTCATGTTGGCTCCTTTGGCCTGATCTATCGGGCATCTGATTGCGCACGGGAGCTCATCTAGCAAAAGCGGAGCAACTTAGCAACGGACGGCTCGGAGAGCCGTCCCTACCTGCTCACGCGCCTGTACCACTCGGTGACCTGTTTGCTCATCGCGGCCACGCGCTCGGGATGTTTATCGGCGAGGTTGGTCGCTTCCCCGGGATCCTTGCTGAGGTCGTAGAGTAGCGGTCGACTACCGTCATAATCGCAGAGCAGCTTCCACTGGCCTTCGCGGATCGCCAGATCGGGAAGGTTCTCGAAGCCATAGTAGTTTTTGCGGTCGGGTGGGCGGCCAAAGAAGAGCGGCTGCTTGCGTGAGTGCTTCGATTTGCCAAGTAGGACTTGATGCACGTCCTCGCCATCGAGGCCGGTGGGCTTGAGTGCCTTTCCAAGGTTCATGAGTGAGGGCACGAGGTCCATGGCTGAGAAAACGGTCTCTTTGTTGCGGGTGCCGACGGCGGCCTTCTCCATCAGGCCTGGCGCCCAGGCGACCAGAGGAGAACGAATGCCTCCTTCAAACAGGTGTGTCTTGTAGCCCTTGAAGGGACCGGCGACTCCCGCATCTTTCTCCGGTCCATTGTCCGAACAGATTAGAATGAGCGTGTTGTCGCGCAGAGTCTCGTCGTTGCGGATGTGATCGAAGAGTTTGGCGAACTGCGCGTCCATGGCCTCGAGCACACCGAGGTAGAGGTCGCGCTTGCTGCGATCGCCCCATTGGTCGACAGGTGGCCAGAAGGGCGAGTGCACATCATCCGGCCAGACATTGATATAGAAGGGCTTCTTGTCCGCCTGGGCCTGCTTGATGAACTTGAGCGAGGCATCGACGAAGCCACCGGTGATTTCGCTGCGCTGCATCCAGATGTAGCCTTCGCCAAGTTTCTGAGCACCCTGCCAGATGCGTCCCTTCTTGCCCTCGGGCGTAAGAGTCAGTGGCAGGAGTTTGGGGCCCATGCCCTCGAAGTTGGTCAGTGACTCATCGAAGCCATACTCGGTGATGGCGGGCGCATCGTTGACGTCGCGCTGGCCACCCATGTGCCACTTGCCGAAGTGGCCAGTGGCATAGCCCGCCTTCTTGAGCTCGCGGGCGAGCATGGGGGCCTCCGGGTTGAGCCAGTTGGCGAGGCCGCGTTTCTCATTCCCTTCCCGATGAGCTAGGTAAGAGGTAATCTTCCAACGTTGAGGATAGGTGCCGGTGGAAATGGCCACTCTGGACGGTGAACAGATGGGCGAATTGACATAGAACTGCTCGAAGAGCATGCCCTCCTTAGCGAGGCGGTCAATGTGCGGCGTTTTGGCTGCTTCGTTGCCGAAGCAGGAGAAATCCCCCCATCCCATGTCGTCGATGAAGATGACGACGATATTGGGTCGGGTCTCTGCATGAAGAAGCGTCGCTGCAATAAAAACAGCGACGCTTGTGAAGACAGCTCTGAGGCCGGGCATATCGATCAGATCTTAGGCAGCTCGTAGCCCTTGCGGCGCTCGCGTGTGAGCATTGCGGTGGCCTCGGCGTTGTCGATGACCTTCTCCGCCTTGGGGTCCCACTTGATGGGCTTGCCGGTGCGCTTGGCGATGCCAGAGAGCAGGCAGATGGTGCCG
>CAZIPY010000416.1:0-6118 GCA_964541125.1 uncultured Luteolibacter sp. | reverse complement strand
ATGAGCGCAGCAACCGTGTACGGGTCGGCGTTGGCCATCGGACGACGGTCTTCGAGGTAGCCCTTCCAGTCGTTCTTCGCAAAGCTGTGAGGAACACGGATGGACGCACCACGGTCAGCGATGCCCCAGGAGAACTGGTCGATCGACTGAGTTTCGTGGAGACCGGTCAGACGCATGTGGTTGTCAGGACCGTAGGCAGCAATGTGCTCGTCGCAGTTCTTCTCGAACTGGGCCATGAGCTTCTCGAAGTACTCCTTGCCACCGGTGTCGCGGAGGTAAGCGGTCGAGAAGTTGGCGTGCATGCCGGAACCGTTCCAGTCACCGGTGAGAGGCTTGCAGTGGTACTCGACGTCCACGCCGTAGCTTTCGCAGAGACGGTTGAGGATGTACCGGGCAACCCAGATTTGGTCAGCCGCACGCTTCGAGCCCTTGCCGAAGATCTGGAATTCCCACTGGCCCTTGGCCACCTCGGCGTTGATGCCTTCGTGGTTGATGCCGGCGTCGAGACAGATGTCGAGGTGCTCTTCGACGATGTCGCGGGCGATATCGCCAACGGCGTCGAAACCAGCACCGCAGTAGTATTCACCTTGGGGATCGGGGTAGCCGGAGGTGGGGAATCCGAGAGGACGACCGTCCTTCATGAGGAAGTATTCCTGCTCGAAACCAAACCAAGCGTTCTCGTCATCGATGATGGTGGCACGGGCGTTGGAGGGGTGAGGGGTCACGAGGTCGGGCATCATGACTTCGCACATGACCAGCATGCCGTTCTCGCGGGTGGAGTCCGGGTAGCAGGCAACGGGCTTGAGCATGCAGTCGGAGCTGCCGCCTTCAGCTTGTTGGGTGGAGCTGCCGTCGAAGCCCCACATGGGAAGCTGATCGAGGGTCGGCATTTCATCAAATTCTTTGACTTGGGTCTTGCCGCGAAGGTTCGGAACGGGGGTGTATCCGTCGAGCCAGAGGTATTCCAGTTTGTATTTGGCCATGGTGGTCGTGTTGTTTGTAGGTGAGGATGTGATGGGTTCGTGGGTTGATGCCGGGGCTCTCAGGTGGGAGCACGGTTTCCTTGATCGGAGTGATCGGAAAACCATGAAATTCCCTGAGAACTCAGGCCCCGGGGCCGACAAAGCAGTTGCTGTGCCAGCTCCTGATTCCCCTCAGGACCTAGGCCCCTCCGCGGAATCTGGGACGTGGATAACAAGGAGACTGATATCGTCAATTCCAGAGTTCTCCAAAGAGCGGTCGAACATCGTTTTCAATGCGGTTTCGGGGTCTGGACAGTCCGCCATGGCCATTTTGATGTGGCGCTCCCAGACGCCATCGATCAGGCCATCTGAGCAGATCAAGAAGCGGTCTCCCGGCTCGTAGGGAATGGCCGCAAAATGGGGGCTCACGCTCTGGTGACCGCCGCCAATGACCTGATACAGGGCCGAACGCCGAGGGTGGTTGCGGTATTCGATCTCGCTGATCTGACCGCGTTTCCACTCGCCCCAGGCTAAGGTGTGGTCCTTGGAGAGCTGCTCGAGCTCGCCGTTTCGACTGCGATAGATGCGGGAATCGCCGGCATTGGCGATGTAGAGGTTCTCCAGAGTAAACCAGGCAAGGGCGAGGGTGGCGGCCATGCCTTCGTTTTCACCCGTGGCGGCCTCGTTGATGTGTTCGTGGACCGACTGGATGGCTGTCTGAAGGTGATCCAGGCAGTCGGGGAAAAAGCCTTGGGCGGCCATCTTGAAGGTCTCGGGGATGACCTCGGTCATTTTCTCCAGAATCAGAGATGAGGCCAGATCTCCAGCGTTGGCGCCGCCCATGCCATCTGAGATGGCGAAGACGAGATCGTGGTTGGTCAGGGTGTGGCTGCCGGAGTCTGCGAGGTTCTCCGCGCCCTCAGGACCGGAGGCGAAGGCCAAAAAGGAGTCATCATTGCGCTCCTTACGCGAGCCGCTGTGGCTATGCGCATGCCAGTGAAGAATGGGTTTCTTGGCCACGTGGAGTCTTGCTCAGTTATTCGTCCAGTCCGAGATGGGGTGGCGGGGGGAGGATCTCGGCGAGCTCGAAGTCGATGATATTGAAGGAGCCCGTCTTGTCGTTGTAGGTGATGTTGCGGGGCTCCGCGTCCAAATGGCGCACCCCATATTCGGCCTCCAGCTTGGCGAAGAGCTTGTCCGCCTTGGCCTTGGTGATCTGGGAGGCGATTCTGCCGCAGTTGGTGGTCACGAAGTAGTGCTCCTCGGGGTGTTCCTCCAGAACCTTGGGAACGTAAGGGCAGCCACGGCGCTCCAGTTCCTTCAGCACCTTGACTTCGGTCTCATAGCGCTCGTCGACGTTGGAGCCACGCATCCGCTTGTGGACGTGGCCAGCAAAGTCGATGCGGACCTCCGAGCGAATGCCGTCTTTGAGAGGGTCAATGGACATCACCTCCATGAAACCCCCGAAAATGAGGGCTGTCACGGCTGGATTGGTGGTTCGAAGTTGAAAAGGGCGGTTGCAAGCTGTCGGTCCCTAGGGTAGGCAGAACTCATGTCCGCAATCGCCGAAAGTTCCGCTATCGTTGATAAGACCCGCGATCTCTGCACGAGCATCGTGGAAGACGATCACTTCAAGTCCCTCCAAGGTAAGATCGAAGCCTTCCTCGATGACGACGCTGCCAAGCTTCAATACCAGAGTGTTCATCAGCGCGGTGAAGAGCTTCATCAGAAGCAGGCCAGTGGTGTGGAGCTCTCCAAGACCGAGATCAGCGAATTCGAGTCCGCTCGTGAGGCGCTCCTTGAAAACGAAGTGGTCACCACTTTCCTCAGCGCCAAGCAGGAGCTCGAAGGTCTTCAGCGCATGGTTGGCCAATATGTCGGCATGACTCTTGAGATGGGCAAGGTGCCCAGCCAGGAAGAAGTCGATCACGAAACCGGCGGCGGTTGCTGCGGTGGAGGTGGCGGCGGCGGTTGCTGCGGTTAAACTGTTTTAATCAGCTGATTTGACCTCTAGTGCTGCGAGAAGTCGCAGTAGCTCAGCAGCTGTCTCGTCGTTCTTGTTGAGAGTGGCGATGTTCGCCGCATCTTCATCACTGATTTTTAGATGCTCTGCTTCGAGAGAAGCGGCCAGATCAATCAGATTGAGGGAGTCGAGTGGATCGATTTCCAAGTCCGTGACCATTCGGTGGTCAGGAAGGATTTCCAGATCGTTGTCGATTTGTAAGGTGTTCGCGATATCGTAGAGCTCCTCGCGCATGCGTTTGCATGTCTGGAAATTCGAGGGAGTGTGCTCGACTCCACACTGCTGCAGAAAATCCTTGTTTGATAGAGAAGGCATCGTTGGAGTTTCACAAGCCCGCCTCCGCCAAGCGCTCATCCATTTCGGATTTTTGTAGAGCGTCGGTGAGTTCGTTGAGCTCACCGTTCATCACTCCATTCAAATTGTGCGAGGTATGGTTGATGCGGTGATCGGTGATGCGTGACTGCGGGAAGTTGTAAGTGCGGACCTTCTCGGAGCGATCGCCGGAGCCGATGAGCGAGCGCCGGTGTGAGGAGTAGGCCTCCTGTTGCTCGCGCATCTTTTGCTCGTAGATCTTGGAACGCAGAATCTGTAGGCCGAGTTCCTTGTTCTTGTGCTGTGAGCGACCTTCTTCGCAGCGGACGTAGATGCCCGTGGGTTCGTGGAAGATCTGTACTGCTGAGTCGGTCGTGTTGACGTGCTGCCCACCCGCGCCGCCGGAGCGGCAGACCTCGATGCGGAGATCGGAGGGTTTGATGTCCACATCCACCTCTTCAGCTTCGGGTAGAACGGCGACGGTGACGGTGGACGTATGGATACGGCCCTGGGTTTCGGTGGCGGGCACGCGTTGGACGCGATGGACGCCGGATTCGTATTTGAGATATCGAAAGACCTCCTCGCCCGAGAAGCGAACGGTGATCTCCTTGAAGCCGCCGACTTCACTCGGGCTGGTGTCCAGAGTTTCGTGTTTCCAGCCCTTGGTGGCCGCGTGGCGTTCGTAGGCCCGCATCAATTCGGCAGCAAAGAGGGAGGCTTCATCTCCGCCCGCACCGGCACGGATCTCCACGATGGCATCGCGGTCCTCGTTGGGGTCGGCAGGGAGTAGGGCGTATTGGAGGTCTTCAGCGACCTTTTCGAGTTGGGCTTCAAGGGTGGGAATCTCCTCCTTGGCCATTTCGGCCATATCGGTGTCATCGCCCTTGGCCAGTTCGTGATTTTCGGTGAGTTGCTTCTCCGTTTCCTCCTTCAGCTCCCACAGATCAATCGCTGCCTTGAGCTGACGGTGTTCTTTGAGGATGGCCGTGGCCCGTTTCTGATCGGAAAAGAGATCAGGATCGCCCACCGCTTCCTCCAGTTCGGAGAAGCGCTCGCGGCGTTTGGCAATAAGCGACGAATAGTCCACGTCCCAAGAAGAACCCAAAACGAGGGTCCCTGCAAATCGCGATTTGGACAGCTCCCGGCTTGCTAGCTAGCGAGGGATCATGTCTGCTGCAGCCGTGTTCGCCACCTACGTCCACGATCTCAATCCGGTGATTCCCATCATGCCGGAACACTGGCCCATCCAATTGAGGTGGTATGGGCTGGCCTACCTTGCAGGCTTCGTCGCGGGCTTTCTAATGTTGAGGAACTTGGCACAACGGAAATTGTGGGTGCTGGAGCCCAACAAGACCGCGGATTTCATTGCTGCCATGGCCATTATCGGAGTCTTTCTGGGTGGGCGACTTGGTTATCTCTTTCTGTATCAATTGCCCGCAAGAGGCTGGGGAACCTTACTGGAGGACCCCCTCATGATTATCCGCGTCTGGGAGGGTGGCATGGCCAGCCACGGTGGTATTCTGGGCATCGTCATTTTCACCTGGTTCTACTCCCGCAAGCACAAGGTCTCATGGACTGGATTGGGGGATGGCGTGGTGGTGGTTGCTCCCATCGGCCTGTTCTTTGGCCGGGTGGCCAATTTCATCAATGGAGAGCTCTACGGTCGGATTTGTGAGGGCGTGCCCTGGGGAGTAAAATTCCCGCTTTCCATCGAACAAGAGCCCTTAACGGTGAAAATGGCCTGCGTTGCAGCCGACGAGGGCCTTGCAAACTTGGGCGGCAGAGTCAGGCCTGAGCATTTTGCGGAAGCAGTCCGACTGAATCCCGAGGTGAAGCAAGTGATTGCCGAGCAGATGTCGACCCGACACCCGTCTCAGATCTACGAGGCGCTGCTCGAAGGAGCCCTACTCTTTGCCATTCTCCTATTCGTCCGCCTCCGTTTCCCCAAAGCCCCCCATGGCACTCTGACCGCACTTTTCTTCGGCTGTTACGCGATTTTCCGAATTATCGGCGAGCAGTATCGTGAGCCGGATGAAGGAATTTCCTTAGTTTTGGGCCTCTCGAGGGGCCAATTTTACTCCCTATTCATGATCTTGATGGCCATTTCCTTCGGTTTCTTCGCTTGGAAGGGTAGAAATCGCGACAATGGGCTATGTGGCTCTCAATCGACTGAAACGCCCAAATCGGCCTGATTAACCCCCAAGAACCGACCTAAACTCCCAAATTTCGATAAAAAATCAGATATTTGGAATAATTTCCGATGGATTTTGTCCAATTAAGGAACATTGTCTACCCAACCCGATACCCACACCCCTACACCGATATGAAACTTATCCTCACCATCATCAGTGCTTCCGTGCTTGCTCTACCCGTAGCCATGGCAGCTCCCCAAGACGCCGCTCAGGCTCCTGCCGTGACCGGCACCAAGGAAGGCTGCAAGTGCAAGAAAGACTGCGACAAGAAAAAGGAATGCGACAAGAAGAAGGACGAAGCCACTTCTCTGATCGCTGGCACCAAAGAAGGTTGCAAGTGCAAGAAAGACTGCGACAAGAAAAAGGACTGCGACAAGAAGAAGGAAGAAGCTACCTTCATTGCTGACAGCGACTGCAAAAAGGGCGGTTGCAAAGGCAAGAAAAAGGAGGAGGACGAAGCTACTGTCCTGATCGCTGGCACCAAAGAAGGTTGCAAGTACAAGAAAGACCGCGACAAGAAAAAGGACTGCGACAAGAAGAAGGAAGAAGCTACCTTCATTGCTGACAAGGACTGCGGTAAAGGCGGTTGCAAAGGTAAGAAAAAGGAAGAGGACGAAGCCACTATCCTG
>CAZIPY010000415.1:0-4859 GCA_964541125.1 uncultured Luteolibacter sp. | reverse complement strand
CAGCATCCTCCTCAACGGAAATCCGCTGAAGATGTCCGTCTTTCGGTCGCGCATCACCAGCGAGTTGGCGAAGAAGACCCGCGAAGCCGACAAGGTCGTAGTGGTCAAGAGCGCGCCAGACACCAAATACGAGCAGTGGATCGCTGTTTCGCAGATCATCGATGAGGCTGGAGGCACTCTCACTCTCGAAATCGAATCCAAGGAAACCATTACCGTCGATTGAAGATTCCCCGCAAGACCTACACTGCCGAGGTGCCCTCATTTGCGATGGGGGACATCGGCTTCTTGCTGCTCATCTTTTTCGTCGTCCTGGCCCGCACTCAGGACGATAGCCACGTGCAGTGGACTCCCACCCAACTCACCAATGTGGACGCCGCTGCAGCGCCCATGGCCAGCATCGCCGTGGACGTGCAGAACAAGGTCTTCCTCGATGGCAAGGAGATCGGCGTCGATCAGATTACTGGCCGCCTAAATACCATCCTCGGCGACACCCCCGCCGGCTCCCGCAACGTCTATCTCAAAATTCACAAGGATGCCTCCGCTCAGGTCTTTGAACCCGTTATCCAAGCGGCAGGTGCCTCTGGCAGCGACCTCTTCCACATCATCGAACCCGACAATTCATGACCCCTCCATCCGACAACGCCCCCCTCGTCAGCACCAAGCGCGAGTTGCGTAATCTGGGCGCCAACACCCAAGCCACCGCGGCCGAACTGAAAGCCTTCCTCGCGGAGCTCAAGGGACGTAGCCCACAGGAGATGCTGGGCATCGTTGCCGCCAGCCAACTGTTCCGCTCCTTAATCCTGTCCTCCATCCTCGTCTTCGCTCTGATCGTTGTCTTCACCCTCGTCCCCTATCTCATGGGAGATGGAGAAAAGACCGGCACGACAGTGGAAGCTGAAGTGACTCAATCTGCCCCCAGTCCAACCCAGTCCAAGCCCGAGAATGCAGGACCCGCCGATACCACTCAACCCGCGACCAATCCTGCAGATCCTGCCAATCCCGCCCAAACCGACATCTCACCCCTCGGTGTGAATGAGGAGAAAGATGCTCCTCCCAACGTCAATCCACTGGAAGGGGGCAACGACAACTTCCTCGACGGCTTGGATAATTAGCATGCATGCCTGAATGAGCGAACGCCGAGTCATCGTCCTCCGTCTGGACAAACTCAAGCTGACATCAGCCTACGGCCTGATTTGGCTGTTGTTGTGGCTCGATTCCCTACTCTTCTTCCGCGTTCCGGCATGGGCCAGTCTGACGGGCTGTCTGCTGGCCATTCCTCTCATCTTGCTGTGGATCAAACACACCCGCACGTCCCCCATCAAAAGGCGCGCCGTGATGAGCATCGCCATCTTCCCCATCTGGTTGCTACTGAGCCAGACGGCCCTATTCTTTTCCGCATACTCCATGATCGACACCATCCACATGGCGGGTGTGTGTGTCGCCTTCTTCACTGGCCTTGCATGGGCCTCGTGGGCTGTTGATGTCCAAACCAAGCGGACGCCACCTCCACTCAAGAAGCGCTCTTGGAACCCCTTCCAGCTCGCCGCTTGGTACTTTGGGAAGCGCAGCCGAAAACTGCGACAATCCCTGATGACCATCATCATTTACACGCTGATGTTTGGCACCACCGCCCACATGCTCACTCAGATGACCGGTTGTTCGCTGTACGAATCTCCTGCCGGTGGTGGTGAAGAGGCCCGGCTCAAGCAGGTGGTGAAGGTTCAAAAAGTCGTTCAGAAAGAATACGTCATCAACCCTTACAGCAGCATCCTCTTCAACCCGCCCCCCATCGATCAGGTGAAGCTGCAACTACTCGAAGTCACCCAACACCTCTACGAGGTCGGTCAGGGTGAGGGAGAGGGCGCTGGGTTCTCGGCGGGCACCAAGCGCGGCAAGGTGCGCTTCATTCGTCTCAAATATGACGGCGGCGACTGGCAGCAGGACATGGAGCGTGGCGCCG
Organism: uncultured Luteolibacter sp.; assembly: GCA_964541125.1. Lineage (GTDB taxonomy): Bacteria > Verrucomicrobiota > Verrucomicrobiia > Verrucomicrobiales > Akkermansiaceae > Luteolibacter. The sequence goes on along the minus strand of CAZIPY010000415.1, from coordinate 2,899 downwards.
ACCTCAACCTCCTCACTGAATACGGCGTGCGCACCGGCCACAAGGTCAGCGACCGGCCCGAGCCCATGGAAATCAAACGCCTCAAGTCATTCCCCGCCCGCAAGAGCCCGCCCATGGTTTACATCACCGGCCAGCGTCAGATCCGGATCAGTGATGGCGACATCAAGATTCTGCGGGAGTACCTCACCGACAAACACGGCATGCTCTTCGCCGACAACGGCGGCAGCAGTGGCTGGGAGCGTGAATTCGTCAACGTCATGCAGCGGGTCCTTCCCACGGTGGAGCCCATCTCGGTGTATCTGGACCACCCTATCCACCGCATTCCCTACAACCTGCCCAAGCTACCCTACGTCGTGAAACATGGCCGTTCCGATGCCCTCGGTTGGGTGGTGGACGGCCGCCTCGTTGCCTACTACCATCCCGGTGACATCGGGGACGCCTGGGCCGATGGTCATTCCGGTGTTCCCCGCGAAGTCTGGGAGTCCTGCTATCAACTCGGTACCAACGTCATCTTCTACGCCCACGCCCAATACAACAAATGGCTCGAAAACACCAAATAGCGATCCTGTTGATCGCATTGTTGTTCAGCCCGCTGGCTTTAGCGGGACTGAGTGATCTCGAGCAGATCGAGCTCAAGACCTTCGAAAAGATGCGTGAGGTCGAGCGCTACCAGATCAAGATTGCGGAGAAGCATTACACCAAGGGCGACTTCAAGCTGGCGCTCACCGAATACGAGAAGTTCATCACCCTTTACGAAAAGAGCCCCGGTGCTCCCTACGCCCAGCTGATGTGGAGCCATTGCCAACTCAAACTCAAAAAACCGGTGGCCGCCATGCGCGAGGGTTTCCAGTCCGTGATCGACTACTGGCCGGAGTCTCGCGAGGCCAACATCGCCGCCTACTGCATGGGCGATGCCTACAAGAAGATGGGCGAAGTCAAGAAGGCCACGGATTCCTTCAGCGTGGTCATCAAGGATTACCCCGACACCCACCTCGCCCTGCGCGCCACCCATGACCTCCTTCACTACGCCAAGCTCCACAAGAACCAGAACCGAGTCATGGATCTGCTGGGCCAGCTCACCTACGACTGGAAGCGCCACGATTGGTCGAAGAAGGCCTGCTTTGATGCGAGCCGGGAGTTGGCCCTCATTCACTTCAACAACCAAGCCTTCTCCGAAGGTCGCCGTGCACTCGCCACGAGCTACAAGGATGAGGAGCTCAATCGCGTGGTCTTCGACTTTACCGTGAAGACGGTGCAGCACCTTTTAAAACAGGAAGGCAAACGACCCGAGGCCATCAAACTCGGTGACCAACTCATTGCCAGCCTACACGAGCGCGCCAAGCAGAACCCGGACAGTTCTCGCCCCATCCTTTATCGCGCCTGCGACATACACGCCATGCTCGGTCGACCGAGCGATGTGATGAAAATCTACGAAGACATCGCAAAACGATTGGGGCGCGACGACGACATCCTCGGCCGCATGGCCCGCTGGCAGATGAGCCGCAAGCAGACTGACAAGGCGATTGAGCTCTACAACGAATTCAAGAACCAGGTCGCCGGTCAGGAGGCCATTGCTCAGATATACACCCAACAAGGGAAGCTGAAGGCAGCGATTGCCGTCTACAGCAAGCTACTAGACCTCAATGGTGCCAATGCCGAGAGCTACAAGGGTTCGATTGCCAAGTGCTACGAGGGGCTGAAGGAATGGCGGAAGGCGATTCAGATGTATCGCCAGATGGAGGGCTTTCCGGGGACTCACTTCAGCATGGCCAATTGCCACCGGCAGCTGAAGGAATGGAAGGAGGCCATCGCGCTGTATGAGCAGTGTAAGGTGGTGGACAATGCGGCGCCTAGGGCCTCGCTGTATATTGGGTACACCTACGAACAGGCTAAGGAGAAGGAGAAGGCCATTCGGACGTTTCAGATGACTTGTAAGAGGTACCCGAAGAGCCGGTCAGCGAGTAGTGCGCATTCGCATTTGCAGAATAAGTATAATATTCATGTGACGCTGGGTGGGGCGGAGGATGAGTGAGTCAAAGATGACAAAGCTACCCTCTAATCCAGAGCCTCCCAGCGATCCTACTTTGTATCGCAATCCAGGGGAGAAAAAGACCCTCAAACAAACGGTCAGAGCCTATGCGTGGACCTGGCTGTTCGCCATCCCATTCATGGTGTCCTTATTTGTATTCGAAGGATCCATGGAATTGAAAGGCACCTTGTTTACACTGGGTCTGGGAGCTTCCGGCCTGTGCTGGTTCTTTGGCAATGGCCATCTGATGTTTTGGGTCATCACCATCGGCATTTGGATGTGTGGGATCTTGGCTAAGGTATTGGTTGGCTAGGAGTGTGGTGGATATCACTTCCACTGCCATGCAGGTGGGATTGATCTCGCTCCCTCCTTCGCCAAGGCTTCGGAGGGCAAGCCGCTCGATCCACGAGGGATGCGGCCCCCGCCGGGGCCGGGAAGTAGGATTTGCCCATGCGCTTCCCCCTTCGCTCTGCGAGCTACGGGGGACAAGTCGCTTTGGGCCCTTCGGTCGTTCAACCCTTTCGCTTCGCTCAAAGGGGTTCTCCGCCCACTACTAACGCCATCACCCCATCCCTGCGAGCAGGGATGGGGTGATGGCGGAGAGAGTGGGATTCGAACCCACGGTAGGTTTAACCCTACGCACGATTTCGAGTCGTGTGCCTTAAACCGGACTCAGCCATCTCTCCGTGGGGGCGGGAAAATGCCGTGAGGGAGGCTTATTGTAAAGCTCTCAATTGAGAGCCGGTGTCCTGATTAGTCACTAAATACGATGGCTCGCTGACCATCGATGATGGTGCGGTCATGGACGTGGTGGCGGATACCTCTAGCGATGGCGCGGCGCTCGCAGTTGCGGCCCAGGCGGGCGAGGTC
>CAZIPY010000414.1:0-17713 GCA_964541125.1 uncultured Luteolibacter sp. | reverse complement strand
CTCAGCGGCCGGTCTTTGGACTTCTCCAAATGCGAGCGCCAAGCAGGGGATAGCCCGGTGCCGAAGTTCAGCTTTCTGGCCGACACCCTGACCCGTGAGGCCGACGATATCTTCACCCTCAACCCCTGGGGGGACCCAGAGGTCCACGTGGAACAATTGCCCTGCTGGATCACCTACACCTACCCCAAAACCCACGATATTATCAGGGATAACCTCGATCAATCGCCCATGTACTGCGGGGTAATTGAGGGTGTGGGACCCCGCTATTGCCCCTCCATCGAAGATAAGGTTGTCCGCTTTGCCGACCGCGAGCGGCACCAGGTTTTCCTCGAGCCGGAGGGCCGCCAGACCCACGAATACTACGTCAACGGCGTCTCCACCTCCTTGCCCTACGAGGTCCAGCTGGACTTCCTGCGCTCCATCGAGGGGCTGGAGAATTGCGAGATTCTGCGCCCGGGCTATGCCGTTGAATACGACTACTGCCCGCCCACCCAGCTCCGACCGACCCTGGAGACCAAGGCCATCGAAGGCCTCTACTTCGCCGGCCAGATCAACGGGACCTCGGGCTACGAGGAGGCCGCCGGGCAGGGGCTGATCGCCGGAGCCAATGCCGCCCTCAAGCTGCAGGGCAGGGGAGATTTCATCCTCGGCCGCGACGAAGCCTACCTTGGCGTGATGGTCGACGACCTGGTCACCCGGGGCTGCACCGAGCCCTACCGCATGTTCACTAGCCGGGCCGAATACCGTCTGATGCTGCGCCAAGACAACGCCGACCTCCGCCTGACGCCCAAGGCGGCAGAAATCGGATTGGCCAGCGGCGAGCGGGTGGAGCGGGTCCAGGACAAACAGGCCGAGCTGGATCGCGCGGAAGCCTGGCTGGCCAAGACCGCCCACGATGGTGTCCGCCTCAACCAATGGATGCGCCGTAGCGAGAATCTCTGGACGGACCTCCCCGAAGACCTCCAAGCCGAGTTCGCCCCCGAGCTCTGGCCGATGATCGAAACCGACGTCAAATACGCCGGCCATCTTGAGCGCCAACGCGCCCAAGTTGAGCGCTTGGCCAAGCAGGAGGAGAAGAGGATTCCCACCGATCTGGACTACGAGGCTATCCGTGGACTCAAGAACGAGGCCAAGCAACGGTTCTCAGAAATCCGTCCTGAGACCCTCGGTCAAGCCGGTCGTATTCCGGGCATCACCCCTGCCGACGTCGCCATGTTGGTGACTTGGCTGCAGAAGCTGGAGCGGGAGAAAGCCAAGGCAGAAGACCCACAACTCACTGACAAATAAGGAGTTGCGACATCATTCTGCGGCCGATGGCTCCAATTTGGAGAACACGGTGGACGCACCCCGAGTGCTGATGCCTTGGTTCTTGGCATAGGCCTTGGCGGCCCTCATGCGCAGCTCCGCAGGTGCTTCACCCGCAAACCATCCTGGTAGGACGTCATGGAGAATGAAGGCACCGGGATACATGTTGGATGCCGTCAGCATGATGGGATTGGCTCCCGATTGTTCCAGATGAGTCGGGAAGTACTTCTCACTTTTGCAGCAGAGCACCATGGCATCCACCGCCTGCTTGCGATTGGGATTCGCGGGATAATCCGGCACCTTGAATTCCATCAGGCCGTTGTGGCCAATGAAGACTAACAGATCAGCTCCACCGCGGATGTTGAGTTTTGCATCCTTGTCGCCGATCTTTAGGGAGAGGCTTTCATATTCCTGACCAGAGAGCGCTTTACGGTATGCTGTCATGCACTCCTTGATGTTGGAACCTCGCCATGCATCGGCGACGAGAATGGCGCCGTTCGTCTTGTGTTCAAAGACCAGTCGCTCGAGCACTTCGGGTTGACTGTCGACTTTGCCAGCGCTCAGTCGCTTCCATTCCTTACTCTTAGAAAAGATGGGGCGGGCTCCATCCGAGCAGCCCCAGTAGAGGTTGTTAGGCGCGTCGTCCCCGTTGCCGATGTTTTTCGGCACGGGTGCAATGCCTTGGGATGCATTGTCGCAGAGCGCCACATAGAGGTGGATGACTTTGGCGCTGCGGCTGACTTCAGCAGGTGGCTCCGGATTGGGATCGAGCTTTTCGGTCTGCGCCTTGCTGCAGGCCATGCAGAACATCGTAAGAAACAAAATGACCAACGCACGGAATTGACGGAAATGAATCATCAATCCAAATCCAATTCGTTTGTTTGTCCAATGTCAAAGATCCAATCATGTCCGGCCAAAGCCGCACGAAAGATCAGTGCTTGCTGAGCAGGGTCTTTTTGCCATGGGAGTTGGAGCCGTCTAGCTCCTTGGGCACCCTTAGGCCGTGATAGTGGAAGGTCCAGACATCACCCCTGTTCCAGGTGATCCTCAGTGCACGATCTTCGATGGCCCAGCGTCCGCTATCCTCACTGTTCTTTTTGGTCACCCGCCCGTCTTCCTGCAGGGTAATGAAGTTCGTGGAATAGCGGCTCCTTTTCGTATTCACCTTGCTCTTCCACTCACCGAGCACCTCGCTGTTTTTCAAGGATGACTGCTGGGCCTGCATCTCCACATAGACTTCCTTGTTCATCTTGGAAATTTCTTTCCGAACCGCGAGGGCGGCATCCAGATTTCCCTCTTTGGTGTAAGCGTCTAACAGACCTTCCAGGGACTTCATGTAGACCGTGGTGAGCTCAAGCATTTGCTTGTCCACCGCTTGGTTGTACTGGGAGCGCAGTTCTTCAAGCTTAGCTGGACTCTGTGCGTGCAGAGAGACAATGAAGAAGTAGGCAGTGAGAGCTATTCTACACATGGCATGAAGCGTTGAGAGTTTATGGGCGGGCTGCCTGATATTGATGTGCCACTTCGGTATCGGTCAGAGGCCTGTCCCAGATGGCGATTTCATCAATCCAGCCCATGTAGGGGTCATTGCCTTGCTTCGAGAGATCGGTACTGGGTTTGCCAAAGCGCATGTATTTGCTTTTGAGGTGATATTCATCGCTCAATAGGAAGCCACTCGCCTGATCCGCTAACTTTCCATCCACATAAAGCTTTGCAGACGATGCCGACCAACTGATCACCAAATGGTGCCAGCGCCCGTCTTGGAGCCCGGGCTCAGAGGAGACGAGGATGTCTTCCTCCCCATTTTCGATGGAGAAGTTGATGCCTCCCTGCTTGGTCAACTGGATGTTCATCAACGAGACGTGTGGATTTTGAGGCCTTCCCTTTTCGGCCTCTCCGGCAAGCCAGAGGGTTTCGTTGCGTGTGGTGGATGGGCTGGGCTTGAACCAAAGGCTCATCGCGCCTTCGCGCCTAGACATGCCTTCCGGGGGAGCAATGTTGGTAATGATGGAGCGCAAACGATCGCCGGTCATGTAAACGGATCGGTTTGGTTCTTGGAAGCCGGCGTAACCATCTTGGGCCGCCATGCTGGGGTGTCCCTTTTCAGTTTCACTGGTAGCCGTTGCCTCCCATGCGTCTGGGACCTCATTCGTCATATGGCCACCGCGCTCTTGATTGAGCATCCAATAGGCAAGTGGCCCTTGGCTGAGAATGGTGGATCGGTAATCAGCCTTGGATCCTAACAAGTCTGGCAAAAGGATGAATGGGTCGGTGACGAGTGGAAGCTCTTCATGCTCTCCACCAGCAGAGAGAAGCAGGCTGGGGGAACCCGACTCAATTCGCCGCGGGTCTTCAACACCTTGGGTTGAAATCTCGACCACGCCACTCACGAGGTGAACTTCAGCTCTTCCTCCCTGAAGCGCACGAATTCCATAACGCGTTCCAATGTTGCGGATTTCGTGGCTAGCTGTGCTGACATTGAGGGCTTCGCCGGAGTCACCCGTATCCACCCACAACCAACCTTCCTGCAAGACGGGCTGATCCAACTCTGGGAAGGCCAGTTTGGCAGGGCCTTGCACCAGAAGTCTGGCGCCGGAGTCGGCTGTGATCAACAGGCTTCCCGAATCAATCACCAGTGAGTCTCCACGGGTAAGTTGAGAAGCATCTTTCTTGAGTGTTCCTTCCCCATTGCTGAGCTGCCAGCTTGCACCCGATACCGCCACGCATTGCCATGATTCACTCTCAGCCGCGGGATTGATCAGCATGGAAATCGCAATCAACAAGGCCACGAGTGCTGCGATCGCGAGCAGGGGGGTGCGTATCCTGCTACTCAAACTCCGCCTTTGGGCAACTGTAATACCTGGGCCTGAAATTGCATGGGGCGCCAAACTATCGATTTCCTCCATCAACAGGATCTCCACTTGCATGGAATGGCGAAAGCGCTGCCGTGCTTCAGCGTTTTGCGCGAGCTCGGCTTGAAGTGCTTGAGCCTCCTCATGAGAAAGCGCTCCATCCGCCAACTCCTGAGTCATGCGTTCGATGTCTCTGCGATTCATGACAGGCCTCCTTCCAGTTTGAGTTGTTCCATCACGCATTGCTTGAGGGCGGCCCGCAGGCGGAACAGCCGGGCACGCAATCCGCTGCCACTGATGCCCTTGACCCGAGCCATGCGCTCCACGTCGCCATGTTTTGAATAGCGGGCCTGAAGAAGCGATTGGTCTTCTGTGGGAAGCCGGGAGACGCACTTCTGCAAAGCGCTCAATTTGTTTTCATGGTCGTCGGCTTCGGCCTCCCATTCGTCTGCTAAGCGATCGACCATTTCTGGCTCAAATAGGGTCATGCCCTGTCTGCGCTCCTTGCGGCGCTGTCCGAGAGAGACGTAACGAGCGCTGGTGAATGCCCAGGCGCGAAAGTTGGTACCGGGCTCAAATTCCTCGCGCTTTTCCCACAAGAGCACGTTCACTTCCTGCAGGACATCGGCGGCACTTTCCGTGCCCATCATGAGATAGCGCACGAAGGCGCGCAGTTCGGGCTGAACTGCAGTCAGTTCATGCACAAACTCGCGCGTGGCCTGGTCGTCTCCCGGATTTTCCATGATGGATCAGAAGGATGATGCCCCAAATCACTCAATCGCTCGCAGAAAATTTCAGTTTTTTTGGAGGGGCTCTTAGCGGTGGCGCCGGCGCCGGAGAAGCAGAACACATCCGGCAAGTCCGAACAAAGCTGCTGCCGGCTCAGGCACGGTTGCCGCTCCTTCGAACAGGGTGACATTATCCACATAAAAGTCTCCAATCGTTCCATTGAAGGTGCGGAATCCTACGTTGTATCCCGCTACATCCGAACTATTCTCGAGTGAAATCGTGGCAGCCTTGATGGGGCTTCCACCACCGAGATTTTCCAGCCACACATCCGCAGTGCCTGCGGCTAGCGTGCCGCCAGAGTAGACCTCAGCACTCGATGAATCATTCATGATCATGTAGACCCGATAAGCAGTATCGGCGCTGTAGGAAGCATCACCCAGCATGCCACCATCGAAGGAGGCGCGGGCTCGCCGGGCACCCGACGTCAACTCAGCATCGCCAAAGCCAAAGTTGAAGGAACTGGCCCTTCCCGTGACGGTGGGCTCATAGAAATCAAACTGGAAGGTGGTGACGGCATCATAGGTTTCGACGTAAGCAGCCGACATCAAGAGCCAGCCTGCCCCAGTTTGGTCATCTGAAATTTCAACAAACTGGTTAGGTGTGCCCAAGGCGGTGGAGAGGGATTCATCTCGCACCGTTGAATTTCTGCTGTTTTTGATCGGGAGATTGCCGCTGTTGCCGCCACTGACCGAGTTGCCGACATTCAGACTTTCAAAGTCCTCGATAAACAGGGTGGCGGCGTGCGAATGGAGCATGCCAAAAGCCAGGATGGCAAAGCAGAGGTTTCGGGAAGAGGCAATGGTGAGTTTCATGAGCTGAGCAGGGTTTTGGTTTCCATCCGTGGGTGCCTGCGCCCGTTCATGTGGCCTCACCTCGAAACGCTTCAAAGAAGTCTATTTTCGACAGGCCGTTCAAAGACCGGCCTCTCACTCACCCACAAAATTGCAGTTTTTTGAAACGATTGAATCGCGTCAGGCATGTCTTGGGATGAGCCGTCATGCCATCGGGCTTCCGTTCCTGATGAATGACTGTCCATCAACGTAAAACCCACAAACATGAAGCTTCATCGCTCAGCCTTGATCCCAGCCCTTTTGGCCCCTTTAGCGGCCTTGCTGCCGGCTGGGCTTCTGCAGGCCCAAACCAGCAACCTGGTCTATGAGAATGCAGGGGTCCTGACATACGGCACCTACGCCAATCAGGGGCAGTCCAATGCGGTGAATACCGTGCCTGACTACTCGAATGCCGGCTACAAAGGCGGTGGGGCACCCATTCCCTTTGTGCCGACCGTCGTGACGGTGAATGCTCCCACCGGCGGCGATGACCGGGCGCAGATTCAGAGTGCCATCAATGCGGTGGAAGCCATGAGCATGCAGGCCAATGGCTTTCGTGGTGCCGTGCTGATCAAGGCCGGCGATTACCAGGTGTCCAGCACGCTCATCATCGACAAGAGCGGCGTGGTGATTCGGGGTGAGGGCAATCAGGCGAGTGGAGGCACCAAGATCACCATGACCGCCACGGTCAAAGACAATCTCTTTGAAGTCAAGGGTAGCGGTTCGCCGAGTAAGGTCAGCAACACCACCGAAGCCATTACCGACCCCTATGTGCCCACGGGTGCCAAGAGTTTCAACGTGGCTGATGGCTCCACTTACTCCGTCGGCGATCGAGTGCGGGTGCAGAACATGATGAACGACACTTGGATCAGCGACCTGGGCATGGATAACCTTGAGACGACCAGCGATCCCGATGTCAGGAACTGGACCGCGTCCGAGTATCAGCTCTACTTCGAACGCGAAATCACCGCGGTCAATGGCAACCAGATCACGCTCGATGCTCCCTTGGTCCAGCCGATTGAAGATCGGTATGGTGGCGGTCAGGTCTTCAAATACACCTTTGGCAGCCAGATCGAGAACATCGGTTTTGAAGGCCTTCGTTTAGAGTCCACCTACACCGGCAATTCGGATGAGAATCACGGCTGGATCGGCATCAAGTTCAACGATGTCCGGGATGGTTGGGTTCGGCAGGTCACCGGTCGCTATTTCGGTTACGGCTTGGTGACCATCAGCTCCACCTGCCATCACTTCACGGTTGAGGATTGCGCCATGCTCGATCCCAAGTCGCAGACCACCGGTGGACGCAAGTACTCCTTCAATATCGATGACTCCGCCTACATCCTGATGCAGCGCTGCTACACCAAGGGCGGGCGGCATGATTTTGTGTCTGGCTCGCAAACTCCGGGTCCTAATGTTTTTGTCGATTGCCTCGCGACGAACACCAACTCGGATGTGGGGCCCCATCACCGCTATTCAACCGGGCAGCTCTACGACAATGTGAAGTGTGGACCGCTCAACGTTCAAAACCGTCGCCGCTCAGGCACTGGGCACGGTTGGGCTGGCGCTCAGATCATGTTCTGGAATTGCGATGCGAGTAGTATCATTAGCGATGCTCCCACTGGCGCGATGAATTGGGCGGTTGGCTGCAAGGGAACGTTCAAGAACGGCCAATGGGCATCGGGCGAGCCCGATGGCATCCGTGAATCCAATGGGACGCATGTCACGCCACGTTCACTCTATTATCGCCAGCTCCATGAGCGGCTGGGCATGGATGCCGTGCGCAAGGTCATCGTGCCGCTGCAGGACAACGGCCCCATCTGGGATGATTTGGGCAGCTGGGCCGGAGGCGGCCTGTTTGGATCCGATGTAGTCGGCTGGGCCTCGCCCAACCTGATTTTTCCCCCCACGGATTCAGTCAGTCTGACAGGACGCGTCCGCAACCTGAAGATGCTCGAAAACGGAGTGACCACCACATGGAGCAAATTCTCAGGTCCCGGCACGGTCACCTTTGGCGATGCCAACCAGCTGGATACTACCGCGACCTTCGGCTCCCTAGGCACCTATGTGCTCCGCCTAACTGCCAACGATGGAGTCACCACCAAGAGCTTTGACGTAACGGTGACCTACAGCAGCTCGACCCCCACAGTCTCCTACGACGGAAATGATCATACGGGAGGTGAGGCTCCGACCGATGACAACAATCCCTATACTCCGGGAGCTACCGTCACGGTGCTGGGGGCAGGTAGCATGGCTCGGGTGGGATTTGTCTTCACCGGCTGGAATACCCAAGCTGATGGCAATGGCACCGCTTATGCGCCGGGCAGCACCTTTGTCATCATCAGCGATGTGACCCTCTATGCGCAATGGGAGGTCCCGGTAACACTGACCTATGATGGCAATGGACATACCGGAGGCACGGTTCCTGTCGATGGCAGCAACCCATACACCCCAGGCACCACCGTTACCGTGTTGGGTCCAGACACCATGAGTCTCTCCGGCCTCACCTTCAGCGGTTGGAACACTCAGGCCGATGGAAATGGAACCGCCTATGCAGCTGGCAGCACCTTTGTGATCAGCGGGGATCTGACGCTCTATGCCCAATGGGCTTCCGGCGGCAGCCTGACTTCGGTCGATCAGATTGTAGGTCTTGCGCAAGTCAACGCTCCTGCGCCCGGCTATTATCCAGGTGCGGGTGATAATCTGGTAGGCGCCAACGGTTCAACCAATGACGACACGCGCAAGGTCGTCAACTTAGTGCTAGGCTATGCCCTGCCCACGCTGCCGGAAGGCACCATAGTTGACAGCGCAACCTTCCAATTTGAAATCACCGCCAATCGTGATTACAGCGGGACGGATCCTTCGGTTCAGGTTCATGTATTGGATGTGGTCAACCCGAATACCTCGGGGACTGACTACTTCCATAGTGGGTCGTCGGACTCGAACGCCGATACCGCATTCGTTGGCTCGACCCAGATCCTAGTGTCGGAGACCTCGCAAGTTGACCATGAAGATGACGTGCAAGACCAAAGCTACACGCTGACCGATGATGCCCTTACCCTCCTGCAGTCCTATTATGGGGGTGACCACATCCCAGAACGCGGCGAGATCTTCTTCCGCTTCAGCCTGACCGCTACTGCTAACCTCAATAAATTGGACCGCTATCTCATTGATCTCGACCCCTCCGAATCCTCGTTCGATGTGACGCCCACCTCTCCTCCTGTAGGTACGCCCTTCGGCACTTGGGCCGCAACCGGCGGTGGCGGTGTGACCTTTGGCGGAGACAGCAACGGAGATGGCATCGCCGACGGCTTGGCATGGCTGCTCGACAGCGCTTCCCCTGCGACGCCATCTCGCCATCTGTTGCCTGCCATGCATCACAGCAGCGGCGATCTGGTCTCCAACTTCCGCATGATCAAGGCCTCGGCTCGTGGGAATGGCGTGCTCAAGCTGCAGTACAGCAACGATCTTGGTGCGGCGGATTCATGGACCAACCATACGGTCACGATCCCTGAGACCTCTGGAACCGTGGGTGGCGTCGCCTTTGTGATCACGCCGGCAGATGGTGAGGATTACCACGACGTGCAGGCCACCATTCCAGCGAGCGCGGCGGGAGGCCATGGCCGCGTGTTCATGCGCTTGCTTGGAGAGATGCCCAATCCCTGAGCGTCTTCTGATGAAACGATTTGCGAAAGGCGATCTGCAATGGCAGGCTGCCTTTTGCAATGAGCGCGCCTTACAAGGTCATGGAGCAGATGCAGAAGACGCGGCCGCGTCGACTGCGTGGCAACCGTGAGGTGATGATCGTGCTGGGCTGCATCGTGGTCGTTGGCACGCTGCTATTGGTGAGGTCGCTCAACAAACGGCTCAATGCCGACAACCGCACTCTTCAGCGCCCCATCCCTACTCAAGTTCAGGTTGGGGCTACTCATAATGACGATGACCTAGTGATCCAAGTTTCGCTCAATGAAGCCAACCATTGGGTGGTGGATGGCCATGGCGAGGTAACGCAGGACGGCCTCATGGGCATCTTCAAAACGAAGCGTGCCGAGGCCGACGAGCAGAGCCGACGTGCCGTGGTTCGGGCACAGATTTCCGGCAAACAGCCGGCGAGGCACTTTCTCGAGTTGCACAAGCTGGCCGAAGAATGCGGATTGGATCAGGTCAACGTGCAGACCAACGAAGCCCTGTTGGAAGATGATGACAGCTAAGCCCTCAGTGGCTTGTATCATTCAAAGATTACTCCAAGATGTCTGCCATGTGGAAATGCCTGTCGTCCCTCCTGATCGCTGCGCTGATGAGTTCCTGCGCGGTCTCTTCCTTTGACCCGAACACCGGCGAGGTCCGGACCACACCCGCATCGAGCAGCTTGGTGGCCAAGGGCGCCCAGCAGTTCGAGGTGATGAAGCGCAAGAAGAAGATTTCGACCAACCCCAGCCACAAGGCACAGGTGCGGCGCGTAGCCAATCGCCTCAAGCAGGTGATCGACATCCCCAACGCGAAATGGGAATTCGTGGTCTTCGAAGACAAGACCCCCAATGCCTTTGCCCTTCCCGGCGGCAAAGTGGGCGTGCACAGCGGGCTGTTTCAAATCACCAAGAACGATGCGGGACTCGCCGCCGTGCTGGGCCATGAGATTGCCCATGTCGTGCTCAATCATTCGCAGCAACGAGTCAATCAGGCCACGGGTCTGGCGCTCGGCACCATCCTCCTGGATCAGGTGATGCGCCAGCAGGGGGCCAGCGACCGCAGTCGTGCCGCCACCGCAACCGGTGTTGCTGCAGCTGGGACGCTCGGTGTGGTCCTGCCTTATTCGAGAAAGGCCGAGTATGAGGCGGACAAACTCGGCGCCATCTACATGGCCCGCGCCGGCTACAATCCGCAGGAGTCGGTGAACCTCTGGGTTCGCTTCTCGGAATACAACCGCAAGAACAAGAAGGGCGGGGGACCGGAGTTTCTGCGTACCCATCCGCTCAACAGCAATCGCATTCAGGCGCTGAAGAATTTCATGCCGGTGGCACAGAAGGAGTATCGCAAGCGCTAAGGCAGAGTGATCATGTCGGCAAAAAATTTTCTAACATCTTTTGTAGCGGTCTTTGCGCTTTTCGTCGCGCCATTGTACGCAGAGACGCGGCCCAACGTGCTGTTCATCGCGATTGATGATCTCAATGACTTCCCGACCTTCACGGGTCGTTATCCGGATGCAAAGACGCCTCACATGGACAAGCTGGCCAAGAGCGGGACGGTCTTCACCAACGCCCACTGCCAGTTCCCCTTGTGTGGGCCTTCGCGCGCGAGTGTGATGAGCGGCCTTTACCCATGGACGATGGGCTATGACCACCACATGAAGGACGAGGCGCTGGCCAAGCGCGCGGAGGAGCTCGGCAGCCCACTGATGCACACGGCCTTTTCCAAGCAGGGCTACAAGACCCTCGCCGTCGGCAAGATCTGCCACAAGCACGTGCCCAAGGGTTCGGTCGATGCCAGCGGGGGCAGGGGGGCCTTCAATGGCGGGACCGGCAATTTGAAGAAGCATTGGCCGCAACAGGGCACCAGCACCGACTGGGCGATGGCGCCGGAGCGGGACGAAGACCTGCCCGACCACCAAGCCGCGACCTGGGCGGTGGAGCAATTGCAGCAGAAGCACGACCAGCCCTTTATGATGATGGTCGGCATCCTGCGCCCGCACGTGCCCTTTTACGTGCCCAAGCGGTGGTTCGACCTTTACGACAAGGACAAGCTTACCCTGCCGCCCTACAAGAAGGACGATCTCGACGACATTTCTCAGGCCGCCAAGAAGATCAGCATCCTGCCGCAGATGCCACGCACCGATTGGGCCATCGAAGAGAAACAATGGCGCAACATCGTCCACGCCTATCTCGCCTGCATCAGTTTCGCCGACCATCAGGTGGGCCGGGTGCTCGAGGCCTTGGAAAAGAGCCCCTACGCCGACAACACCATCATCGTGCTGTGGAGTGACCACGGCTACCACATGGGCGAGAAGAACACCTTCCAGAAGCATTCCCTGTGGGAGCGCTCGTCTCATGTGCCCGTGGTCATTTCCGGGCCGGGCCTCAAGCCGGGTCAGCGTTGCGATCGAGTGGTCGGCCTCATTGACCTGTATCCGACCCTATTGGATCTATGTGATCTGCCAGCCAACCCCAAGCACGAGGGTCGCAGCCTCAAACCCCTACTGACAAAACCGGACCTCGAATGGCCACACGTCGCGCTCACCGGATGGAAGGAGGGCAGCATGGCCATGCAGGTCAAAAACCATCGCTACATTCGTTACGCCGATGGCAGCGAGGAACTTTACGACCACATTCAGGACCCCAATGAATGGCATAATGTGGCGACTCCTGAGGCGATCAAGGAGCGCGGCGTTCGCCATGAAGCCCTCGTCAGGTGGATGTCCGTCATGCTAAACAAGGAACTGGAGCGCTGATTTATTCAGCCGCCAGGGCCTTCTCGATGGCGCCGGTCACGTCCTCGCTCTCGGGCTTGGTGCGAGGCTCGAAGCGGGCGATGGGCTTGCCATCTTTGCCGATGAGGAACTTGCCGAAGTTCCACTTCACGTCACCGGGGAAGGCGCCTTCCTTGCCGGTGAGGGCGGTATAGAGCGCGTGCTGTTCGTCACCCTTCACGGAAATCTTGGCCATCAGCGGGAAGCTGATGTCGAACTTGGTCTCGCAGAATTCCTGAATCTCTTCATGGGTGCCAGGCTCTTGTTTACCGAAGTCGTTGCAGGGAAAGGCGATGACGGTGAAGCCCTTCTCCCCATACTTATCCTGCAGGGCCTCGAGAGCTGAATACTGCTTGGTCAGGCCGCACTTGGAAGCGGTGTTGACGATCAGCACGACCTTGCCCTTGTAGTCAGCTAGGGAGGTCTTCTTGCCTTCGATGGTTTCGAAGGGAATGGCAGTGAGGTCGCCGGCGTAGCTGGTGGCGGCGGTCACGGCGGCGGTACCGAGGAGACTTTGGAGGAGGCGCTTCATGCCACGAACCTAGACCGGACTGTAGCTCATGCAAGGCCTCTTCAGAGGTCCTTTTGGCTGCTGATGTCATCGTCTGTTCCCAGCTTGCCGTCGGGGCCGGCGCTGATGATCTCCGGCTCGTCGGCCTCAACGCTCCCGGGAAAGCGATAGATGTAGTCCTGCTTCCAGGGATCCTTCACCAGCTGCTTCAGCATGTTTGGGCTGACAAGGGCCTGTAGGCCCTCTTCCTGATTGGGATATCGGTTGTGGTTGATCTTATAGAGCGCAAGTGCGGACTGATATGCCATCATGTCGTACTTTGCCTGCTTTTGACGGGCCTCCTTGATATCCTTAAAGAGCTCTCTGAATGTTGGCTTTTCCGCCACACAGATGCCCATCAGTAGAATGAGCGACAGGCTGGCGGCAAAGGGGCGTTTCATGGTACCACGCTAGACGATTTGTGGAGGCGGGCAAGTGGCCCTTACGGGACTCAACGCACCGTCGGCTTGAGGACGAACAGGCCGTGGGTGGCCTTGTAGGCATGATCCATTTTCATGCGCTTGAGCTCGTGCCCGGCTCCCCAGGAATCAGAGAAGAGGATCTCGTTGGTCTCCTTGTTGTAGCCGATGATCATGCGCATGTGTCCTCCTGAAGTCTGTGGATTGAGGTTGGGCTTCTCCGGATAGCGTCCGAGCTGGAGGGACCACAACAGCGGCAGGCCGTCATCGACATACTTGTAGACGGCTTTGACGAAGTCGCGTTCCTCATAGGGGTCGCCCACATACAGCTCACCCTTCTTCTTTTCGACTTCTGTCATCGGAGTGCCCATGCCAAGGATGTCGAGGCGGGTCTTGAAGCGATAGTCGATCTTATCGAGCTCCTTGGCCATCGCCAGGGTGCTGGTTCCACGGCGAGGGTCGGAGCCCGCGATCTCAGCAATCTGGTGCATGTCGGCACCGATGCCATAGTATTCAAAGAGTCGTTGTACGGTGGCGGCCACGCAGTAGCCCTTGTCACCCTGATCGACCATCGGAAGGCTGGCGACGTAGATGTCGCCATTGTCCGCCTTCTCCACATTGCGGGGCAGTTGGCCCAGTCGGACCGCTGCACCGCCCCGTTCGTGTTTCATCGAGGCGGCAAGCATGCCTTTGGCGTAGGGACGCGCAATGCGCAGACGGAGGAACTCGCGGTCACCATCCTTGGTGGCTCCTTCGTTGTGTTCCAGCAGGGCGAGGGCGATCTGATTGGAGCTCCAGACATAGCCTTCGGTCAGCAGACCATTGCTGGGTCTGGCCGTGCGTACACGGGGGCGGATCGCGAGTTGTTCGCCCATCGACTTACCGATGGTCATGAAGCGTTCCTTGAAGGCCTCGGGGGAAATGGCCCCGTTGTCGCCCCGATTGTAGAAGGAAACACTCACCAGGTTGAGCTTGCCCTCAGCGAAGTCGACGATGACCTCCTGAACCGGCACCTTGCCGTCGAAGGCGGTGAGATCGATGCGCGCATTGCCGTAGAGATTGGGCACGAGCTTGGCTCGTGTTTTGTCTGCAGTCAGCCAGCGGTAGAGTTTGTTTTGGCCACGACTGTAGGCCTTGTCGAATTCCTCAGGGGTCATCTTCCACGACTCGGGTGCGTCGAGCAGCGGGTCGATGGGGCAGGGAATCCCCTTGGCTGCCAAGGGGGAGACCAAGGCGGCGGCCAGAAAAAGGGAAAGGGAACGCGCGAGCATCCTACACTTCTAGACCATCTTCCGGTCGGGCACAAGGGACAGCTTTGACGCGAAAACGGAGGCTCAAAGCTTCTCCACTTCGACGACCACCTCCATCTGGCAATGACCGCTGCCCATGTAGTTGCCCTCGATGGGGGCGACATCATCGTAATCCCGGCCGACGGCTACCTTGACGTAGCGCTCATCGGCTAGGTTGTTGTTGGTCGGGTCGTAGCCGACCCAGCCCATGCCGGGCAGGTAGATCTCGGGCCAGGCGTGTGAGGCCTGTGCGCCCACCAGATGATCGGTTGGCCCGTTGTAGAGATAGCCGGAGGCGTAGCGTGCTGCGACGCCGATGGTGCGACACATGCCCAGCATGATGTGGGTGAAGTCCTGGCAGACGCCTCGGCGCATGGCATAGGACTCCGCCAGCCGGGTATGCACCGCGGTGGAGCCGGGCTCGTAGCTGAAATTATCATGAATCCAGCTCATGATGGTGGAGGCCTTGTCGTGAATGGCGGCCTTGTCTTGGGTCAGGTCGAGAGCCTGTCGCCAAACCTCAGGATTCTTCTCCACCTGCCGGGTCTCTTGGAGGTAGGGCCAGATGATCTCGCGGACATCGGCTGCGCGCGACTCGTCGAGTGTTGCGGCTTGGGCATCGGAACTCAGCTCAAGCGGCAGGTTGTGGACCTTGATCCGACTCTCGATCTCCAGCCTGTCGTGTGGCTGGGGAAGCTCGAAGTGATGAGTCACGTTCTGGAACAGATCAGTGAAACGCTTGAGGCGGGTGGCCGGCAATACCCGGATGATGGCCGAGATGGTCTTCTGCAGCGGGAAGGTGCGAGGCTCCAGATGTAGGGTGTTCTGGCTGCGGGTCACCGGGCCCGAGTAGCGGAAGGAGGTGCGGTGCAGCACCGACAGGCGTGTGCCGGTGTCGCTCACTGCTGCTGCTGCATTTGTTGCATCTGCCATGGGTGCGATAAGGCGCTGGCGGATGGTGTGCCTGAATCCGAGGGGATGGAAACCTGAAACTTCTCTGGCATCAGGACGAAACTTTCGAAGATGGCATCGCCGATGGTGTTAAACTGCTGTTGCAGGCTGTCGAGGTAGCGATGGAGGCCGATATCGAAGGCCTCTTCAGTGGAACCGAAGTTGAGCTCGGCGAGCAGCTTGCCAGTTTGCCGCTCCGCCTCGTTGACAAAACTGCCCTGTGGGCTGCCCGAGATGCAATGGAGCGCTTGGTCGACCCGCTCGATGCAGAAAGACACCGAGCGAGGAAACTCGCGGGCGAAGATCAGGAAGTCGAAGACGCCATGGGCATCGATTTCGCGTTTGGTCACGCGGTAGGCACCGAGTGCGCCGCAAGAGCGGAGGATGGCCGACCAATGGAGGGCGTCGAAAGAGGCTCCACGTGGGCTTTCATCGTCAACCGGCAGGTAACTGTTGATGTCGAGGAAGCGGGTGGTCTTGTCGGCGCGTTCCAAGTGGCGGCCCAGCGACATGAACTCCCAGGCTTCGTTGCGCGAAAGGGTGGAGGCCGCAATGCCAAGGAAGGTGACCGCCGAACGGCGAATGGTCTGGTGGAAGAGCACCGGTTCGTGCGCCAGCATGCGAGAGGCATCTGCCGAATTCACGAAGAGGTAGAGCGAGTTGAGTTCTTCCCACAGTTCGTCGGAAAGCTGGTCGCGAACCATGCGCGCGTTCTCTCGAGCATGAGCCACGCAGGAACACACACTGTTGGGATTGCGCCGGTCCAGGGCGAGGAAATCGACGGCTTCGGCACTGTTGGCGTCGGCATGCAGGGCATGGAAGGCTTCGTCGTCGCCGGCACTTTGAATGATGGGCTCCCAGATGGCGTTGAGCTGTTGACGGTCGAGCTCTTCACTGTCGAGCAGCAGCTGTTGGTTGACGTCGATCAGCCGCGCGAGGTTGTCAGCCCGTTCCACATGACGGACCATCCAGTAGAAAGTGTTGGCGACGCGGGATAGCATGAATTCAGCAGTTAATGTCCTTGGGTGCGGGTGGGCTAATGACCTAACACCCAGGTATCCTTACTGCCCCCGCCTTGGGATGAGTTGACGACGAGGGAGCCCTTGTTGAGTGCGACGCGGGTGAGTCCACCGGGAACGATCTTCACGTCTTTGCCATAGACGATGTATGGACGCAGGTCCAAGTGGCGGCCCTGCATGGAGCCGTCGCACCAGGTCGGAGCGCGGGAGAGGGAGATGACGGGTTGGGCGATGTAGTTCCGGGGGTCGGCGATGATGAGCTCGCGGAATTTTTCGATCTCCTCCTTGTCGGCGCTTGGCCCCATCAGCATGCCGTAGCCACCGGACTCGTTGGCAGCCTTGACCACCAGCTCGGGCAGGTGATCGAGGATGTACTTCTTGTCCTTTTCTTCCGAGGCGAGGTAGGTCGGGACGTTGGGCAGGATGGGCTTCTGGCCGAGGTAATATTCGATGATACGCGGGACGAAGTAGTAGATCACCTTGTCGTCGGCGACGCCGGTGCCGACGGCATTGGCCAGAGAGACGTTGCCGGCGCGGTAGGCATTCATCAGACCGGGAACACCGAGTACGGAGTCCTTTCGGAAGACCACCGGATCGATGAAGTCATCGTCGATACGGCGGTAAATCACATCCACACGTTCGAGTCCACGGGTGGTGCGCATGAAGACGAAGTTGTCGTGCACCACCAAGTCGCGTCCTTCGACAATGTCGATGCCCATTTCACGAGCCAGATAGCAATGTTCGAAGTAGGCACTGTTGTAGCAGCCGGGGGTGAGCAGCACACAGTTGGGGTTTTGCTGACGGCCTGGCGAAATGTGATGCAGCATGTTGAGCAGCTCGCGTGGATAGGAGCTGACCGAGCGCACTTGCATGTCCTCGAACAGACGAGGAAAGGCACGCTTAAGGGCATTGCGGTTTTCCAACAGGTAAGAGGCTCCGGATGGACAGCGCCCGTTATCTTCGAGCACGTAGTACTGGCCGTCGTCACCGCGGATCAGGTCGGAGCCGCAGATGTGGATGTAGATGTCACCCGGCACGTCGACACCGCGGAACTCGGGGCGGTAGTGCTTGGCGTTCTCGATGTAGTGGGCAGGAATGACCTCGTCCTTGATGATCTGCTGCTCGTGGTAGATGTCGTGGAGGAAGAGATTCAGAGCGACGATGCGCTGGGTCAGGCCGGCTTCCAGATGATCCCACTCGTCGGCAGGCATGACGCGCGGGACAGGATCGAAGGGAAAGATGCGCTCAG
>CAZIPY010000413.1:0-2353 GCA_964541125.1 uncultured Luteolibacter sp. | reverse complement strand
ATTGATGCCTTTCCAGCGAGATCACCAGTCACCAACTCGAACTTCACGAAGATGGCCGGGCTGACTTTGTCGGCGTACTCCACCTCGGCTTCGGCAAGCGCAGTCTTGGCGCCGTAGGACCACTGCACCGGTTTTTTGCTCTGATAGACGCATCCGCTGTCCACCAGCTTGGCAAACACGCGCAGAATGTCGGCCTCGTAGCCGGGATCCATGGTGAGGTAGGGGTTATCCCAATCACCGAAGACTCCCAAGCGACGGAAGGAACCGCGTTGGATGTCGATGTACTTGCGGGCGAAGTCGGCGGAGCGGCGGCGGATTTCCGCGGGCTCGAGGCCGGCGGCCTCCTTGACCACTTTGAATTCAATGGGCAGTCCGTGGCAGTCCCAACCGGGGATGTAGGGCACGGTGTGACCGGCCATGGTCTTGGACTTCACCACCAGATCCTTGAGCAGCTTGTTGAGGGCGGTGCCCATGTGGACGTCGCCGTTGGCGAATGGCGGGCCGTCGTGGAGAATGAATTCGGGTGCGCCCTGCTCGCGGCGGCGGCCAATAATCTTCTGATACAGGCCCTCGCTCTCCCAACGCTCGAGGCGCTTGGGCTCGTTCTTCACCAGGTCGCCGCGCATCGGGAAGGTCGTCTGCGGCAGCGACAGCGTGTCTTTGTAGTTGGGGGCACTCATGAGGGGCTGGGGCCGCGGAAGCTAGCAATCACGCGGGCGGGGGTCAACCACGGGAAAAGCCTGTATTTGCAGGCCAAGATCGACATTCCATCACCCCCATGATGATTTAAGCCCCATGAACAAACGCTTCCTCGTCCCGGGCACCATCTGGACCTGTCTCGGAGCCATCGCCGGCCTGTTCTATGCCGGCTTGGTGGCCTACCTGATGCCCATCAAATTCGAGAGCGAGGCTCTGGTGGAAATCACGCAGGACTCCGTAGGCATGAGTGGCGGACCACAGACTGAAGAGCTCACCATTCAAACCGCTTGCAAGGTCATGACCAGCCGGGAGGTGTTTGAGCGAGTCATCGAAAATCTTGAACTCGTCAATTTTTGGAACCTCGGGGAGCAACGCTGTATAGAGCGCCTGCAGGCGATCACCACAGTCGAAGTTGTGGAAGGCACGAGCCTGATCTCGATCCGGGTTCGAGATGTCGACAAAATGCATGCCCGTGATATCGCAGAAGAAATTCCAGCCAGCTATTCCAACTACATCAAAGAACGCTCACAGTGGGAATCGGAGCGATATCTACGCGAGTTAAACAGGGCGGTTCGAGAGCAGAGCGATAAGGTTGAAGAGCGGCGCAAGGTGTTGGCGATGATCGCCAAATCCAAAAAGATCGGCGAGGGTGAAAATTTGACGAACGAAGATGCAATCAAGCGGGCGCTGCACACTCAGGACTACCTAGACGCTAAGCGTGAATTCGAAATGGATATGGAGTTGTTGCAAGCATTGAAGTTGAAACAGGCTGCCGAAAGCATCAATGCGAGGGCGCCTGCGGACCCCCTGCACATGCACAGCAAGCCCGTGATTGCCGACGTTCCCATCGACCGGGACGTTGAGGGACTGATAGCTAGAGGAGGAATTCGCGGCACCTGGATCGGCTTCCTACTCGCCATTCCCTACATCTTGCTCCGCAAACCCAAGGCTCCAAAGCCCCCGCCGATCGATAAGGGCTCAAAAAAGACTCCTGAAGAAGCAGAAGAGACGATCTCTCGTGGACAGGAAGCGGATTGGTAATCACATTACGCCCATGTCACAGAAAATCGGTATGGTCGGAGTCGGTCGCATGGGTGCCAACATGGCACGTCGGCTCAAGGATTGTGGTCACGAGGTCAGCGTGGTGCAGGACATTCACGCCCCCGCGGCCGAGGAACTGGCCGCAGAGCTGGGCTGCACCGCAGCCTCTAGCCTGAGCGAAGTCACCGCCAACGCGGACATCATCTTCACCGTGGTCACTGACGACGGCGCGATGCGCGAGATCTTCACCGCAGACAACCTACTCAAGGACGCCTCCGGCAAGGTCTTCATCAACTGCGCCACTCTCAGCCCCGAGCTGCAACAGGAAGTGGACACGGCCTGCCAAGCCGCCGGCGCCAGTGCCTTGGAAGCCTGCATGGCCTCGAGCATTCCCCAGGCCCGCAACGGCGAACTCTACCTGATGATCGGCGGCGACGAAGCCGTCTTCAATGCCAACGAGGCGCTACTCAAGGATCTCTCCGCCTCGCTGCGCTACATCGGCCCCATCGGCAAAGCCGCTCAGGTGAAGGCGCTCGTCAACATGGTGATGAACATCAACACGGCTGCTCTCGCCGAAGGCCTCGGATTGGGTCAAGCACTCGGCCTCGATCTC
>CAZIPY010000412.1:0-15487 GCA_964541125.1 uncultured Luteolibacter sp. | reverse complement strand
GCGAATACGAGGCGGCGATCCCTGCGGACAAGAAGGGCGACTACCGTTCGCTGAGCGAAGAAGCGACTCGCAAGGTGCGCTTGGAATACTCCCGCTTCTTTGTCTTCGGTGGCGAGGAGAGCTACGGCTACCTCGGTTCCGACTCGGTGCGCGACAAGGATGCCAATGGTGCCACCCTGATGTTCGCCGAAGTGGCGGCTTATGGGCTTTCAGTCGGCAAGACCCTGCCTGAACTGCTTGACGACATTTACACCGAATACGGCTACTACCTCGAAATCGGCAAGGCCATGGTCATGGAGGGTGCTGATGGTGCCGCCAAGATTGCCGCCCTCGCTGCGAGCTTTGCCGACAATCCGCCCAGCGAGGTTGATGGCAGCGCCGTGGTGAAAGTGCAGAATTTTGCCAAGGACGACATCTACGATCAGGAAGGCGACCTCCTGCCCAAGGAGAAGATGCTCTTCGTGGATCTGGAAGACGGCCGCCGCTTTGCGGTTCGCCCCTCTGGCACGGAGCCCAAGATCAAGTTCTACCTCTTCGGTAAGTCACCCGCGGGTGACGACCTCGCCGCGACCAAGGATCAAGTCCGCGCCGGCCTCGAGTCCATGTGGGCTTGGTTGGAGGCTGATGCTGCGAAGCGGGTTTAATGTGGTTTTTGATCACGAATTGCGCCAGTATCACGAATCGAAGTGGTGTCATGAATTTGCTTAGAAGCGCTGCGATTTTCCTTTTTCTGCTCGGTCGGTCATTCTGTATGGCTGATGAGATTGGGCATGAGGAAGTAACGCGCTTCATGAAGTTGGCAGAAACGACTGCGGATAGTAAAACCGCGGGTGATTTCAATGTGAGAATGCGTACCCTCCTCAAAGAGGTAGGGAAGTTGGGCCCAGAAAAACAGAAAGGGCTCTATGATGAGGTAAGGGCCATCAACCTGGCGGGCAAGGGATGGGAGTTTGCTACAACCTCGGAAAATTTTCTGATCGGAGCTATTCTGGATAAGACCAAAGACAATGAGTTGGTGGTGACGATTCTCAAATTCACACCGCCAAGTAACGTGGGCCTCACTAGTTTGGATCAATATTTATCAGAGTGCCCAGTCCATATCATATCTCGAGTGATCATGGATTCAGCGAAGAATAACGTGGTAGCAGAAGCTGCGGCTAATAAGTGAATCAAGCCGGCTGCTGCATGGAGATGCAGTGCAGGGTGCCGCCTTCTTCGACCAGATCGAGGCAGTCGATGCCTTTGACTTCGCGGCCGGGGAAGAGCTCGCGGATCATGCCCAGTGCTCGGTCGTCATTCTTGGCCTGACGGAAGGTGGGGACCAGCACGCCGCCGTTGAGGATGACGAAGTTGACGTAAGACGCGGGGAGCACGGGCAGACGCCAGCCGGGCACTTCGCAGGCTTCAGGGAGGGGGAGTTCGATGACTTCGAAGTTGAAGGAGCGCAAGCGACTGAGGTTGTCCTCGAGGATGGCTTGGTTGATGCCCGTGTCCGTGGCGGCGAGGACGGTGTTGGTATCAATGAAACGCGCGAGGACGACGATGTGGCCATCGGTGTCGTCGCCTTCGATGCCCTGCTTGAGCCAGAGGATGTCGGACACACCCAATCCATCGCGTAGCTTCTGTTCGATCTCGTCTTTGGAGAGCTGAGGGTTACGGTTTGGGTTCAAGAGGACGGCTTCAGTGGTGAGCAGTTGGCCTTTGCCGTTTACTTCGATGGCACCGCCTTCCAAGACCATGCCGCCTTCGATGCGCTTCATACCTAGCGAATTGGAAAGTTGAGAGGGGATGGAGTTATCGAGGTCCCAGGGCTCAAACTTTTCGCCCCATGCGTTAAACTCCCAATCGGTAAGGGAGACTTCCCCAGTTTCCTTGCTCTTCACAAAGATGGGGCCGTGGTCGCGACACCAGACATCGTTGTGTGGATGGTCAAAGAGTTCGACGCTCTCCATTACGGCTTTGGCGCGGTTGCAGAGTTCGAGAACCTTGTCCTGGTCCTTGGCTCCCACATTGATACGGACGGTCTCGAACTCAGAGACTGCCGCAGCAATCTCAGCAAACTTGGCCTCGATGAGTTCGGCCTTCTTGCCATCCCAATGGCGCGGGTCAGCTACCGGCCACGAAAGCCACAAGGCTTCCTGAGGCGCCCATTCTGGCGGCATGGTGTATCCTGAGGCGCTCATGGATCTGAGGGTTCGTCCGGGTCAGATTCCGCTTCGGACGTTTTTGCTTTGCGCTCCATCTCGACCGCAACGGTTTGACTGTCGAGGATTTCGATTTCGTGATCCACATCCTCGTAGCCTTCTCGGCTGAGTTTGATGATCACCTTGAGGGGTGGAGTGGAAACATAGCTAAGCGTCAGGCCTTCGCTTCCAGATTGTGTCCAGGACGAGCGAGTGTAGCCACCATTGTCCAAGATTTCGTGCGAGTGGCTGACATTCGTGGTCATGACTTCGCCGGTCTCCGCATCGGTGGGGTGAACGAGGACTTCGTAAAACTCAATTTCACCCACCAACTTCTCCTGACGATGCATGGTATATTCTGTAAGCGACAGGAGAATCACCAAGACAACGATAGTGGCGATAGGAGGAATGTGACTCCGGTTTAAATCCTTGGGGTTGAAGGTGGCTTCCGTGTTGGTGAACAGATCCTTGTTCCTGTGAATGGTTTTTGCCAGCCAAGCGGGCAAAGCCGCGATAACCAGCCCAATGATGGCAGCTGAGGCTCTTACGCCGTATGCGGCATCACCGAAAAAGTTGGGGCCTTCGATACCCTTGGGAAAGAAGATCGCAGCAACGACGAAACAAAGGCCGATGAGTGAGAGCAAGATCGAACAGCCTGCGATGAACTTGGCGGATCCCCGATGATGCTGGATGAAGCCTACTCCTGCCCAAATGAAGAGAAAGCCGAGATCAATTTGGGTAGAATCGGTGACAAAAGAGACCATCATACTCCCAAAGGAGCTTAAGCCACCTGCCATGATGAGGTAGCCGATGATCGGAATCCAGAGAGGCTTGGGCTGGTCTTCCATAGGTTCGCTGGTTTTCTCCCGTTTTTGAGGCGAAAAACCAAGAACGAAGGAAGGACATCAAACCTTGCCGTAGAGCGGGCCGTAGTTCTTGCAGGCGCGGAAGTCTGCCCCTTCGAGGTCTGCGGTGCCGAAGGCTCGCCAGGCGCTGGGTCGGAACACGCGATCTTCCTCCACATTATGCATGTAGACGGGGATGCGCAGCATGGAGGCCAAAGTCAGGTAGAGGTGGCCGACGTGGCCATAGCTCATGACGCAGTGGTTGGCGCCCCATTGGTTCATGACCTCGTAGGCGCTTCTGAAAGCGCCCTCTCCAGTCAGTTTGGGAGCGAACCAGGTGGTGGGCCAGGTGGGATTGGTGCGTTGATCGAGGGCATCATGCACGCCATCGGGAAGGTCGATGGTGTGACCCTCGGCGACTTGCAGGGCGGGACCAAGACCGTCGACGAGGTTGAGGCGGATCATGGTCGCGGGCATGCCACCTTTGGTGCGGTAGCGCGTGCTCATTCCACCGCCGGGGAAGTATTCGGTGATGGAGGGATGCCAGGAGGTGGCCTTGAGGCATTTGTTGACTTCGGCATTGGTGATCTTCCAATGCGGCTTCATTGCAGGCTCACCATTGATGCTCTGCTCACCGGTGCCATCGAGGGCAGCGGGACCGGAGTTGATGAGGTGAAGAATGCCGTCCTTCACTAAAGGATGTTTCAAAGCCTTGCCGCTGGCTTGCTTGATCGCATCCTTAATGGAATAGGTACGGACATCGGCCAAGATCGGGGCGGTGTGGGTGAGCAGGTGGCGGAAGGGCATGCCGGCGCCATTGAGGGCGTCGTTCTCGGTGGCGAGGAGGTAGGGCGCACGTTTGCCGTTCCAGTCGAAAGATGAGTTCAGGATGGCCTCCATGTAGTCGCCATTGGGGAAATGGTCGGTCCATTGGCGTTGTCCCTGAAAACCGGCGACAATGGCGTTGTGACCGAGAGACTGCTCCGTGAGCTTGATGCCGTTGACCTTCTTGTTTCGGAGCTTGGGGTTGCCGACCATGAGGTCGCGGGCGATCAGTGCCATCTTCACGCTGTCATCCCATTCCTGATCGAGTTGCTCGCGGCTGCGTTGGGTTTCAGGTGCGTTGGTGTCCTTGCCTTCCTTGCAATGCTTCTTGGTCCAAGCGAGGGCTTCCTCGAATTCCTTGGTATCGTACTGACCCTTCTGCATGCGGCCCACCATCTCAGTCATGTCGATGGCTTCGACTCGCATGCCAAGCCACTTCTCCCACATGGCGGGATCCACCACCGAACCGGCGATGCCCATGGAGGTGCCGCCGATGGATAGATACGACTTGCCGCGCATCAGGGCGACAGCGAGCCCGCACTTGGCGAAGCTCAGGAGCTTGTCCTGAACGTCAGCTGGAATTTTGGAATCGTCTGCAGCTTGAACATCTTTGCCGTAGATGCCGAAAGCGGGGAGGCCCTTTTGGGTGTGACCGGCAAGCACGGCAGCGAGGTAGACGGCTCCCGGACGCTCGGTGCCATTAAAGCCCCACACCGCCTTGGGGGTGTGCGGGTCCATGTCCATGGTTTCGGAGCCGTAGCACCAGCAGGGGGTGACGGTAAGGGAGACTCCCACGTTTTTGGCGCGGAACTTATCGGCACAGGCGGCGGCTTCTGCGACTCCGCCAATGCAGGAATCGGCGATGACGCATTCGACTTTGGAGCCGTCTGGGTAGTGCAAATGTTTGGAAAAGAAGGCAGCCACGGCCTCGGCCTGTTGCATGGTCCGGGCTTCGAGGGATTCACGCACGCCACCGAGCCGTCCATCAATGGTTGGTCGAATGCCGATTTTTGGATAAATGCGCTTCATGGGGGGGATGTAGGGTTATGTGGGAAAAATATCCATCCTGACGTTTTGTGACCAGATACTTTTCATACATATTCACGTGTCAAAGCATGCTGATTTTTGAATGGACGATTTGTTCCTAGCAAAACCTGCATAAATTGGGACAGGTTACTCGATGATTTTTTGTCCACGCTGTCAAAATTTGGATCGTTTATCATGGACTGCTGTGGTCTCATCTGCGCCGTGAACGAGCTCCAAGAAACCCCGGACTACATTTCCAAGCAGGTTGAACTCTCCCGCCTGTTTTTCCTCGAATCTTCAGCAGATCAGGACTTCGTCGTGGCCAGCGGCGGCTTTGAGCGGTGCCGACCTGATTACCGCATCGATCGCCAGAGTTTGGATTGGTATTGCTTGGAGTTCGTTGACCGTGGTGAAGGTCGGCTCAAACTCGACGGTAAGCAGTATGACCTGCATCCCGGCAGTTTCTTCATCTACGGCCCTGGCACTCCCCACAAGATCGAGACCTCCAAAGACAATCCGCTCGGCAAGTACTTCGTAACCTTCCATGGCTCCGAAGTGGATGCCTTCTTCAAGGAGTATGACATCCCCGCAAACATGATGGCCCACTGCCACCGCGGTGAGTCGGTGCGCCGCAGCTTCAGCATGCTGATCGAGCGCGGCGTCCGTAAGTCCAAGCTCACCGAATCGCTGTGCTCCCTGATCGTGCGCGAACTGCTTCTGCTCTGCCTCGACGATTCGGCCGGCAACATCGACACCGATTCTCCTGCCTATCTCACCTACAGCCGCGCCCGCGGCTACATCGAGGATGGTTACCTGGATCTGCAGAGCCTCGAAGCCGTAGCCAAGGGATGCGGTGTGGAAGCCGCCTATCTCTGCCGCCTCTTCGCCCGCTTCCACGATGAGAGCCCCTATCAGTTCCTCACCCGTCTGCGCATGGACTATGCCTCACGCCTTCTTCTAGAGGACGACGCCAGTGTGCGTTCAGTAGCTCAGCGCATGGGTTACAAGGATCCCTTCCACTTCTCGCGGGTCTTCAAATCCGTGCATCGGATTCCGCCTTCGAAGTTCCGGAACTCGCTTTATAGCTGAGCTTCGACAGGCTGCCCCAGAGTGCGCCGGCAATGACACCGGCGACAAAGCCGAAGACGTGACCCATCACGTCGGTGTTGCCATCCGGGATACCTGACCCGGTCATGCCGAGCACGACCACGCCGCCGATGACCGGTGCGCTGACGCGCAACCAAGGAACTTGCCTGCGAAAGCGAAGCATCCAGGCCAGGCCCAGTCCGGAGAGGATGCCCAAGGCCGCGAAGACTGCGGTGGAGGCGCCAATGGACTGATAGGGCTCTGGATACACCAGAATGCTGGTGGTGGCGTTACCGAGTGTTCCACTGAGCAGGATTAGCAGCCATCCCCGCCACGCACCCATGGAAGTTGCGACCAAGGAGGTGAAGATCAGTCCACTGAGGAGATTACTCAACAGATGCTCCATGTCGGCATGCAGAAATAGAGCGGTAAAGGGCCGCCACAACTGCCAGTGCTCAATCAGCCCGATGCTGGATGATGCTCCGAAATCGACGAGTTCTGGATAACGCGGTTGGAGGCGATGGACGATGACCAGGATGACCAACCACAGCAGATAGACAGTCCAGCCGGGTGAATGGGTGAAGCTGCTGTGATCCACTTTGGAATGAGATCGCTGTTGTTCCAGTTCACCATCATATTCCCGGAGCTCCTTACTAACGCGTTCGGCAGCCTGTGGCGCCACCAGCAGGAGATACTCTCCACGATCCGGAAAGACTTCGATCCAACAGGGGAGACCCATGGCAAGGACCACCAAGGCGTGATCCTGAGCGGCATCCATGTGCGGATAGCTGCCGACCCGGGTCCAGTCGTCCTCGCTCAGGGTGATGTCCGATTCTTCATCCAAGGGTAGGATGAGCTTCGGCGTGCATGAAGCATCATGCAAGTCGTGGTATCAGCGAGTCACAAGCTTCACCACTTGCCAGGAGTCAGCGTCATGCTTGGATTGACCCGAGTAATCCAACCATTCCCGCGTTTGACGAATTCGTAAGGCTTCTTGGAGGCCAATTGCATCCAGATGGAACCATCGGGGAGCGCCTTCCAAACGCCAGTCCAAGGCTTCTTGCTGCCGTGTTCGTCGTACATAGTGACTGTTCCGTCGCGGTCAACCTCCCAGCGCATGGGAACGCCTCCGCCTTCTTTGTCCCATTTGCCGACGAAGTCCTTAGCGTGGGCTTCGCCGCTCGCGAGGCCTGCTTTCATTTCCGTGATGGAGCCGGCTCCGACCCGCACAAAGCGGATGACTTTGTTTCTGCCGTTTGGTGCTTCCCATGCATCTCCAACTCGCTTGAGAAAATGAGGTGCTTTCGTCTGCATCTGCACCTTGATCGTGCCGTCGGATTGTGCTTCCCATGTCCCGGTCCAGCCACGGCCTTCGACAACAAAAGTGCCGTCCGCACTGCAGTTGTATATGGTGAAGTTGTCGGAGGTGACTTCCCATCGCCCAGCGAAACTGCCACCCCCACCAACAGGTCCCTTGATCGCGGCAATGGCCACGCGCTCAGGTTCCGGGGCGAGCAATGTGACCCAGTCGTTGATGTTGTTGGCGCGGTTGGCCTGAGCAATGAGCTGCTTCTTGAGTTGCGCGTCCCCGGCTTCATCAGCCTTCTTCATGAGAGCGGGGATATAGAACTTCTGGATGTTAGCGACTTCAGACTGATGCTTGGCGAGGATTTGGGTCTGTTCTTCGCGAGCCTCGTTGTAGTCCTTGGCGACTTTGGCTTCCAGTGAGGGTAGGGCACTGGGTTCGGGCAACCAACCGGTGCTGCAGGCGGCGGCGAAGTTGTTCAGAAACTCGGCCATGGAGGCATCGGCGCCGCGGGCGTGGTTCTTGAGGTCGAACTGGAAGGAATTGGCGTTCTTCATCAGCAGCGCATCGCGCTTCTTGCGAGCACCGAGAATGAGTTCGGCAGCACGCTGGCGGAATGCAGGATCGCCAGGAGGGAGATCTTCCTTGGGCTCGGGGTTCGAGGCGACGGGATTGACAGGCTCGGGCGTGACCGGGGTGGGGGTCACAGGTGTCGGAGTAACGGGAGTGGGAGTGACAGGTTCAGGAGTTACCGGAGTGGGAGTGACCGCCACTGGATCAGGGTCGGGAACGACAGGTTCAGGAGTGACTGGGGTGGGAGTCACGGGTGTCGGAGTGACAGGAGTGGGGGTGACCGGATCGACCTTGACCACTTCCACGGGCGTAGCTCCTTCGGTTCCCGGGATGGATGGCTCGACGGTCTCGTCGTGATCGTTGCCCGTCATCTGGTTGATCTTATCCTTGTTCTCCTGCAGGAGTCCGTAGGTGAACCAGACCGCGGCGCCGAGGACGCCGATGGCGGCCACCTTCATGAGCATGCCAAAACCAGGCCCTTGGTTCGCGGCTGGCAGCGATACCGGTGCGGTGTTCGGGTTGGGCACATTCACTGGGGAGGTCATCTTGTTGGGCAAGTTGACCCCAGCGGTCTGTTTGCCGGGGACGTTAACCGCAGCAGTGGGCTTCTTGGTGCTGAGTGCTCCGCCCTCCTTGACGGGACCACCGACCACCAATGAGCCGGTTTTGCTATCCAGCCACTTCTGCAGCTCCATGCCCATCTCTTTGACCGAGCCATAGCGGCTTTGCGGGTGAGGTTGGGTGGCCTTGCGCCAGATGGCATCGAGGCGGATGTTGCCCACACCTTCAATCGGCGGGCCTTCGGTGCCGGCAGGATCAGTGCCAGTCAGGAGTTGATGGAAGATCATACCGACCGAGTAGATATCGGCTAGGGCGCCAGCTTGGCTGGCATCCTTGAAGACCTCGGGGGCCGTATAACCCGGAGTGCCCATGATCAGACCGGTCTCATTGGAGTCGGAGGGGTGGGCGAGGCCAAAGTCACCGATTTTGGGAATGGCCTTGGTGTTGAGCATGATGTTGGCCGGCTTGATGTCGCGGTGAATGATGCCGTTTTCGTGAGCATCGCTCAGCCCATCGCAGATGGCCTTGACGATGGTGACGGCCTGACCGGCTTCGACCTCTTTGCCGTGGCAAGAATCGTGAAGCGAGGACCCTTCAACGTACTCCATGACAATGTAGGGCATGCCGTCGACATCGCCAGAATCGTAAACCCCGATGAGGTTGGGATGATTGAGCTTGGCCATGGCCCTGGCCTCCTTGGTGAAGGACTCGCGGAATTCCTCATCCTCACCCAATTCCTGAGGGAGGATCTTGATCGCTACTTCGCGATCGAGCGAAATTTGGCGGGCCTTGTAGACCGCGCCCATGCCGCCCTGAGCAATGAAACCAATGAACTGGTACTGGGGAAGTTTCTCGGCGAGAAACTCTAGGCTGGGTGCTTGGAATGCAGCGTCACTCATGGGAAGAAAAGGGAAGAGAGGCTGTAAAAATAACGATTAGAGTTAGTTTCACAATGCATTCGTTCAATATTTGATGATATTGTCACAATATAATCTATTTTATATGGACAAACTTGCACCCAGATGGATGCAATCTATCAAAATCTATCATCATAGCCGGTCACGCAAACCGGAAATATGAACAAAATTAATATGTGGGCCGCTTAACGATTCGCCTAACGATTCGCCTCAGGTGCCAGTGTCGCCACCCACGTGTTGAGATCGCTAGCTCGGTTGGCTTGCGCGATCAGTCGCTCCTTCTTCTCTTCATCTGAGGTGGCTTTAGCGGCCTTCTCCAGCATGGGCACATAGTAATCGCGGATGCGCGTCAGTTCTGCCTCATGTTTGGATTTGATGGAGTCCTGTAGGCGGTAGGCGTTGCGGTGTTCTCGCGAGACCGCCTCACTCACATTGGGCATGTCATCCGGTTCTGGAAGCCAACCGCTTGCGGTATCCTTGCGGAGTTGCTCATACATTCTGGAGTCATCACGGGCAGCGCGTGCCGCTTCATATTCGACGAGACGGCGGAACTCTTGGGAGTTCTTGTCGAGCAGAGCATCCCTTTTGGCGCGAGCATCAAGAATCAAAGCGATGGCCTTCTCTCTCAGTTCGGGGTCGCCGGGCTGAATGGTGGGAGCTGCCGGGCGGGGTGCTGGAGTTGGATCGGGGATGGTGGGAGTAGGGACACGGGGGGTGGCATTGTCTCTATTAGCGGATCTCCGCTTATCTCGGAGCTCACGCCTTTCCTTGGGAGTCAGCCGATCCTTACCTGAGGATGTGTTGCCGGCGGTGTTTCGATTGTTTCCGCCGGAAGCTTTCGGATTTTGTTTGGGAGGCTTGCCGGCTGGAGAGTTGGATGCGGTGCGCGGGTTGTCTGTTGATGGAACTCCCGGTTGTTCCTTGCCGGTGATCTTCTGGTCGATAGCTTCCTGATTGTCCTTGTAGTAGCCGTAACCAAACCAGCCACCCGCAGCGAGTAGACCCAGCAGGACGACTTTGAGCAGTTTGCCTCCGCTCTTGGCCGACTTCAATTGTATCGGCGGGCTTGCGGCCATTTGGGGGGCTCCCACATTGAGCGCTCTTCCGGCAGGCGCAGCAACTGCTGCAGCTGGTGGAGCGGCTTTGGCTTGCTTCCAGAGTTCAAGATCCGCCGACATGTCGGCGATGGACGGGTAGCGTTTTGCTGGGTCGAGCTGAGTGGCCTTGCGCCAGATGCCATCGAGCTTGATGTTGCCGGTGGGGACCGTCGGGGGACCGTCGGTGCCGGCCGGGTCGATGCCGGTCAGCAGTTGGTGAAGGATCATGCCCACCGAGTATTGATCAGCGAGAACGCCGGCCAGATTTGGGTCCTGATAGACTTCCGGGGCCGTGTAGCCGGGGGTACCCATGATCAGGCCCAACTCATCGGAGTCGGAGGGATGGGCGAGGCCGAAGTCGCCGATTTTGGGAACGGCGTCGATGGTCAGAAGAATGTTGGCCGGCTTGATGTCGCGATGGATGATGCCGTGCTTGTGAGCATCGACAAGGCCGTCGCAGATACCTTTGACAATCGCAACGGCGCGATCGCTTTCGAGTTTCTCACCCCAGCAGGCATCGTGCAGTGAGCTGCCCTCGATGTATTCCATGACGATGTAGGGCATGCCGTCCACGTCTCCGGAGTCGAAGACGCCGATCAGGTTGGGATGGTTGAGCTTGGCCATCGCCTTGGCCTCCTTGGAGAAGGAGTCGCGGAACTCCTCGTTCTCGCCCAACTCGTGGGGCAGTACCTTGATTGCCACGGTGCGGTCCAGGGAGATTTGGCAGGCGCGATAAACGGCGCCCATGCCGCCTTGGGCGATGAAATCCTCAAACTCGAACTGGGGCAGATGTCCGCTCAGGTATTCGAGGCTTGGGGCTTCAAATAATTCGTCGCTCATGGGTTGATGGGTTGGGGGGTGCGCGGAATGGGGGGACGCGCGAGAAAAATAGCAGATTATGCGGTGCTCGCAATTCTTAGATTTGGGCTCGGTATGTCCAGATTTAGGACAAGTTTACGCATCGTGCTCACGGATTCTTGGGAACAGGTTCAGTAGCTTTTCCGCAGGTGGGAGGGCAGGATGTTGAGCTGCTCACGGTATTTGGCGACCGTGCGACGTGCGACCTTGATGCCCTGTTTGGCCAAGGCCTTGGT
Organism: uncultured Luteolibacter sp.; assembly: GCA_964541125.1. Taxonomy (GTDB): domain Bacteria; phylum Verrucomicrobiota; class Verrucomicrobiia; order Verrucomicrobiales; family Akkermansiaceae; genus Luteolibacter. The sequence goes on along the minus strand of CAZIPY010000412.1, from coordinate 3,974 downwards.
CAGTGCTTCGTCCGAGAGCGGCTTGCTTTGATTTTCGTTGTCCACGAGTTGCTGGATGGCCTCGCGAACTCCTGCGTTGGAGACCTGTGCCCCGCCTTCGGTCTGATAGCCGGTGGCGAAGAAGGATCGCATTTCCACCAGTCCCTGGGGAGTGAGGATGTGCTTGCCCGCCACCGCACGTGAAATGGTGGTGGCGTGCATGCTGAGCGCGTCGGCAACTTCGTTCATGGTCAGTGGTTTCAGAAAGCGCGGGCCTTTGTCGAAGAAGTCCTGCTGACGGGCGATGAGTTGGTGGGCGATGGCGAGGATGGTTTCCTGACGAAGGGCAACGGAGCGAATCAGACTACGACCATCTCGGATCTGTTCGCGCAGGAAGGTGCGGGCCTTGGTGTCGAGGCCCTGCTTGCCGATCATGTCCTTGTAGAAGTCGTTGATGCGCAGGTTGGGTAGCTGTTCACCGGTGAGGCGTGCTTCGAGCATGCCATCCTCGTTGGTTTCGATGATGACATCCGGTTGGATGTAGGGATTGCCTCCCGGGTTGAAATCACCACCAGGGTTGGGTGTTAGGCGGCCGATGCTGGCGGCAGCTTCAGTGATGCGTTCGACGCTGGTGCCGAGTGTCTTTGCGATCTGTGGGTGGCGTTTTCTGGCAAGGGCTTCGAGGTGATCGCGTACGATGCGGTATTCGATGGAGTCGACGCGGCCTTGACGCTCGAGCTGAATCATCAGGCAGTCAGGAATGTCCTTGGCGCCGACGCCGGGAGGATCGAAGGACTGCACGAGAGCTAGCGCCTGATCCAAATCTTCGTGATCGAGATCCAGGCGGATACCGAGGTCGCGCAGTGGCAGATCAAGAAAACCGCGTTCATCGAGGTTGCCGAGGATGGCGGTGGCTGCCTTGCTGACTTCAGGATCGACCATGGAGAAGTCGAGTTGCTGCTGCAGGTGTTGTTGCAAGGTCTCCGGGGCGACCATGGAATCGTGGAAGTGCTGGCGACGTTCTTCATCGTCTTGGGTCCACGGTTGGATGCTGCCATCCATGATGCTGCGATCACGCCAATCGTCGTCGGTCTCATTAAGTCCCTCGAGGTGATCGTTCTCTTCAGGATCACCATTGATCTCATCCAGCGAGACCGATTCGGTGACATCCTCGAGAGTGGGGTTGTTCTCCAGCGCCTGATTGATGATCTGGCTGAGCTCCATGCTGCCCGCCTGCAGAATTTCCAGGCTCTTGCGCATCTGGGGCGCGAGCGTCTGCGTCTGGGAGAGATTCTGCTGGAGGAAGGACTCGGGCATGGCAGGCACAAATGACCTGCGGGCAGAATACGACGGCGGCTACAAAAGTGAAAGCATATTGCGTGCCAGTTATGACGAAAACTGATAGATTGGGTGAAATTAATGCTGTAACCCTCTAAATATCAACTTTTACTGCTTCTCGCTCGGCGGCATCGGCTTCGAAAAATTCTTCGGCTCCCGGAGGGAATCCGAAGATCCCGGCGACGATGTTGGAGGGAAAAGCCTGGGTCTTATTGCGGTAATCGCGGACGTTGCCGTTGTAGAATCGACGGGCCGCCTGGATCCGGTCCTCGGTATTCACCAGTTCCTGCTGCAGTTGAAGGAAGTTCTCACTGGCTTTGAGATCGGGATAACTTTCGGAGAGTGCGAAGAGTTGGCCGAGGCCGCCAACAAGCTGTTTCTCGCTGAAGGCTTGTTGTGCGACGCCGCCCTGGTTGTTCATGCATTGCTTACGCAGTTCAACCACCTTCTCAAGGGTGGCTTGCTCATGGGCAGCGTAGCCCTTGACGCACGAGACCAGATTGGGAATCAGGTCGTAGCGTCGTTTGAGTTCGGTGTCGATGTTGGCCCAAGCATCCTTAACGTGGTTTCGGATGGTGACCAAGCCGTTGTAGGTCACGATCACGAAGATCAGTGGCAGCAGGACGATGAGTCCGGTGATGATGAAGACGGGTTCCATGTTGTGTTCAGCTAAAAAGATAATTGGGCATGAGCGAGCGGATCTTCTGAAGTCGCTCGTAGCTCGGTGCCACATTGTCAGGGCGCATGCGGCGGTTGAAGACGATGGCCAGAACGTTGGATTCCAGTTCGATAGCAAGGTTCTCCTGGCCGAGAAGGTAGTCAATCATCTGTGCGTTGCAGACGTCGTAAGCGAACTTTTTGTCCGGGCTCTTTACCTTGTAGCGTTTGGAAAATTCCAGGGACTCAAAATCAATGTCATCAAAGCCCAATGCTTGGGCGATTTTGGAAAAGAAACCTTCAGGCTCGATGATCAGTTCAGGGAAGCTCTTGGGTAGGGTGAGGGTATAGACGGCGTGATAGTGGTGCGTGGTTTTGGTGCGTCCCTTGCTGTCACGGCTTTTGGTTTCGTAGTGGTGATCGAACAGGCAAACGGGTGAGCCATCGGCGGCCGTTCCCTGCATGACGTTGTAGGCATAGCGATTGCGGCCACGATCAATGCGTTCGAGAAAACCGTAGCGGCTGGAGATGGTGCGGTCCCTTTGATGTGAGAAACTCAGACCCAATTGGGCGGCAACGGCCTGCAGCGCTTGTCGCCGCTTTTTTTCCATGATGTGGCTGACGACAGCGATCGCGATGAAGGCGACAATGAAGAGGGCAAAGATGACACCCACGGGCATCTCTCCGCGCATCACGGTGGTCATGAGGATGTCGGCTTTATCAAACATGACATCATCAAACGGCATCGTGAAAATCACGACAAGTGCAATGAAGGAGCCGTTTTGTAGTGCCTAGGAGAAATAACCCACGCCCGCCTTGAAGATGGGCTGGAGTTTGTCGCCGTGGATGTTCTTGGCGACTTGGGCGCCGGCGCGTTCGCTGTGGCCCATCTTGCCGAGCACACGACCGCAAGGGCTGGTGATGCCTTCGATGGCGGCAACGGAGCCGTTGGGGTTGATGCGTGGATCCATGGAGGGGCGGCCTTGTGCATCGCAGTATTGCGTGGCGATTTGACCCTTCTCAGCCAGTTCCTTCACCATGGCTTCGCTGGCCATGAATTTGCCTTCGCCATGGGAGAGTGGCACAGCGTGGAGATCGCCGACCTGAGATTGCGCCATCCATGGGGACTGGGTGCTGACCACGCGGGTGGTGGCGTAGCAGGAGATGTGACGGCTGATGTCGTTGTGGACGAGGGTAGGGGAATCGGCATCCGGCTGGCGGATTTCGCCGTAGGGTACGAGTCCCGTTTTGATGAGCGCTTGGAAGCCATTGCAGATGCCGAGAATGAGGCCGTCGCGGTTCTTGATGAGATCCATCACGGCATCGGTGATGCGCGGGTTGCGCAGCACGGTGGCAATGAACTTGGCGGAGCCGTCGGGCTCGTCACCGGCACTGAAGCCGCCTGGTAGCATCAGGATCTGAGAGCTTTGGATGGCCGCAGCGAGTTTCTCGCTCGAGGCTTCGATGTGTTCGGTGGTGAGGTGTCGGAAGACGAGGATCTCGGCTTCGGCACCCGCTTCGCGGAAGGATTTAGCGGAATCGTATTCGCTGTTGGTGCCGGGGAAGGCGGGGATAATGACCTTGGGCTGAACGACAGTGCTAGAGGCGTGGTCGCTCATGCAGGTGCTGAAGAGCGGCACGTCGATCATCTGAGTTTCGGTTTCCTCGGGCAGCGTTGGATAGACAGGCTCGAGGGTTCCTTCCCAAGCAGACTGAAGTTCGGAGAGGGCATGAGCCTCACCATTCAAGGTGAGCGTGGGCTCAGAAACCGTCATGCCAATTTCTTGAGCCTTGAGGTCGGCGGGGAGGTCTTCGCTGTGTTCGATCAGGAAGCTGAGGGTGGCGCTGGCAGTGAGGTCGGCGTCGACTTTGATGGTAGCGCCGATTTGGTTCCCGAAGCACATCTTGGCGAGGCCTGCTCCGATGCCTGCAGTGCCAACGTGATGCATGGAGATGATGTCGCCGGCGGCATTGGACTGGTGAATGACTTCGGCAATGGC
>CAZIPY010000411.1:0-20457 GCA_964541125.1 uncultured Luteolibacter sp. | reverse complement strand
TGGGAGGAATCAATACGATGGGATGTGAGGAAGTCAATTGTAGCGGCGGTCTATGACCGTCGGAAGTGGCAGGATCGACGGTCATAGACCGCCGCTACAGCAACAAAAAAGCCGCAGCGAGGTGAAATCGCCGCGGCTTTTTAAGAAGGGAAGAACTCCGATTAGCGTTTGGAGAACTGGAAGCGCTTGCGGGCGCCGGGCTGGCCAGCCTTCTTTCGTTCCTTCATGCGAGGATCGCGAGTCAGGAAGCCAAGGGGCTTGAGAGTGGCGCGATGCTCGGCATCAAGTTCGCAAATGGCGCGGGAAAGTGCGTGGCGGATGGCGATGGCCTGAGCGTTGAGGCCGCTGCCTTTGACGGTGACCTTGAGGTCATACTTGTTGATCAGCGAAACAGCCTGCAGTGGAGCGAGCACGGAGTTCTGAAGCTCGATGCTGGGCAGGTAATCTTCGAAGGAGCGACCATTGATGGTGATGGCGCCGGTGCCTTCGGACATCCAGATACGGGCAACCGCGGTCTTGCGGCGGCCGATGGTGTTGAGGGTGGTGGACATGGTTTGAGAAAAGGGTCAGGGCTTAGCTGATGGCGTGCTCGGCGGGTTGCTGAGCTTCGTGAGGATGCTCTTCACCGGCGTAGACCTTGAGTTTGCCGAACTGGGCTTTGCCGAGGCGGGTCTTGGGGATCATGCCGTGAACGGCACGCTCGACGAGAAGAATGGGGCGACGCTCACGAACCTTGGCGGGAGTCTCAACCTTCTGACCACCGACGTAACCGGAGAAACGGGTGTAGATCTTGGTGTTCTCCTTGGTGCCACTAAGGACGACCTTGTCGGCGTTGATGATCACGACGAAATCACCGGTGTCGATGTGACTGGTGAAGTTCGGCTTGTGCTTGCCACGCAGGAGGCGTGCGGCTTCGACAGCGACTTTGCCGAGGATTTGGTCCTTGGCGTCGATGATGTACCACTTGCGCTCGACTTCGCTCGGCTTGGCGGAAAAGGTCTTCATGTGCTTGGATGCTTGGTTTTCCGGGGCGGCAGGCCGCCGGAAGGGGGACGCAAGCTAGGGAGACGCCCCATGGGTGTCAACCGGGAAATCAGCCAGAAATCGCCTATTTTAGGACGTTTTTTACGACTGACGCGCTCGCGGCAGTTTTTGGGCTAATTTGGCCTTATAGCTAGGTAGCGCGCCCTCGCCGAGGGCGCACCTTTAGGCCTCACGCACTTTCTGGCACCCTGTGCCCTCTCGGCGAGAGGGCGCTACCACGATTTTTGCTTCTACGGCCGGCTTATCTTGGTTGTGTCGAGGTCTTGCCACCTTGGTGGCTATGGGTTTCTCTGTGCCCATGAAACCCCGGATTGCCCTCCATTGGCAGATTTTGGCAGCCCTCATTCTGGCCACGGTCATCGCCTTGGTGCTTCGTTTGGTCGGGTCCGGAGGGGGCGAGTCCATCAGCAATGGGGTGCTTAGCTCCTGCTCATTTGTGGGCGACCTTTTCATGCGCGCACTGAAAATGCTGATTGTGCCGCTGATCGTGACTTCGGTGATTTCGGGTATCGCCAATCTACAGGGAGTCAAGGGTTTCGCCAGGCTCGGGGGCAAGACGGCAGCCTTTTACGTCTGCAGTAGCGCAGCTGCCATCCTGATTGGCCTGACGCTGGTCAACATGATCAAGCCCGGCCTCGAGGATGGCAAACCCAACGCAGTGATCGCCAAGGCCTTCGCCGATAGTCGAGAGAATGCCACCGAGAAGGAGCTGGCCAAGGTTGAGAAAGCGGGTGAGCAGGACAATTCTGCGATGTTCGAGGTCTTTCGCTCCATGCTGCCCGAGAATGTCATCGATGCCGCGACCAACAACGGTCAGATGCTGGGGGTTATTGTCTTCAGTATTCTCTTTGCCGTGGCCCTGACCCGCATTCCCGGGGACGAGATGCAGACCATGCGCAATTTCTTCAAGTCGGCCAATGATGCGATGATCATCCTCACCAGCTGGATCATGGCGCTCGCTCCCATCGGGATTTTTGCGCTCATCCTCCCAGTGATTTACGAGACCGGCCTCGAACTCTTTAAAAGCCTGCTCAAGTATTTCCTGACCGTGCTGGCGGCACTGCTGATTCATTTGCTGATCGTGTTGCCATTGGTGTTGCGGTGGGTGGCCAAGATCAATCCCATCGAACACTTCCGCAACATGCGCCCCGCATTGATGTTGGCTTTCTCCACGGCCTCCTCATCCGGAACTCTGCCGGTGACCATGCGCTGCATCGAAGATGGAGCCAAAGTTCCCAAGCGTGTGACCAGTTTCACTCTGCCCTTGGGTGCAACGGTCAACATGGATGGCACCGCTCTCTACGAATGCGTGGCGGTCATTTTCGTTGCGCAGGTCATGGGAGTGGAGCTGAGCTTCGCGAGTCAGCTTTTCATCGTGGTCGCTGCCTTGCTCACCAGCATCGGCGTGGCGGGCGTGCCATCGGCGAGTTTGGTGGCCATTCTTCTCATTTTGAAGAGCTCACAAATTCCCGGTGCTGAAGCAGCTGCCTTGGCCTTGCTCGCGGTCGATCGTCCGCTCGACATGCTTCGCACTTCGGTGAACGTCTTCAGTGACTCTTGTGCCGCCGTGGTCGTGGCCAAGTCCGAGGAACGTCACGATGAAGCCGATCAGGCAGAGGTCACAGCTTGAGTTGCTGATCGCCCTCTTCTTCGGTCTCCGCACTTTCAGTCTGCTTGAACCCGTCTGTCCCGTGCTGTTTGGCATGAACCGCGAGTAGACCCAGGCTGTCGTGCTGACGGCTGGCGGCGCGAATCGCTTTGGGGTTGATGTCGAAGCAGTCGGCGATTGCTTCCTCGACTAGGGAGCGGTCGAGTTCACCACCAAGCTTGCCGGCCATCAGTCGCAGTAGAGTTTCCGATTCGGAAGGGTGCAAGTTGATGAGGCGCTCGCTGAGTTTGAGCATGTGTTCGATGGAGGTTGGCTGGCTTGCGAACTCTTCGATCAGGCTCTGGATGTCAGCCAGACGAATGCCTTCCGGATGCAGCGGCAGTTCCTGCAGCAGAGCGCAGGCTGCAGCGATGTCGTCGCGAGAGTTGAGGAGTAGTTCGCGGTAACGTTCCTCGCGGCTGCCGGGAATGCTCAAGAGCATGTGGCGGAGCATGCGATTGGGCACTAGGTTGGGGGACTTGCGATTGCCGCTGGCTAGCCAGTCGGTGGTGATGCGCAGGTCGTCGTCTTCTTCCAGCGACTTGAAGTAGTTGGCGATGAACTCGATCTTGCTTGTGCGGCTCCCGGTTTGCTCAAACAGGCGGCATAGATCAGTGAAATCGGCGAAGGAGCAAAGGACCCGGTTGTGCCAGCCAGCGCGAGTGGCTTGGGCGGGGCGTTGGTTAGGTTGTTGGATGGGCAGTTCCAATTGGTCGCCACCAGCGGCGCACCACGCCTCGAAGCCCTTGCTCCGGAGTTCGGCGGCGAATTCTTTGGCAAAGCCGTGCACCGTGAGGATGCGTTTCGGGCGCGCGCGTTGGATACATTCCATTAGGCCCGGGTGATCGGCGTGATCGGATAAGGGGATCATGGCGTCGACGCCGTAGCGGAAGCGGGAGTTGGGCTGCAGGGCCCAACCACTCAACATGGCTGTGCGTTTGTTGGGAATGTCGCGATAGAGTTTGGTGCGCAGGGCATGTTGCGGAGCGATGATCACGTGGCCTTCCGGCACATCACCGGTGAACTCTTTTGGTTCAGGTAGACCTTCCACGCCGACGTCGCGACAGGCCTCGGTCATGCTGACCGCAGCCGAATGCATGAGGGTGGGGATCTCGTTATCGGCGAGAACCGCGAGGGCTTCTTGGGTCTTGCCCAGTGAGTAGGCGAGAAGCACCGGAGTCAGGCCATCGGCCAAGGCATCGTGCACGAAGCCCATGAGTTGGGCCTCGGCTTCGAGAGGGGTTGGGAACTGATAGAAGGGGAGACCGAAGGTGGTCTCCATGATCAGCGTGTCTGCATTGAGGATGTGGGCCTCAGGTGTGGTGCGGCCGCGGCGCAATTTGAAGTCACCGGTGTAGAGGAGCGTGGCGTTGTCCTTGGTGCGGGTGACGTGGAGCATGGCCGAACCTGGAATGTGACCAGCCGGTAGCATGCGGAGTCGATAGCCATCGATGTCCAGAGAGGTATGGTAGTCCATTGGCTGCAGCCGTTCTTCGGCTACTTTGAAGCGTTGCCGAATCAAGCTGGCAGTGGTCTGCGTGCACAGGATGGAGTCGTGCCGGGCGAAGTGGTCGGCGTGTGCGTGGGAGACAAATGCCCGAGGGCGTGCCCCCCGTGGATCGAGCCAAAAATCGATCTCAGGAAGATGGAGTCCGCGCTGGTAACGTACTTCAATCAGATTGGCCCAGAGCCTAGGCCAATTGCCGAATGGCGGGAAGCGGTAAATCCGCGTGGAATCGATGCATTCCGCTCATGTTGAGCGATCGGGCCGATCGTCCCTACCTTGTTTAAAAGGGAATGTCGTCCTCGTCTTCCTCGACGGCGGGAGCTGCGCTGGCAGCGGGAGCGGAGTCACTCTGAGGGCGTTGGCCACCGCCACCGCCGGATCCACCTTTGCCGTCGGGCAGGAATTGGAGGTTCTCACCGACGACCTTAAGCTTGCTGCGCTTCTTGCCGGTTTCCTTGTCGTCCCAACTGTCGAGCTGCAGGCGGCCTTCGATGTAGACCCCGCGGCCCTTGCCCAGGTATTTCTCGGCGAGTTCAGCCTGACGGCCCCAGAGGGTGACGTCGACGAAGGTGGTTTCCTCCTGCTTTTGGCCGGAATCGTTGTTCCAGACACGGTTGATGGCCATGCCGATGTCGGCAACGGCAGTGCCTTTGGGGGTGTAGCGCAGTTCGGGATCTCTAGTGAGGTTTCCGATTAGCATGACTTTGTTGAGATTGGCCATAACGGTTAGGAGTTTGATTTAGCTTCTGGGGACAGGCAAGAATAAAGTTGTTCAGACGAACAGTTTTCAGATTTCAATTCAGGTTTCAGCCTGGGGAGGTTCCTCTTCTTGGGGTTCTTTGGGCTTGGGCTTCTGGTGATATTGATTGGAAGCCGCAGCAATGCCCTCTGATCGGGCAAGCTGAACAGCTGCCTCAGCCCTTGCAAGTGTGTTTTCGAGAACGGGGCCCTCTTCGTCGGTGAATTTTCCAAGCACGTGGGAACTCATGTCGGCAGGCACGGAGCCACCGATTCCAATCTTGAGCCGGGGGAAGACTTCGGTGCCCAAGTGGCTGATGATGGATTTGATGCCGTTGTGGCCTCCGGCCGATCCCTTCTCGCGGAAACGGAGAGTGCCGAGTTCCAAGCTGGCGTCATCGTAGACGACCAGCAAGTCGGCGGGCTCCATCTTGAAGAAGCTCATCACCTGCTGGATGGAGCGGCCACTGAGATTCATGAAGGTCTGCGGCTTGGAGAGCCAAGTGCCATCGGGCATTTTCGCCATGTCGGCCTGAAAGCGCAGGACGTGGTTGAAGTCCGTGCCCTCCGTAGAGGCCAGTCGATCCAACAACATGAACCCGATATTGTGGCGGGTTCGGTCGTAGTTTTTCCCCGGATTGCCGAGGCCGACGATGAGCTTAAAGGACACGGTTTTTAAAATGCTGAAAAACTGAAACGCTGAAAAGCTGAAATCCCGAAGGATGGACGAGCGCAGCGAGGAGATAGGCATTAAATCATGGCCGGCCGGCCATGCAGGCTGATTGGATCGAGTGGAACGAGATCAAAAACTGAAAAACTGAAACGCTGAAATAGAGATAGAAAAAGCCCGGTCACGCAAGGCGTGCCGGGCTTGATAAATTTCAGCGTTTTAGCTTTTCAGCTTTTGACTGGTGTCAGCCTTCGCTGGATTCTTCAGCAGCGGGAGCGTCACCACCTTCGGCGGCTGCTTCTTCGCCACCTTCAGCAGCGGCTTCTTCACCACCTTCAGCATCTTCGGAGATCGCAGCAGCAGGCTTACTGATCTGAACTACGACCACTTCCTCATTGAGGGTGGGGGTCACGCCAGAGGGGAAGCTGACACCACCAATGTTGATGGAGTCACCGACTTCGAGGCTGGAGATGTCGATCTCAATGGCTTCGGGGAGGTCGCCGGGGAGACAGTTGACCTCGAGGGTGTGCACTTGCATGTCTACCAGACCGCCTGCGGCAACACCAGGAGCGCTGCCCACGGCTTGGACGGGAACGTTGGCGGTGATGGTGGTCTTGGCGTCGATCGCGCGGAAGTCGGCATGAAGGGCCTGACCGGAAAGGGCATCGTATTGGACATCCTTGAGGAAGGCCATGCGGGTGTCCTTGCCGTCGATTTCGAGGTTCACCACGATGCTGTCCGAACTGCTGTTGGCCAGAATCTGGCGGAAAGTCTTGGCGTCGATCTTGAGGTTGATGTTCTCGATGCCCTTGCCGTAGATCACGGAGGGAAGCAGGCCCTCGCGGCGCAGTTGCTTGAGAACGCCAGAGCCGGAGCGGGCGCGGGTTTCTGCTTGGATGGTGGTGGTCTTGGACATGGTGAAAGTGAGTTGGTGTCGGATCGCGTTTATGGGACCGGGGACCGAAATAGGACCGAATCCAGTGGCGCGGGCGGGGTGTTTAGCCGCGAAAGGCCCGCTTGTCAAAAAATTGTTTTGTGCGTTTTTCTGCTGTAGCGGCGGTCTATGACCGTCGACAGGGTGCCCGGACGATGATCGACGGTCATAGACCGCCGCTACAACGCGCTTGCCGCGATTCAGCGAAACAGGGTGGTGATGGACTCACCCAGACTGATGCGCTTGATCGCCTCGGCAAAGAGCGGGGCAGTGCCGACGGCCTGAACCTTGGAGCCCACCGCCTGCGGGGTAGAGTCGGTGGTGATGACCTCCTCGATCTCGGAGTTGTTGAGGCGTTCCTCGGCGATGTCGCCCAAAATAGCGTGCGAAACTCCGGCAAAAATGCGTTTGGCGCCGTGCTTGCGAAGGATTTCGGCAGCAGCACAGAGGGTTCCGGCGGTCTCGGTCATGTCATCCACGAGCAGGACGTCGCGGCCCTCGACCTCACCGATGACGTTCATCGCCTCGACCTTGGTCGCATTGACCCGGTGCTTGGCAACAATGGCCAGTTCGGCGCCCAGGGCATCGGCGTAGGCTCTTGCCATTTTGGATCCGCCGACGTCGGGGGAGACGACGGTGAGATTGGAAGTATCCGGATGGCGCTCGCGTAGGAAATCAAGAAGCACCGACTTGGCGTAGAGGTGGTCGACGGGGATGTCGAAGAAGCCCTGAATCTGAGGAGCGTGCAGATCCATGGTCAGCACGCGGTTGACGCCAGCTGAGGTCAGAAGGTTGGCTACCAGCTTGGCAGTGATCGGCACGCGGGGCTGATCTTTGCGATCTTGGCGGGCGTAGCCGAAGAAAGGCATGACCGCGGTGATGCGCTCAGCACTGGCGCGGCGGGCGGCATCGACCATGATCAGCAACTCCATCAAGTTGTGGTTGGTCGGCGGACAGCTGGGCTGGACGATGAAGACGTCCTTGCCGCGGATGTTTTCGTCAATTTTGACGAAGGTTTCGCCGTCGGGGAAGGCCGTCACCTGGACGTCGGCCAGTGGTTGATCGAGGCATTCGGCAATGCGCTCTGCGAGCGCGCGGTGAGCGGTTCCGCTGATGACTTTCATGGGACGGCCAAAGACTGAGCAAGCGGCCCCGGGTCTTAAAGTCTAAAGTGGGGATTTTGGCGAAGGGGCGATCATTTAGCCGGCTCAATCCCGATTTCGCGGAGCTGCTTGATGCTGGCATCGAGCATGGTCACGAATTCCTGGCGCTGCTCAGGGGTGATGTTCTCGGGGAGGCGACCCCCAGATTTGGAAACGGATACCTTGGCCTCTAGGTAGAGGGCTAGCGCCTTTGAGGGCTCGCGGGCGGCGAGGTGCTCGTTGGCTTTGGCGGCTTGTAGGAGGGCAATGCGGAGGTGGACGTGGTGGCCGCGGCCATAGAGGCCTGCAGCATAGCTGTAGTTTTCGAACGCTGGCTTGAACATGCCGTTGAGTTCGAAGGCAAAACCGAGGGTTTCGTAGATCTCAATGGACAGCCTTCGGCCCTCTCCGTCTGTGAAATTGGAAAGTTCGATTTGTCCGGCGGCTTTTTCGATAAGCTTTAGAGCTGTTTCGCGGTTCTGAGTTTCCAGTTCGCGCTTGCCGAGCTGCAGGAGGTGAGAGGCGTAGAGGCGATGGGCAAGGAAAGCAGGCTCCATGCCGCCCTGAAGACGAATGGCATCTTCGAATTGCGAGCGGGCTTCATCGTTCCGGTCCAACATGCTGAGCAGGGATGCGCGGTTGATGGCTGCCTCGGGGAGAAAGGGGTGGAGTTTTTGGGCTGCCGTATAGTCCTCAAGCGCCTTCTCCATCAGGCTTGCCTGCTGGACAGGCTCCGTGGAGGACAGGGCCAATGCATGACGAGTGTAGCCACGGTTCATGTAGAGAGCCGCTTGAGGCCAGATGGCAATGGCTCGATCGAGGGCGTCGATCTTTTCAGCGGCTCGCAATTCGCGGTCTTTGCCGTAGTGACTGGGCCAGAGGGTGGTCATCACTCGCGCGCCTTTCCATGACAGAGGTGCCGTGGCCAGCAGGACCATCAGCCCGATGAAGGCAATGAGGGCTCGTTGCAGGTTTAGGATCCCGGGTTTGGGCTGAACTTTTGCATGCCATTGCACACTTGCTGCGAGACACATGCCCAACATCAGAGCTCCCGGCATGAGGTGGAAGATGAAGCTGAAGTTGGCGTGGGTTAGCATGCCAACCAGTCCAGCGAAGCCCGCCAATCGCCAAGCGTCCTTGTGGGAATGTCCGGAGTTTTGTTGTTCAAAGGAAAGGCGCAAAATGGCGCTGATGCCGGTCACCGTCATGAGGCCCAGCACGAGAAGGAAACCGACGAGGCCGTAGTCGGTGGCGGCCTGCATCCACTCGTTGTGGGCGAACCCGGGTTTGGTGGTGTGCCAGCCAAGACTTTCCCGGTCCCAATGCTGATAGCTTTCCCATGAAAAACTCTGACTGCCGCCACCGGTCAGGGGGTGTTCTGCGATCGAAGATGCAGCAAGGCCGAGGTAGTTCAGGCGGGCGCTGTTGTCCAAGACGTCACTGATCTCGCCGGATCCATCATGCGAGCGTTCAGTCTGAATGTTTTGCCAGCCGCTGATCAAAAGCCCGATTAGGATCAGTGCCGCAAAGGGCAGGGCGATGGCAGCTGCAGGGAACCACTTGGCTTTGTTGCGTCTGGCATCGATCAGAATGATCAATCCGAAACAGGCGAGGGCGATGATGGCCGCCAAAAGACCACCGCGAGAATTGGTCCAGTAGATGGCAATCATGCCGGTGGCGCCCAACAGGCCGAGACCGACCTGCAGCCATCGCTTTCGAGCGTGCCAGGCTTGAGCCAACAACCAGATCGATGAGACCAAGAGGTAGTTGGCCGCATAGTTGTAATGCGTGAACAGGCCGGTGATGAATTTGGAGTCGGCGGGTCTGTAGACCAAGAGCGAGTATGATGGCTCTTTCAGTTGGGCGAGCATCACGATCAGGTTCAATAGAAGCAGGGCAGCGATGCCACCGGTGAGGATCCACGAGGCTCGCCGACAGCGTTGAATGGCCAACAAGCTGATAAATCCTCCCCAAGTTGAACTGAGAAGCAGCAGGTCTGCATGGCCGAGTTCTGTTACCGGAGACTGTATCGCTCGCATCCCGAACCAGACTATCGTTAATCCACCGAGGATGAGCATGGGGGTATTGAGCATGCGAGTGGGCTGCTTGATCAGCACCACTAGGGCCGGGATCGTCGCCAGCGTTAGGCTGATCAAGGCGGGTCCCCAACTCCACGAATTGGTTTGAGCTCCGAAAAGGACCGACAGGGCCAGCGCAAGGACCAGAAAAACTGCGGAAACGGAGGGCATTGGATTTAAGTTATGAAATCGAGAGCCTCAGAAAAGGCCTTTATGCCCATTCCATCAACTGTAGCGGCGGTCTATGACCGTCGATCACCGCCCGGGCAGCGTTTCGACGGTCATAGACCGCCGCTACAAATTTCACTTCGCACCCCTGGCAAAAATCACCACGGGAATGGTCTTGAGAAGAATGACGATGTCCTGCCACAAGGACCAGTTGTCGATGTATTTGAGTTCCAGCTGCACCCACTCCTCGAACTGGTGGATTTCGTTGCGGCCGGCGATTTGCCATTCACAGGTGATTCCGGGTTTCACGCTCATGCGGCGGCGGTGCGTGTGTTTGGGGAAGTTGGCCACTTCGTAAACGGGCAGGGGGCGCGGACCGACGAGACTCATTTCGCCACGTAGCACGTTGAAGAGCTGGGGCAGTTCATCGATACTAAACTTTCGGAGGAAGCGGCCGAAGGCGAAGATCCGCGGATCGTTGTCCAGTTTGAAGACGGGGCCATCCATCTCGTTGCCGTGTTCCTCCTTGATCTTGTCCAACTGTGCCTCGGCATCCGGGACCATGGTGCGAAATTTCCACATGCGGAAGGGTTTGCCGTAGCGCCCCGCGCGTTCCTGGTAGAAGAAGGCGGGGCCATCCGGGCTGCTCAAGCGAATGCCCAAGTAGGAGATGGCCCACAGTGGCAGGGTCAGTAGGATGAGGATGGCTGAGCCGACCCGATCGATGATGGATTTGCAAAGCAGTTCCCAGTAAAGATCCGGAGTGGAGCGCAGGACGAGCATGGGCTTGCCGTCGATGGTGTCAAAAGTTGGCCGGGCAATCTGGTTGCGAATGAAGGAGGCGCTGATCCAAGCCTCCACGCCCTGCAGCTCACAGGCTTCCACGGCAGCTGCCACCTTCTCGAAAGCCACGCCCTTGGTGGCAAAGATTACGCGCTCCACGGAATGCGTTTTGATTAGGTCGTAGAAGCCATCCATCGGGTGCTGCTCGAGGTCAAAGTGGTCGACGACGTTCCAGCCTTCGGTGACGTAATCATCGAGGCCTTCTTTGAAGCGCGCGATTTCCTCTTGAGTGCCGGCGAGCAAGATGCGCTCCTTGGAGGTCTGTTTGAGACGACGCGTACCGAGGTAGTGGCAGGTAAATCGATCACGAATGAAGAGCAATAGGGCCACATTGCAGAAGCCGATGCCGAGGGCGAGGCGACGCACATCCGTGTATTTGGCGAAGACCGCAAAGAGGGCGATAAAAAGGGCCATCACCGCCATGCCCTTGAAGAGTTGGGCAACGCTGCGTGATACCGTCTTGGTTCTCAGCAGGCGATAGAAGCCGAAGCGCTCGAGGACCAGGGGGGTGAAGGGTACCGCGATGTAGAGAACCCAGTATATGCTCTGGCGGTATTCATCCTCGCCCGGCTCTCGTCCCATAAGGTTAAGGACAACTTCACGCATGTCCCATGCGAACCAAAACGCCGTGAACACCAAGAGGGCATCCAGGAGTTGCAGGGCCTGAAGCCGGGAGTCTTCGTGACTGCGGGTTTGCATGGTTGGGCGGGGTGGGGGAGAGCGAGCTAAACTGATGTGGGCCTTTTCCGCAACCCCCGAAGGTGTGTATCAAGTGTAGCGGCGCTGAAGCTGCCCCTCCTTGACACCCCATCTGCCCCCAGTAACCTTGGATGGAACCATGAAGGATGTCTCCCTCCCAGCCGACGGTGCCGCGAATCCGCGCTCGCACATGGATTGGGTGGTGTTGATCCTTACAGGCCTCATCCTTATCTGGTTTTACTGTTTTGTGGAGCAGTTTGGGAAAACTTATGCCCGTCAGGGAGCTCTTCAGTGGCTCTACTCAGCTTGGAATCCCCAAATGGATTACGAGCACGGCAAGTTGGTGCCCTTCGTGATCATCGGCCTGATCGCCTATCGATTCAAAGAGATCCGTGCCTCCTTGAGTCGTGGCAGCTGGTTGGGGCTCTTGAGTGTGGCTTTGGGTTGTTTGTTCTTTATAGCCGCCTGCCGCACCATCCAGCCGCGCATTGCGATTGGAGGACTGCCCTTCATTCTTTGGGGTGGTGCTCTATACCTGTGGGGATGGGCTGCCGCCCGCATGTTGATCTTTCCGCTATTCTTCCTTTGGATCGCCATCCCTCTTCCGGCTTTTCAGCAGGCAACGGTTCATCTGCAGATGATCGCCACTCAGTTGGCTCACCATGGCTCTGGTTTATTCGGGGTGGAGACTTACACTCAGGGAACCACGGTCCTGCCAGTGGAGGGCGATTGGAAACCGCTCAGTATTGCCCACGGCTGCAGCGGGATTCGGTCTCTGATGGCCCTGATCATGATCACGGCGGCTTGGGCCTATGTGGCCAAGATGGTGCTTTGGAAAAAGCTCATCCTCTTTGCCAGTGCCTTGCCCTTGGCCGTCGTTGGCAACGCCCTAAGGGTGATCTCCATCTTCGTGATTGCCGAATACGGTAATGCTCAATGGGCTTCCACCACTTGGCATGATTGGTCCGGCTTGCTGCTCTTCTATCCGGTGTCTCTCATCTGTTTGTTAGGCCTTCATTCCCTGCTTGAGCGGGGACTGCCATGGAAGCAAAAGAAACAGTTGCAGGTGAAACAAGTGCAGGCCGGAACTACTGAAGCTGCTGGAGTGGCTGAATCCGCCAAATCAACCGAACCCACTGACGAGCCCTCATGAAACTCCATGCATGGATTCTGCCAGTGGTCACCGGAGCGATGCTCTCCGGAATTTATCTGCTGCCCAAATCGAAGGAGATGGCCCCTTCAGCCATCTCCATGGACCTTCCAGACCGGCTGGGCGTTTGGGAGTTTAAGGAAAAACCCCCGAGTAAGGAGGAAATCAAACTTCTTGCCGAGGATACTCAATTCTCGAAAGCCACTTGTTGGAGACCGCGTCTCGATGAAGTTAATCTCACCACGGGTGTTACCGTTCCGGATCGTATTGACTTGTCCGTGGTCCTGTCTGGGCACGACCTCAACAACTCCATTCACCGGCCCGAGCGTTGCATGCCATCCCAAGGCCATGTGATTGGCAGTGCCAGCAGCCTCGAGATTGAACTTTCCAATGGTCACACGGTGCCGGTGCGTCGACTGCTCTCCGTGCAGTCCGTTCCTCGCGATGATGATAAGGGTGAATACACCAACCACCAGTGCGTCACCTATTACTTCTTTGTCGGCCACAAGACCCTCACCGAGGATCACATTCATCGGACCCTGATCGATATGAAGGACCGACTTCTATTTGGGATGGATCAACGCTGGGCCTACGTCTCCGTTTCCATGTGGTATGGTAAGGTGCCGTGGATCAAGAACGAGATCAGCGTGGAAGAAGCCGACCATAAGCTGCAGAAGTTCATCGAGCACTTTAGTAAGGACCAGATCAATTGGGAGCGGATTAAATAGGTTGCTCCTTACTCATGTCTTCAATAGGCCGACCTCTTCCAAAAGTCTTTCCGTTGCCTTGCCGTCCTGCTGACTGTGGGACAGATTTCTCAGCGCCCGGCGTTTTTTGGCATGGGGGTCTTTGCCAGCAATTTCGACCTCCAGTGCATTTAGCAACTCAGCTTGGTTGCCAACCACTTCACCTGCGAAAAAGTTGTCGATGGGGTCGACCGTAAAGCCGCGTGATTTTCGATAAGCTTCGATGTCCGGAAAGGCGTGAATGACCGGCTTGTCGGTCAGAAGGAAGTCGATGAGCACGCTGGAAATGTCGGTGATCAGAAGATCCGAAGCTGCGAGGAGTTGGTAGAGGCTGGACCCATCCATGCCAAGCGAGTCTTCATCGATAATTCGAATATGGCTCCACTCTCGGGCGCTCAGCCCGTGAGCCATGGGGTGGGGTTTGATCCATAAGATGGCGTTGTGTGCTTTAAGGAATGCGTTGAACTCGATGGGGTCGATGTCAGGCATCTCAAATATGCTGCCATAATCCTTTCCATCCTCTCGCAATTCGCCTCGCACGCTTCTTCGGTAGGTGGGTAGCCAAGCGATCAATCTTTCGCCTTCATGCAGATCCAGTTTGTCGGCGACGGCCGAGTTGTTGGCGAAAAGTCGATCATTTCGCGGGAGGCCGCAGGTCAGGATCTCCTTCTTGGGGGGCATGGATCGCTGTACGATGTCCTTCCAGAATTCCGACGTGGCCAGATTGTAGGAGGCTAGGATCTCCTCATGCTGCTTGAGCATTCTGCCGATCCGCTTGATGGGCATGCCGTGCCAAACGTTGACGGAAGTTACGTCTTCCGGAAAGTTTCTCACAAAACAGGGGTGGGTGAAGAATACATACTTGGCCTTCAGGAACAACCACAGCCCCATAAAGGAATTCTTTTTGATGGTGATCGTTTGGGTTCCAAATGAATGGCCAAGCATCGTCTGTTTTCCAGAGACTAACAGGACGACTTTGTCGAGTTCTGTGTTTCGCAGCGCTTGCTCCAGCGCGATCGTGTTGTCCTCATAATCTGGCCAGCCATAGATTACTGCATGATTTTGCTTCGGCAGCAACTTATGCAGCCTTTCCACCAGGTTGCGGGCAAACTTAATCATGATTGATATGAGGCAGGATCCGCCTGTCCATTAGTCGCTGGCGAGGTCGACATCATCGCCCTTCACCGAGAGCCTGGCCTTGACCATGCTGGTGCTGATTCCACTTGTGCGAGGGATGTAGGTGACTTCACACAAGTCAACGAGTTCATCAAATTTTCCAGTCCAGTCATCACCCATCACAAGAATGTCGATCTTATGGCGGGTGATATCTTCCTGTTTCTGCTCCCAGCTGTTTTCAGGAATGATGTTATCAACATGGCGTATCGCTTCGAGCACCAGCTTGCGCTCTTCATAAGAATAGAAGGCGCTCTTGTTCTTAACGGTATTGAACTCATCCGTGGAGAGTCCAACGATCAGACGATCGCCCATTTCTCTTGCTCGTCTGAGCAGATTGATGTGCCCCCGATGAAGTAGGTCGAAGGTGCCGTAGGTAAGGATGTTCTTCATGCCTTTGACAGTTTTCTGTGCTGAATGGCTTTATGGCAAAGAGAAATGAACAGGTTTCTCCAGGCTTCTGGATCGGCATGGTCATTGAGCCAGTTTAATCCATTCATACCGAACTTACGACGACCTACCGCCCCTGCCTGTTCAGCCTCACGGACGGCTCTGACAATGTCCGAAGCATCGCCTGATAAGTGCTGCCATCCATTTAGGCCCTCAGTGACGGTTTCCTTCAAGGCACCGGCCTTGGAGGCGATGGCCGGCCGCCCATGGGCGTATGCCTCGTAGACGGTCAGTCCGAGGGACTCCCAGCAAATGGAGGGGACGAGCATGGCTCTAGCAGATTTGATTAGCGCCTCTTTCTTCGCCCCTTCAATAAATCCGGCAAACTCCATCCTATTAGTCAAATCACAGACGGCTTTGATTTCTGCTTTCATTGGGCCAGTGCCCGCAATCACCAATTTGGGACAAAGTTCTCCGAGCTCATGTCCAAGTTGCTGCCACGCCTCGATCAGACTTTCTAGGCCCTTTTCGGGAACAAGCCGACCCATGAAAAGGTAGTGCTCACCTTCGAGGACTTCAGCGACTGCAGGAGAGCAATTGTGACAATGGCGGAGGGTCGTGATGCGTTCCTCAGGTATGCCTGCCTTGATGAATTGCACGCGCATGAATTCAGATACCGCAAGCCAATGATCGATGGAGTCAAGGAGGCCCCGTCGTCTCGCTCGACTGAGGTGCCCGGAGAGAATTGCGGTCTTGATTGGTGAGTTCTGCCAAGCGCCTGCCAGGATCTCGGGCAATGGGTTTCCGTGGAGCGCGGCGTCTGTTATCTTTCGGCCGGTCCACAGAGTGCCTCCAGGACTGAATGGCCTGAAGTTGTGAGTGTACTGCAAAGTGGGTATGCCGAGTTTGTGTGCCTCTTCATATAAGCCGAAAGAGCCCACGGGAATCACGTTATGGAAGATTAGAGCATCCGGCTGGAAAGCCTCGGCCTTCGCTCTCAGGGCGGCGCGTGAAGCTGGGTTGTCTCCCATCCATCGTATCTGTTTGAGAAGCGATGGCTTGTTGGGCCCGACCCAGTCATCACTGTGAAATCGCAACTCATCAACGGTTGCGGAGTCTCCAAGCAAATCGGGAATGGCATCGACCCACGCTTCTTCACCTCCGCGGAAGCGGTATTGATTGAAGACTTGAAGAATTCTCATGGCTTAGTCCACGTAGATGCCGAGTTCCTTGAGCAGCTCTCGGCTGTCGTTCTGAGCATTGTAATGGCTGTGCAATAGTCCCAAGCGAAGCATGTCATCGGTTTTTCCGGCCCAACCCGTCTCTTTGATGTATTTCGCCCATGGAGCATGGGAAACCTGCTCTCTCATCCAGGAGATGGCTGATGGTGCTGACAACTTACGGATCAAATGAGCTTCCTGGCGGAGTCCATGGACAAGATCAGTTCCCGCTATACCATTGGGCTGAGCCCATTCCCAGTCGATGGCCTGAATACCTTGATCAGTATGGCGAAGATTCCAGCTGGCAAAGTCCCCATGAATTAGGGCGCTGCGGATGGTAAGCTTCTCCATGCGTCTGTGCCACCCACGCAGCGACCGATCCACACAGGCTCGTTCGATCAGGTGATTTGCCCATGCGTTGTCCTCTAGAGAAGTCTCGTCTGCGTTCAACCATGATTGTAGCAGGGAGCCGATTCCGGATGCTGTCATGGATTCAGGAGTTTCTTTACCAAGATGAGCCAGACGCATCAGAAACCAGTTCTCTCCAGTATTGTGGCCGATAGATTCGGCAATGCCAGGGTAACGACCGCTGATCTGTGCGATGGTTTCATGTTCCCGCTTTACTGCTGTAGCGCTTTCGTCAAAACCCAGTTTGGCGATGAATGGCTCACCACTCGCGGGTAATATCCCGGTCAGGATGCATCTGAGTCCATGAGCCGGGTTGCAGCCGAGAAAACCAATAGTCCCAGATTTTGCAGCATCCGCGAGCCACTCTACTGAGGGTGTTGATGTGTCTTTGGCTTTGAAGTGATGACTCAATGGCCCCAACTCCAACTGACTGAGAGGCCCCGCGATCTGCTTGAAGCACCTGCCTGCAAATCTCCTGGGCTGATAAAGATCCAGCACGAGTTGCGCGACCTCATGATCTGAGGGAAGTGCTAGAGCGACCCTTCTTGCGGCATTGATGATTGCAAGCTCAGTTGAGCCCGTCGCTACTGAGGCAATGCGCTGCATGGTGGAGGACAGGTCTTCATTCCATGAGAAGGAACTCATGGTCAGTGTGCTTGCACTACTTGCTGGCATGTCGATTGATCAAGTCCTTCACATTTTCGACGACAACATCGATTGATTCTGTGGCATCCAGAACGTGATAGTTGTTATGCTGAGCGCAAAGCTTGAGATAAGATTCTCGCGCATGTTTCAAAGCCTCTTCTGAAACTTCATTTTTCCTCGAGAGTAGAACATCTACGGGTGCATCCAGAAAGATCACCAGATCTGGTTGGGGCATCAGTTTGCAGAATGCCTTGGCAAGCTCTTTGCTACCTCCATATCTATAGCGGATTGGATCTACCAGCAGGTCGGTATGAAAGCGATCAAAGATCACATAACCTTGGTTTGAGGAACTTCGGAGCACTCGAAACCATTCAAACCACCAATTGAATGCCATCCATAGAAGTTTGAATAAGGACGAGATTGTATTCCTGGCCGAACTGCTGTGTGGATTGTCCACAGGTCTCTTGTCCGCCTTGATTTCATAGATGCCGAATATTCTGGGTCTCCAGTGGCCATGGAGAACAGAATGTTTCTGTTTAGTGAGTAGTTCAGTGATTTGTTTGATCACTGTGGATTTTCCAGATCCATCACAGCCTAGAATTGCAATGAAGGGCATGCGAGGGAGAGAAACATGGTTCAGCGAACTTGGTGGCGGTGAATGAGTTTGAGGATACCTTTTAATAGGCGATAGCCGTGATAAAGCAATCCATCCAAAATATTATTGAGCATCTCGTCTCGAAACAGCTTGAAGCCATATGCTCGACGAATAGCTCGAGATTCGGCAAATTGCTTTTGATGGTCAAGGATCCCGTCCACATCGCTCTTCTTTAGATTCTTTTGGCTCAGTGATTGATCATGAAGCCTGAAATCCGCCAACACCTTGGGTAAGTATTTAAATTTTTTTCCAGCATAGGCGAGTCTGCAGAAGTATTCGCCATCCATGACATATCTAAACTTTGTGTTTAATAGATAGCCTTGGTTGATCGTAGTTTCGTTTCTGAAAAAAGTTGAGGTTGATGCAATGTAGCAGCCATGGTTCGCCAACATGCTTCGAACGAAAGGGAATATGGTCATCCGCCGTTGATGGATCCCATCCGCGTTCATGAAATTCCAACAACCGTAGATTATATCTGCGTCCTTATGGTTGTCAGCGAAGTCTTTGATGGCTCGTAATGCGCCTGGTAATAAACGGTCATCAGCATTTAGCCACATTACCCATACTCCTCTTGCTCTTATAAAACCTTTGTTAATCGCTTCTGACATGCCCCCATCAGGTTCTTGTATCCACTTTGCATGGGGATAATTGGAAACTCTCTCTGCGGTATCATCAGTAGACATGCCATCAATTACGAGGTGCTCAAGAGTAACTCCTTCTTGTCTTGCTACTGACTCAAGACATTCATCAATATAGTGACCGTAGTTATAACTAGGGGTGATAATTGAAAAATCCATGCTCAGTCCCTTATGAGTATAATGAAGCGGGATAGATAAAGAGTGCTTAGTATCTACTAAGCCTTGGAGGGTGCACCGGCACTATCTTTATATATTTGTAACATTGCTTTCCGTTTGTTGTTCCAATCATAGATGTTCGTGAGCCTGTTGCGAGCGTTGTATCCATGAAGGTCAATCAGCTCAGGATTAGAAATGTATTTTTCAATTGCCATACGGATTCTCAGTACTGTCTCTTGCTTTGATAAATTGCATGGTATGCGGGTTCCGCAATCTTCAGCGACAGAAATTGCATGTCCGCCACAATCCAACACAATAGCAGGTAGTCCGTGTGAGAATGCTTCAAGAACACCTAAGCCACCGCTTTCATATAGGCTCGGTGACACCATGATGTCATGAGAAGTATATACGATGCATAATTCTTCCCGGGGTAGTTTGCCGTGGAAAGTGACAAATTCATCAACTCCTAGACTCTTTGATAAGGATTTCAGTCTATACTCTTCTGGGCCATCGCCGACAATATCAAGGCTCACTCTTTCTTGTGGTAGACCAGCAATGGCTTCAAGTAGCAAATGGATACCTTTTAGCAGGTGCAATCGGCCAACGTAGAGTAATCTGATTTTGTTTTCAGGCTTCATGCCGGTTTCTCTAACCAACTTACTTGGCTCACAGCCGATGGTGGGCATAATAGCGGCATCGATACCTGACCTCTTTAATATATCGTGGGTAGCGGGAGTCGTTGCAATTGTTGTATGAAGATCACGAGCTGATGGCTTGCTCAAAAGCAGCCATCCCTTTGACAAGCAGGTCATGAGGTTGCGGAACCTTTCACGTAAGCGTCCTGAGATTGTTCCATATGTATTGATGAGTTCTGTTGGTGCTATATCTCCGCCGCCGATGGGACCCCATACTAGTGGCAGTCCACTCAATCCAACATTGAAGCGGAATGATGCAAATGTTACATGGTGACCTAGATCATAGTCATTTTGCTGGATTAATTTATGTGCAACTTTTCTCAAGTGAATCTGCCACAAAGAATAGTAGGCATATAGTCCTCCTGGGATATGCTTTTTGAGCCACATAGCAAATCCTGGAAGGTCTGTGTAAATAAAGCGTGGGTATGTGCTCTGAGGGTGGTTGGAGATCCAAGAGTCAATCAAATGCTTGCTGTTTGATCGAGTTATGACTGTGACATCACACTCTTTGCTCATCTCGATTGCCCATCGCCAGCCGACTTCTTGTTCAGATCCAACTCCTGGCTCACATGCGTATGCACTCATCAATACTTTCAAACGCATGACTTGCAGTAATCAGATGTTATTTAAAGAGGCTTCCAGCCTTTGGGGAATATGGTCATGCCATTGATCCAGTGTGGTGGAGTATCACAAGGAAGTCTGAAGCCGGAACTAAAAAAGAACGAGGTTGTTTGCCATGCATGCGTGATAGGTGCAGGCCCGATGAAATCTATTTGTAGCAGACCTGATTGGCGCAAAAATTGTGCGACCCCGGTATATGCCTCAGAGTTGTCCAGAATGATTAAACCGTCACTCTTGAGTCTGTCTATTGCGTGGCGTGCGCATAGATCACGAGATGCGCCATCTACGACAATTATGTCATAACGGGTATCCTCAAGTAGGATTGCTTTTGCATACTTTGTCAGGTCAGTCTCAAGTAATATTTTTGTGCTAGGTGTCTTTTGTATTATATAATTTGCCCATGATTCATTGGCCTCAACAGAACAGGTTGTGCAGCCTTTGTTAATCCAGTATAGTGTTGAGTTGCCCGCTCCATATTCAAATACCGAG
>CAZIPY010000410.1:0-4748 GCA_964541125.1 uncultured Luteolibacter sp. | reverse complement strand
CGGAGGCCACGGCGATGATGTGCTTCACGCCGGGAATCGAGGATTTGCCGACACTGGAGGCCTGAGAGTCTGCTGCCGGGGCGTCCTTAACCTCGATTTCCACCTTCACCGTGCCCAGATCGGGCAGGGTCTCCAGAATGCCGTGGCAGTCCTTAAAGATCTGCTCTGGCACCTTCGGGTCGCGGGTCTGGACTTCCAGGCGGACGACAGTCTCGGATTCCTCGATGCGGACCTCTTTAACGAGGCCGAAGGAGATGATGTCGCGGGAAAATCCGGGGTATTTGACCTGTTTGAGGGCCTCTCGGATGGCGTCTTCGGTGATCATGGGCGGGTGGAGGAGGACTGGCTCGCGGGGAGCATCGGCCATTCTCCCCGGGTTGCAAGTCCATGCTGGGTCTGGATGGTGCAAATAATCCGGGGAAGGGGGTCCCGGCCGTTGACCTCGGAGGGAATATTTCCTTTGTTTCGTGCTCATACGTTCACACCCATGGAAGAAGTCATCATTATCGGAACCGGCTGCGCCGGATACACTGCCGCCATCTACACCGCCCGCGCCAATCTGAACCCCTTGATTCTCTCGGGCACCCAGCCCGGCGGCCAGTTGACCACCACCACTGAAGTCGAGAACTTCCCCGGTCATCCCGATGGCGTCATGGGCCCCGAGCTGATGCAGCGCATGCAACAGCAGGCGGAAAAATTCGGAACCCGTATTGAGTATGCGACTGTTGAGTCCATCGAGAAGCGCGACGATGGCACCTTCGCTCTCAAGGCTGGCGACAAGACGCTCGAAGCCAAGACCGTGATCATTGCCACCGGTGCCGCTCCGCGTCACTTGGGTCTGCCCAACGAGAAAGATCTCATCGGCCGCGGCCTGACTTCCTGTGCCACCTGCGACGGCGCATTCTATCGCGACGTTCCGGTCTGTGTGATTGGTGGTGGCGACAGTGCCTGTGAGGAAGCCGACTTCCTGACCCGCTTCGCCAGCAAGGTCTATCTCATTCACCGTCGTGACGAACTCCGCGCCTCCAAGATCATGGCCGACCGCGTGCTGGCCAACGACAAGATCGAGCCGATCTGGAATTCCGGTGTCAGCGAATACCTCACTAACGACAAGGGTGAGATGCGCGCCGTGACCCTCAAGAGCACCGTGGACGGCAGCGAGTCCGAACTCGAAGTCGAATGCGTGTTCGTGGCCATCGGTCACATTCCCAATAGCTCCTTCGTCGGTGATCTCGTCGATCTCGACGACAATGGCTACATCTTGCAGGTTCCCGGACGCACCGCTACCAAGACCGAAGGTCTCTACGCTGCCGGTGACGTCGCCGACCACTACTACCGTCAGGCCATCACGGCTGCCGGTCAGGGTTGTGCCGCGGCTCTCGAAGCCGAGCGCTACCTGAGCGAGCTTTAATTCAATTCGCTCACTTGGATCGACTCGGGTGCTGCTCCTGCAGCGCCCGGATCTCCTCGTTTTCGAGGAGGGCTGCTGTCGCGGCGTTTACGGACACCGCCACGATGAAGCCGGTGAACATGATGCCCATGATGGCGATCATGATGGATAGGAGCTTGGAGCGCCGTTGCGTAGGGCGGATGTCACCATAGCCCACCGTGGATGCGGTGATCAGCGACCAGTAGAGGGCATCGAAACGCGTCCACTTCTCCCAGCGGCCAACCAGCTGGCCGAGTGCCACGACCACGCTGAAAATCAGAATCAGGATGGGGCCGAGGTAGTAGACCGAGAGGAAGAAGACCTCGAAGAATTTGAAGATGAGATCCATGGGTGACTAAGCCTGGCCTTTGAATTTATCGCTGAGGCGTTGGATCGTGCTGTAGAGCATCGGCACGGCAACCAAGCTGACGGCGGTGGCGATGAGTAGGCCGAAGCAAACGGTGGTGCCCAGTACCTTGCGGCTTTCGGCGCCCGCACCACTGGCGATGAGGAGGGGAATCACACCGAGGATGAAGGAGAAGGCGGTCATCAGAACCGCACGGAAGCGCAGTTTCACGGCATTGATGGCAGCATCGATGGTCGACTTGCCACTCTTCCGTTCTTCAATCGCGAATTCGACGATGAGAATGGCGCTCTTGGTGGCTAGGCCTATGAGCAATACGATGCCGATCTGGGTGTAGATGTTGTTGGTCATGTCGCGCATCATCAGGCCGGCGACAGCGCCGAGGAGTGCGGTGGGAACCGAGAGGCAGACGGAGATGGGTAGGGTCCAGCTTTCATATTGAGCGGCCAGCACCAGATAGACCATGAGAATGGAGAAACCAAAGATGAGGGCCATCATCATCGGGTCATTGTTGACCTCTTGGAAAGAGAGGTCGGTCCAGGCGTAGCCCATGGAGTCGGGGAGGCTCTGGTCCGACATGTTGGCCATGATGCCGATGGCGTCGCCAGAACTGAAGCCGGGGGCGGCTTCACCCGTGATTTTGATGGCAGGGTAGAGGTTGAAGCGACTGACCGATTGGGGCCCGAGGATTTCAGTCACCTCGGTGAAGGTGCCCAGTGGAATCATTTTGCCGGTGGGGCCGCGCACCTTGAGTTGCTTGATGTCCTCGGGAGTCATGCGGAACTCGGCGTCGGCTTGAGCCGTCACGCGGTAAACACGTCCGTCCTTGGTGAAGTCATTGACGTAGCCCGAGCCCATGGCAACTGAGAGGGTGGAGTGCACGTCGCTGAGTGAGATGTTGCGTTGCTTGACCTGATCCCGGTCGATGTCGACCTGCAGTCGTGGTGAAGTGGCGCGGTAGGTGGTTCGCACGCTCTTGAGGCCACTCTGGGAATTCCCGTCCTGAACCATTTGCATGGCCGTCTTCTGGAGTTCGTCCATGCCGGCGCCATCGACATCCTGCAGCATGTAGGTAAAGCCGGAAGATGAGCCGAGACCTGGCAGCGAGGGCATGGGGAAGGCGTAGGCTAGACCATCACCCACGGCCACGAGGTTGCGGTTGATGTTTTGGAGGATGGCTTCCTGGTGAAGCTCTGCACCTGGCCGTTCATCCCAGGAATCGAAGGTGATGACCATCATGCCGGCATTGGGGGCCGAGGCTCCGTCGATGATGGAGAAGCCAGCGATGCCGAGAACGTTGTCCACCCCTCCGATACCTTTCACGGCCTCCGTGGCTTGGCTGATGACCTTCTGCGTGCGCTCCATCGAGGCACCGTCGGGGAGTTGCACGTTCACCATGCAGTAGCCCTCGTCTTCTTGCGGTACAAAGCCGGTAGGTAGGCGCATGAAGCCAAAGGCTGCAAGAATGACCACTCCGACAAAGAGAACGCAGCCAATGGCGGAACGGCGGACGGCCATCTGCACGCAGCTGGCGGTTGCAGAGGTGGATCCGCTGACCAGTTTGTTGAAGAGCTTGAACGGGCCTCGCGGTTCCTTCTCGTTTTTCTTCAGCAGCACGGCACAGAGTGCAGGGCTGAGCGTCAGTGCGTTGATGGAGCTGAAGACTGTGGCGATGGAGATGGTCACCGCGAATTGCTTGAAGAGAGTGCCGGTGATGCCAGGAATAAAGATGGTCGGCACGAACACGGCCAGCAGCACCAAGGTGGTGGCGATGACGGGACCGGAGACCTCCTTCATGGAGACGATGGCCGCCTCTTGCGGTGATTTGCCTTCCTGAATGTGGCGGACCACGTTCTCCACCACCACGATGGCGTCATCGACCACAATGCCGATCACGAGCACCAGACCGAAGAGGGTCAGTTGGTTGATGGAGAAGCCCAGTGCCAACAATACGGCGAAGGTGCCGATCAGGGAGACCGGAATGGTCACAGAGGGAATGAGGGTGGCACGGAAGTTCTGGAGGAAGAGGTAGACCGTGAGAACCACCAGCACCAAAGTGATGAAGAGGGTGATGATCACCTCACGAATGGATGAGCTAACGACGTCGGTTGCGTCGTAGGCGATGGTGTATTCCATGCCCGAGGGGAAATTTTCGGAGAGCTCAGCGAACTTGGCCTTCAGGTTGGCCGCGACCTCCACGAGGTTGGAGCCGGGAATCTGATACACGGCGAGGGCTACGGCAGGCTCACCATTGAACTGGGAGGAGAAGGTGTAGCTCTCAGCGCCTTCTTCAACTCGGGCGACGTCCTTGAGTTTGATCTGGCGGCCCTCGTCGGTCGTGCGCACCACGACGTTCTCAAACTCCTCTACTGTGGCGATGCGCCCCGGTGTGGTGACGGTGTAGTCGATGATGGTGCCGGGCTCTGCGGGGGCGGCACCGATGCGTCCGGCAGCGACTTGGGCGTTTTGTTCGCGCACTGCATTGACGACGTCCGCGGGGGAGAGACCGCGTGCGGCGAGTTGATCCACATCCAGCCACAGGCGCATCGAGAGCTGGCCGGCGCCGAAGATGGTGACATCACCCACGCCGTCTACACGAGCGAGTTCATCGCGCATCTTGCGGCTGGCGTAGTTGGAGAGGAAGAACTCGTCGTGAGCACTTACACCAGTTTCAGGATCCTTGGGTGAGGTGATGGTCGCGAAGACCATGATGTCCGAGGACTTCTTCTTCACGATCACGCCACGGTCGCGCACCTCTTTGGGTAGGCGGGACTCGGCGATGCTGACGCGGTTCTGGACCAAGACGTTGGCCACGTTGAGGTCGGTGCCGGGTTCAAAGGTCACGGTCAGGCTCATCGAGCCGTCGTTGCCGCAAACCGAAGACATGTACATCATGCCTTCCACGCCGTTGACTTCGCTCTCGATGGGTCCCGCAACGGTATTGGAGACGGTTTC
>CAZIPY010000409.1:0-2694 GCA_964541125.1 uncultured Luteolibacter sp. | reverse complement strand
AGGAAGACCGCACCCCGGAACTGCGGGATGCATTGTTTCTGCCGTGGCAGCAGGAGCTGATCTTTCCAAAAGAAGACTAGGCGCCCAGGCTCTCACAGAGCCACTTTCACGTGCTTTGTCTTGAGGTACTCAAAAATCGCTTGCCGGGAAAGCTCGAGACCGAAACCACTTTCTTTCCATCCTTCGTAAGGCCCATAGGCCGAGTTTACCGCGCCATGATTGAGGCAAACCGTGCCAGACTCTAGCCGTTCGCTCAGTCGAAGTCCTCCATTGAGATCTCGCGTGAAGATATAGCTGACAAGGCCATAGGTAGAGTCATTGGCCTGCGCCACGGCGATTTCAACGTCATCAAAGGTCGTCACGGGGAGAACCGGGCCAAAGGTTTCTTCGCGCCAGAGTTTCATCTCGACGGTCGCTTGAGTGAGTACGGTGGGCAAGTAGTAGAAACCGTCTTGATAGGCTGCCCCACTCGGGCGAGAGCCGCCACAAACAAGGCGTGCACCATGCGTGAGGGCGTCGGCGATGTGATCTTCCACCTGTGCCCGTGTAGCCCCTGTGGTGAGAGGGCCTAAGTCGACGTTGGGATCCTTGATTCCATCACCCATCGTCATGCCTTGGGCCTCAGCCGTCAGCCGCTCCACCAGCGCATCGTGAATGGACTCGTGGGCGAAGACCCGGTTCACACTGCTGCAGGATTGACCGCCGTTGCGGAAGCCTTTGTAGCTAAGTATCTTGGCTGCAAGATCGAGGTCGGCATCTGCGCACACGATGGCTGGGCAATGGCCACCGAGTTCGAGTGAAACGCGCTTTAGAGCAGGCGCGCAGCTTGCTAAGATCTGCTTCCCTACCTTGGTGGACCCAGTCATGGCAACTTTGGCGATTCCCGGATGAGTTACTAACGCTTCCCCTAACATTGCGTCGGGCCCAGTCAACACATTGACCAAGCCTGGTGGTACGCCGCCTTTGGTCAGGGCTTGGCAGAAGGCTAAAGGAGAGAGTGGAGTTACTGGAGTTGGTTTCACCACCATGGCACAGCCAGCCGCTAGTGCCGGGCCAAGCTTCCAGCTGAGCAAGGCAACTGGATAATTCCAGGGCGTGATCCCTCCGCACACACCAACTGGATGATGGGTAACAAATGACCGGTAAGACGCCTTCTCCGCCGGGGGCATTGTACCTTCGATACGAGGTGCCTCCGATGCGTAGTAGTCGATCATGTCGCAGGCCCCATTGACCTCACCCGTCGCTTGGCTCCAGGGCTTTCCCTGTTCTAACGCCATCAGGCGGCCAATTTCCTTTGCCTGCGTGCGAACATGCGCCGTCGCATTGCGTAGAGTAGCTTCACGCTCGTAAGCAGTCCTGTTAGCCCAGCTTGCGAAAGCGGCCTCCGCACTAGCGATCGCCTTGTCCAGATCTGCTAAGCTGGCGGCGGCAGCCTGTCCGATAACTTTACCGTCGGCAGGTGAGTGAATGTCGTAAAGCGTATCATCCGCTGGGCTACAGGCCTGGCCATCTATCCAAAGGTGACTCATGCGGTATTAGTTAGGAATGATGCAAACTTTAAGTGCCTCGCCAGACTCCATCAACGGAAAGGACTCTTCTATGCGATCGAGAGGGAGCGTGTGGGTGATAATCTGGTCTGCCGGAAAGCGCCCACTTTGAATGAGAGACTGGGAGGCTTGAAAGTCACTCATCTTTTCCGAGTAAGACCCGGTGACGAGCAATTCTTTGTAGTGCAAATGGTTGGTGTTTAGTACGGCGGTTGGAGCAGATTTCGGTAGGCCACCGAAGAATTCGATGCGGCCACCTTTCCCTGCCATCTCCAGAGCATCTGCCTGGGCTTGCGCGTGGCTACAGGCCACGATTACCACACTTGGCCCGAGGCCGTCTGTCAGCTCCTGCATTTGTGCGAGATGATCTCCGTTGGCCGTCACGGCTACGGTACCATCGATGTCGAAGGCTTTCGCTTTCTCCAGCCGTGCTAAAGACATGTCTAACATCCATACTTTCTGTCCGCCCTGCAGACGGGCAACGGTAGCATGCATCACGCCGATGGGGCCTGCGCCAATCACTGCAACGGTATCATGCAGTCCGATGTTGAGGCGGCCATGGGCATTGATGACGCAACCGAGGGGTTCGGCTAATCCCATGTGCGACGAAGGAATGTCAGTCTCCACTTTGAAAAGTTGGCCATTGTTCACTGCAGCAGCAGGTACTTTCATGAATGGAGCAAAGGCGCCGTCGTAGTGATAGGACATTGTCGTGCGTTGCTGGCACAAGTTCTGGCGTCCGCGCTTGCAGTAAAGGCATTCTCCACAAGGTAAAACGATGTACATCACAACCCGGTCTCCCAGGCGAAGTCCATGTGAGGCAGGCGCGCGAGAGTCGACCACCCGTCCACAGAATTCGTGGCCCAGGATTCGAGGTGGCTGGATCTTCTGGTCACCGTGGCGGTAAGTTCGGAGATCAGTGCCACACACGGCGCAAGCTTCGATCTCAAGTAGCACCTCGCCGTCTGCGATGACAGGATCGTCGACCTCTTCAACATCCAGTGCTTCTTTCCCGCGATAGATGGCAGCACGCATGCATGCTACCTACGTGCATCAGCCCGTGGGCTCAAGTCTCACCTCGATCGAACGGCTTGGAGAGCACGATCGTCTGTGCGGCGAAGCGGGCGTTCGAAAGGCACTTTGCCTT
>CAZIPY010000408.1:0-8671 GCA_964541125.1 uncultured Luteolibacter sp. | reverse complement strand
TGTCTGATATTTTCGGCGTGGGCTGCTTCTTCTTCCAGCCGGGCGGCGATGGTTTTCACCTCACCCCCTCCTTGGTCTGGCAACGGCGAACCCGATGCGTCGGTCAGTGGGCGCTTGCTGTCAGATCCGCTCCGCTCCTCTGCCAACAAGACGCTGGATGGTGTCCCTGCGGGGCCCATTCGCTCTTGCTCCATGTGGGCCTTCACCCGATGGAACACCTCTAAGATAAAATCTACTTGTTTCTCGCTATTCATAATTCGCTCTTTCTATGCCCCTCCGGGCGCATCAGCTTCGCCGTTCTGCTTACTCATCGTCTAAAAGCTCCCAATTTAGTCCGACATATTCTGCGACTAACATAAGCTGAGTTTTAAAATCTGCGTGCTGGTCGAAGTCTTGCAGATCATCCATGTCCACTACCTCCTCGTAGTAGGGATTGTCTGTGGTGATTTTTAACTTCATGACATCACCCTTTCGCTCATCGTCTGAAATGCCCGCTGCGTCCAGTCGGCGGTTCCGTCTTCCCATAGTTCAAACGCCTCCACCTCACTTATAGGCAACCCGTCTTTGTAGAACTGGTCTTTGCATTCCTTATCGCCGTAATCTATTTGCGGTTTCGTTTTCATCGCGGTCATTATATCAAATTGTTTTTTGCGTTTTTGGTGATTTTGCCCATTTCGGAGGGTTTCTCTGACAACAGCCCTTGCGGCAGTAGGGCTAAATTTTCTGAATTTTTTGCTTGGTGCTGTTTGGGTTGAATCCCGGTGGTAACGCTGAAGTCTCTCCAGTTTCCCTGTTTATCCATAGGTAGAACACTTCGCCGCAACCTATGTCGGAAGTCGCTGCTAAGAACTCATATGCAGAACAAGATGAAGTAGCTGAACCCTCCTCGCTTCGCTTTGTCGTGTCGCTATTCATTTCTCGTTCTTTTCATGAAGTGTGGATCTCAGTTTTGAAGCCGAGTTTTTGGAGCCGTTGGGCAAATGCATCGGCAGCAAGTTCCGAGATGCGTCCAGAAATTGAGTAGCTGCCTGACAGGCAAAGCTCATTTGGGTTGCTGAGTCTCACGTCGACACCAAGAGACCATCCCCATGATGTCTTCCCGTAGCCTTCCGAGAGACTGTCCGGCAGATCTAGGATGATTTCCTCAATCAGTTCTTCGCTCATCGGCCTGTCGGTTATGATGTCGATATTCCAGCCCATGAGTTTAACGATTGAGTGTCTTGACTGCTTCGGTCATCAGACGGGCGAACTCTTCCCCCGCCTTGATATTCTCTGGAAACTTGAGCGCGGCTCGGGCCTCTTTAACCGGGCCGAATGCGGACTTCAGAACGGCCTTGAAGCCTTCCATTTCCTCGGCGGGGTCCTCGCTCTTTCCGGTAGGCAGCTTCGCGTTGCGACCAAGACCGGCAGGTTTTGGTTGCGGGACGATGGGCTTTGTTTTCTCCGCCATTGGCTGGGATTCCTCGGCTTTGGCCTTCTCTTCGGCCTCCTTCCGCAGTTTCTCTGCCTGGGCTTTAAGTTCTGCCTCGCGGAGTGCTGCCCGGTGGCGCTCTACACGCCGCTCAAGCTCAACACGGACGGACTCAGAGTCTTGGGAGAGTAGTTCCTTCTCGCCGTAGGCAACAGCGTCTCCGTGCTCGTCCATTGCCGCGGCAAATAGCTCGCGAATCTTGGCTACGGCAGCATTTGCATCGTCGACAACCTTGGCAATCGCCTCGCGCATCTTCTCGAGGCTGCTCTTGCCTTTGATGCTGGCGGTGATGGCCTCGCGGAACTTCCGGCAATCGTGGTCGAGGTCACGGAATCCGGCCTCAAGAAGCTCTTTGCGGATCTCTTCAGCGCGAGCCTTGACCTTGCGAGCAAGCCCAAGCCGTGCTTCACGGGCCTTGCCTTTGAGATCACGGGTGCCGTTGATCAGGGCATAGACTTCGTCCATTTCCTTCAGCGCTCGATCCTCGGCCTGAGCCAGCTTGTCCTCAAAGTCTTTGAGGGACTTTTCATCGAGCTTGGCTTGGCCGAAATCCTCGTCAGTGCTCAGATCGTAGTTGATGCCCTCAATCTGATCTTCTGCCCACGACCGGAACTCGGCGAAGTTGCTTTGGACGATCTCGCCTTTGACCGAGATTGAGAGCGTGATGGGCTTGTCGGCGGTTTCCTTGATCTTGGTAGCGCTCATACAAGGCCCTCCTCGGTGATCAGTTCATAGGATTCCAAGGCGTAGCCCTTGCCGGATGGAGTTACGACAACACGAATCTTGGTGCCCTTCTCAAGGTCAACAAGGTGACCGGCCAAGGTCTTTGAAAACGTGGTCAAGGTCACCGTTTTGCTGCTGATGACAGCCGAAACCTCGAACCATGTTTTGCCGTTCGCGGACTTCTCGCTAACCGACAAGAACTCAGCATTTCGCTCATACCTTGGCTTCTCTTGCTTCCCGGTCGGCTCCTTCTTGGTGGCATTTGAGGGCGCTGGTTCTTCCTCAACGACCTCAGTCTCATTCGCGGGTGCGGACTTGCCTGGAATGACTGGCTCCTCACGCTTCGCAACTGTGCTGCGGCCATGAGTGACGTTGATCATCTCGTCTTGGTCGAATTCATCGGGAGCGTAGACTCCAAGAATCACCTCGGGGGCATGTCGACGCGCCCATTGGCGGGCTCCTCGATAGGCCAGCATCTGGTCTCGGTTGGCGAGATTGTCCCAGGGAGAGCCTTTGCCGGTGGTCTTCCAGTCGGCAACGGTGCCCTCAATGGTCAGGGTATCCCCTTCCAGCACACCAGAAACGGTCACCTTGCGGGCGTCGCCTTCGCCTTCGTATTCATACTTCAGGCGGCATCCGAGTGAGGCACGGATGGCGGCAGCAATGAGCTTGCCCTCCCACATCAGCTTGCCGTGAACCACGGAGGCTGAGTCCATGACGGCGAATGGAGACAAACCCCAGCGGGAGGCCTGCTCGACCACACGAAGGCAGTTCGCCTTGGTCTCATCGGAGGTCTTGCCTTTGAGGGTTGCAGGGATCAGTGAGCTTTGCGCGAGAGCATCAGCCACATTCCACATCTGTGTGAACTGGCCAGAATCGAAAACTGACAGTCCGGTATTCGGCTCCTGATCCTCTGGGGCCGTTCCGATTATGGTTCTGCTCATACCACGCCCCTTTCCAGCAAGGATTGAAGGCGGTCGCACCGGCGAAGCTGTCGGGCGTATCGCTCGACTTTTTTGATGTCGGTGATGTCCTGTTTGACCTCAGCCCAGAGGAGCTGTGCCTTTTCGGACGCTGCTTGAAGCCGTTTAGCAACAGCTAGAGTGAGCTTGCCGGAAGATCTACGCGGTTTCTTGCGCAGCAAGTCGATGGAGATGGTTTCGTTAGACATGGTTTGATGGTTTTGGTTGATCGATTGTCGGGGCTTAGGCCTCTTCCTCAGCTTCCAGACCTGGAATGATTGGCGTCGTTGGCTGGTTTGGATCTTCCCCCTCATCGCCAGTGACTTCGTCATCTCCCGGCTGCCTGAGAGGCATGACGTAGGCCGCTCCTAGTTCGTGCTCGATGCGGATAACCGAGTTTTCGTGGTTCGGGTCCAAGGCGTTGAACCTGAGAGCAACCTGAGCGGTCTTCTTGAAGCCATTGCCGTGGCCTATGGCCTGAGCTAGAAAGTCGTTGGCCAACAGAACGCCGGTGCGCATGCAGACAATGGAAGCCGTCTTCGGATCAACTGAGGCCTCATAGAATCCGGCAGTGTAATCGCCAGTGATTGCGCGCCAGTTGGGGTATTTCCCCGCATCTTCAACTTTGGAGACCACGATATACTTGGCTCCCTTGGAGATGACCTCATAGGCGCCCTCTTCCAGAGATGGGAAATCCTCGTCCACCATGCCGGGATCGAATTCAGCAACATGAAGGCGCCGCCCGTCGGTGGCTACAATGGTGTAGGCCTTGTCGTTCTTCTCGACTTGAACCTGATTGATGACGAATCGGGTTTCATCGTTGGATCTGGCCTGAGCGACCCAGATCATGGGCCTGAATAGCGGGTGCATTTCGCCGATAACCTCAGCGGGGGTGATTCCGAATTTGTTCATTTGGTGATTTCAGATTGGTTTTTCGATTGGTTGAGGCAGTGCTTGAGCTCAAAGCCCACCCAGGCGATGCCGGCGGCGATGGTCCAAGCGAGGATGGCCAGAACGACTGACCGGAAGGTGAAGCCGAAGAAGCTCGGGTAGTCCTGAAGGGGATCGTTCATCACAGGGCTTGGGTTATGTTTGCGAACTTGGCCTTGGCTTCTGTGCCTGTAGGCGGGTCGGTTCGGGTTGCGATGTGGGTCAGGACATCGGAGAGGCGGCAGCCGTGCTTGCCCTGGGCAGTGCGGACAATCGGCAGATAGGTCGGGACCTGCTTCGCAGAGAGAGCGACCATCACTTCAACCGTCTTCATCGGCAGAACGATCAGAGAGGCTAGGTCCCCTGCCTTCTCCTCGATGCGCTCAGCGAGGAGCTGGGCCGCGGCTGAAATGACCGCAAATTGGAACCCTTCCTCGCTGGTGATCTGCTCAGCAGCGATTTGGGCCGATTTGTCGACCACCTCGCACATCTGAGATGCGGACAGGAGCTTCATGCATCCTCCTTTCCGGCAAGTTCCTCACGCTTTGCACGCTTGGTCAGATCAGCCTCGACGATCATCTCAAGCTGAGAAGACACAGACCTACGATCCGACTTCGCCTGCTTCCGTAGCTTTGCGAGTAATGAACTGCTGATTGAAATGGATGTGGAGACCTTCTGGTCATCGTGGATTGGGTCGTTTTCGGGGCCGCTCATTGCTCAGTTCTAATGTGACTGGGCAATGTGTATCACACAATATCACAGCATCAAGTTTTTCTTGGATATATTTTCATACAGTGTATTAATTCGGCATGAGCACCCCCCCCAATGAAGAGGACAAGCCGGCAAAACCCCGTCGTGCCAAAGGGCAGACCCAGACAAGCATATCGATGTCTCGGAGCGTGTTAGAGCGTGCTAGAAAAGCTGCCGAAAGTGACCGACGCTCTTTTTCTCAGTGGCTAGAGATGCTTCTGGAAGAGCATTTCCAGGCCGAAGATGGCGCCCAGGAAAGCGCCCAAGTAGCAGATTCCCCCCCAAATCTGATAGAATTCCCCTTTATTGGCTCGGTTGCCGCCGGCGAACCCGTTGAGGCCGAGCGCAACGAAGTTCTTCAAATCTCCTCGGACCTCTCGCCCGATAACCATGTGATCGTTGAAATCAATGGCCGATCAGGGGAACCAAAATTCATGGATGGTGATCGCTGGCTGGTCGAGATCTTCCCTGGAGAGCCGAGAACCGCAAAACAGGGCAAACCAGCCGTCTTTCGCGACAAAAACGGGACCTACCTCAAGATTTACGACGGCAAAAGCCTGAGATCAGTGAACCCTGATTTCCCTGATGTGGAGCCTTCTGATGGCTTCGAACTGGTTGGCTACCCCATCGAGCGCGTGGACGCCTAAATCAACGCCGCCTTGCCTTCCCTGGAGGCGGCAGTTGTGCCGGCTTCTTGGGCTTCTCCACTGGCGGAATATCACTCCCACAATGAACACACTTCACAGCATCTTCAGAGGCTAAAGCACCGCCGCAAAACGGGCATTTCCTGCCTCGGTTTGGAAGTGCGAGGACAATAATCCAGCCAATAGGACCAAGTAAGAGACTCCACACCGCACCGGAAACGACCTGCTTCTTTCGAAGACCTATCAGAATGCCAACAAATACGCAGACGATCGCCCAAACGATGGCGTAGCCCAAAGTGATGGATTCATATACCTCTAACATGGCCCTACCCTGCCCCACTTTGTGAAAAACTGTCAACAAATCCAGAGCATATGAGTGACACACCGAAAGAAACCTCGTCGCCGTTACCCGCTGATAGTGGGACGCATAAAATAACAGTGCATTGGCATATAAACCGAGACCTATACCCGGAAATTGATGACGTGGTAATTTCGAGAGAGCGCTGCGCGCCAATCGAGGGAGGAGCCGAGGAAGAGCAGCGGGCAACTGATTCATGAGCACACCTCGCAAAAGCTGGACCACACGCCGAGGCAACCGCCTCTTCAGCGTCTACGACTGGACACACCCACAGACTGGTGCCAAGCGATGGAGATTCGCATGGCGACCCACCGCCTCGGACAAGTGGCGATACAAGACCTGCAAGACCAAGCCAGAGGTGGAAGAGGAGATTGATCGCATCACTGAGGAGATGGACCTTGGCGGACTGGTATGGGCCAACCTGGGCAACAAGCGACGGGCATTCTTGACCTCCATCCATGACTTGGTCCCCCAAGGTGACGAGGAGCTTGTCCTCGCCTACCTATCGAGTCGCGGCAAGAGCGCCGAGATCTCCAAATGCGTCGACCGCTTCATGAAAGGCAAGATCTCAGCAGCGGGAGAGCTTACCCCTCACCTTGGCACGGTCAAACGAGCGCTTGAATCAATGGCGCAACACTTCCAAGGCCGCAATGTAGCGGACATCAACCTTCAAGAGCTCTCCCAATGGTGGACAGACAGGACAGAAAGTCGCGGGTGGAAGCTCAAGCGAGACATCAGGAGCTATCTCGTCATGTTCTGGCGCTGGTGCCTACGAGAAGGCATCGCCGGCAGAGAACCCGTCACTGTGGCCGAGAGACTGGATCTGGTGGCCTCAGAGGACATGGACCGCCGTGTGCTTACCCCCAAGGAACTCAAGAGCCTGATGGGCGCCATAGGAGAGGAATGGAGAGCATGGCTGGTGCTGGGAGCATTCGCAGGACTCAGACCCGAGGAGATAGCCCCCGCCTCCAACAAGAGGAAAGGCAAACGTGGACTGCTCAAAGAGGAGATCGACTGGCGCTTCAGTGTCATCCGCCTCCCTGCCTGCGTCTCCAAGGTCAACAGACCCCGTAACATCCCCATGTCCGATGCCCTCAAGGCTGGCCTACAATGGGCCAATGTCCAACAGGGACAGAAGGGACCAGTATGTGCCAACAACCCAGCAGTTGCTCGAGAACTGAGTAGGCTGGGCAAGGAGGTCTTCAAGGATGGATGGCCCAAGGATGCTCTCCGGCACTCATACGGATCATATCGGAACGCTATCCTGCGCTCCCTCGACCAGGTTGCTGAGGAGATGGGAACATCCATCGCAATGCTCCATCGCCACTACCACAACCCCAAGGCTGAGGAAGAGGGCAATCAATGGTTTGATGTCAGGCCCGAGACTGTTCCGATTCGTTCCGATAAAACGCACATGAATGTCGCGGAACGTGCCTCCAAGGGGGCATGAGGGTAACGTAAAATCAACGATTGGAGCGACATTCCACCACGTTCCACCCCCTCCCTTAGATTCGAACCCTAGTGAGGCTATATTCTCTTCCTGTAGCGGCGGTCTATGACCGTCGCAGTCCACACGCCACAGGCGTGATTGCTGGCGACTTGTCCTCCGACTTGTGCTCCGAAGCTTCAGCGAAGGAGGAAGCCTTGCGAAGGAGAAGCCAGTAAATGCCCCGACAAAGTCGGGGCTCCTACTTTGCAGGATGATTTCCGACGGTCATAGACCGCCGCTACACGCTTACGGCTTGAATCCTTAAGATTTCTTGAATATCAAGGGCTTCTGACGCGCCATGCCGAAACGCAAAGCTCCATCCCGTGCCAAGCGCAAGCCGGGCAACCAAAAGCGATCCCGAGTGGGCATCGCCGAGGCTGTGCGTCAGGCCAATCGTCGCGCTCATGAGCAGGCGAATCGCCGCGGCGGTCGCCGCCAACTGAAATCGGTGCGTGCCGCCATTGCCGCCACAGAAAGTTACGATCTTGAACACCGTGGCTGGACTCTGAGGATGGTTCGCTGGGTAATCGGCTTGTTGCTTCTGCCCGCCTGCTGGATCACCACCTGGACCTTCTTCACCCAGTTCTCGGATGCCACCCTCAAGCGCGGGTTCTGGCAGACTCCGGAGTTCTGGTACTTTGCCACCGGCTGCCTGCTGATGACGGGCTGGCTCGGCTCGGGACTGTTGCGCAGCTTCTTTCTCTACCTCTACGTCCTCGGGCACGAACTGACCCACGCCATCTTCGTGCTGCTTCACCTTGGACGGGTCTCGGACATCAACGTCAGCAGCACCGGCGGTTACATCACCACCAACAAAACCAACCTGCTGATCGCCCTCTCCCCCTACTTCGTGCCCTTCTGGTCATTCGTCGTCGGCAGCATCTACATCGCCGCACGCCTGATCTGGAAACTCGACGGCAACTGGGACCTCGCCTTCTACGCTCTGATCGGCAGCACTTGGAGTTTCCACATGCTGTGGACGCTTTGGATGATCCCCCGTGATCAGCCCGATCTTCGCGAGAATGGCACCTTCCTCTCTCTGGTCATCATTTACCTGGCCAACCTGCTGCTCTTGGTGCTGCTGCTCTGCGCCGCCCATGACCATCCGCTGACATCCGCCAAGGAGTTCGGCATGGACTGGATGCGCAACGCCGTGATCACCGGAGATGCCGTGATGCGCTGGCTTGACGAACTCGCCAGCATGCTCCGCGGACGGATTCGACTTTGACAGCGACTCTTCCGCTTGTCTTGCTGCCTCCCATGATCGATCTCGATTCCAATGCCACCACGGCCCTGCTGCCGGAGGTACTGGACGCCATGCTGCCATGACTGAGGGATCAGCAC
>CAZIPY010000407.1:0-4404 GCA_964541125.1 uncultured Luteolibacter sp. | reverse complement strand
TACATACCGACCCATTCCTCGAATCCATCGGCGAGAACCTGCCGCATTCCTTCGCTGAAGTTCGAGACCTCTGATGCCAACTTCAGCACCAGGCAAGGGCACTTGCCCCCTCCCTCCTGAAACCGTGCCAAGCCCGATTCCATGAGGCTAATCAACCGGTCGAAGGGTTGCTCACCCAGATCATCGCAGAACAGGATGCGACGTTTATGAGCCGAACTCTCGGCCACGTAGTGCCTCAAAAGCTCGATTCCAAACTCCTCCTTCGAGCCGAAGTGGTGATAGAATGAGCCCTTTGGCACCCCAACCGCCTTCAGAATTTGCGCAAGGCCCACCGAGTGAAAACTGTGTTCGAGCATCAATTCCTCAGCAGCGTAGAGAATGCGCTCTTTCGTTGGGTGCTGACTCATGCAGGCAATAAATAGACCAATCGGTCTAAACGCAAGATTAAACTTTCCCTCGGGTCAAATCGCTCACTCCGATCGACGGAGTGAGCTCCTCGGTTCTTGTCCAAGGCCTACCGCTGAGGGACCGGAGCCTCCAGAACGGTGGCGCCGTGTTCCTCACTCATCACGAGGACGCTGAATTTGGTCGCATCCGCAATGTCGGTCGTGCTGACGGTGGCATAGTCGAACTTGCCGCGCAGATCAGTGTAGCCGTCCTTGTAGAACTTCGGCCCGCTTCCGGTCATCACGTAGACCTTCACGTAGACCTTTGACAAAGGCCGGCTGTCCTTGTCATGCCGCACGGTGAGGATGCCGAAGTTCTCGCTGACCATGGTCTGCAGTTCGTTCGCATAGACCGCCTTGGAGCGCTTCTTGCCACCGGCCACCACCTCAACCAGCACATTCTTCGCCTGGTAGTCGCGTGGCAACTGGAACTGATGAACGCGCTTGTCACCCGCCAAGCGGACCTGCTCGCTCCGATTCGGTTTCACAATCGAGAACCCACCCCCATCACTTGAAACGAATGGAGTGGTGCTGAACAGGAACTCGAGATCCATCTCGTAGTAATTCACCTGCACGGATGTCAGGTTCTGGTAGTCCAGGGTGACCTCGGTGCCTTCCACCTTGAGATCCAGAGCAGGCTCCTTCGCCGCCAGCGCAGCCTGCTGTTGATCCCGGCTCTCTTCGCTGCTGATCTCCGGTGCGCTGCCGGTGATCTCGTCAGCCTGTGCACGCACGGCGGCGAAGCGCTCGCGCCAGCGATCCACCGGATAATCCTTGTAGCGGTCCGCGATCTTGCGCGCTTCCGCCGGCTTCGACCGATAGAACGCAGCATAGGCCTGGAAGTAGTCGTACTGCATCCGGGTCGGCAGGGACTTCACCTTCACCTCGTCCAGACGATCCAATGCTTCATGTGCCCGGTCCTGGAGGAACAGGTAGTACGCCGTGCTCATTTTGTCCATGTCGTCGAGCGACTCCTTCTCGCTGAGAATCTGAAGGAACTGCTGATACTGGCTGCGGATCCGGTCATTGAGGATGCGATAATCGGCACCCACGCGGTGAGCCCGGTTGTTCACCAACGGCTTGTACTCCAGATGCTGGTAGGCCCGCCGCTGGATCGGATCGATGGTGATCAGCCCACACTTCAGATAGCGGCCGCAGCCATCGAGGAAGCCACCCTGCATCAACAGGGTCTGGCGAATGGCAGGCACGTGATTGTGCATGACGCCATAGCTGAACAAGGTGGCATCATACATGCCGCGCAGGTTCAGCGTGTCCAGCGCCTTGACCATGAAGTCCTTGCTCTCCCGGAAACGCCAGGCGATCTGCTTGAGATCCACGGCGTGCAGGTTCTGCTTGGCAAGATAGTCGAGCACCTGCTCCGGCGTTCCCCACTGGCTGATGTAAGCCCATGAGCTCTCGTCCACCTTCGACAATTTTTCCACCACCTTGAAGGTGAATGGCTCGGCATGTGCCATCACCTCGCCGGCCTTGGACACGTGGGCCGGGTAGCAGGGGAAATCCCCGACGGCCGGGAAGTAGAAGAACACCTCGAAGCGCTGGGTGCTGTAGGGGTCCATCGCAATCCGCTGGGTTGCCGTGGCACGCTTGCCGAGCACCGGCATGGCGCCCTTCGGAATCTGCACCAGGGCATCCAGCTTCTGCCTCGAGCTGGTCGGATTGGTCACCACCACCTGACCGCCGTAGACGACGCCAGCGACGAACTCGTCGGTCACGAATTTATCCACCTTCTCGCCATTCTCGGTTCGATAGCGGTCATCGTTTCGGAAGAAACTCTGGCTGACCAGCAGCGGTGCCGGATTCTCCGCCATCTCCGCTTCCTTGATCTCCCGATGGAAGGCGATCACCCGGCCTGCGGCTCCAAAACTCAGCTTGGTCCCATCGATCTCGGTCTCATGCTCTTTCGACTCGAAAGGCAGATCGATCACCGCAAGAGCGAGCATCGCCTCGTGGAAGGACTTGGCGGCCTCACCCAAATGCCGTGACCCGAATCCTGCCTCGCCCTGATGGTTGGCATAATCGAGCCAGAACTTGTTCTCCTTGATCAGGTCGTGGGTATGGCGGCCGATCGGGAGCTTGTAGTAGTTGTTCTCCGCCCATTCCCGGGTCGTCTCGATCTCGCGGAAGAAGATGCCATCATCCGCCACGACAAGGGCAGCCTCCGAAAAGGCATCCTCCTCCAACTCCTCCTCGATGGCGTAGCGAAACTCGGCATCCTTGCCCGCCGCGTTTTTCTTCTTATCC
This sequence comes from uncultured Luteolibacter sp., assembly GCA_964541125.1. Classification (GTDB taxonomy): domain Bacteria; phylum Verrucomicrobiota; class Verrucomicrobiia; order Verrucomicrobiales; family Akkermansiaceae; genus Luteolibacter. The sequence goes on along the minus strand of CAZIPY010000407.1, from coordinate 1,696 downwards.
ACCACCTTCGCCATCCGCTCCAGCTTGGCCTCCTCCATGGGAGCTTTCTCCATCACTTCGCTCAGATCCGCCAGATTCCCACCAAGTTGCCGAACTCTCCCGGCCTTGGGCTTGGCGGCCACCGACGCTGATGCCGGAGCCAACGGATCGATCGGAGCGCTGTTGGCGGCCTTTGCCACGCCGTCCAGGATGGCGCTATTCCGGTCACCGCTCATGCCGAAGGAGGCGAGTGCTCCTTCAAACAAGGCGGTTTCCCTTCCGAGATCCGGGGGCGTCAGGGAGATCCGGTCACGAAGGTCCATCCGGATGCCTTCGATCCGTTTCGGCTGGCGACGAGCCAACAGAATCCGCTCGGGAACATTCAAACGTGAGTACTCGAACGAGTCCAGATAGCCGGCCAGATCATTCCCGAGAAGGTAATCATCCATGAAGGTGCGGTCCTTCTTGTTCGCAAGGTGGGGTTTCACCACCGCCTTGAAGAAAGCCGGATCCTTCATCGCGAGGAAGAAGCTCAACTCGTGACAGGCATACTTCGAATACATCTCACGTTTGACCTCGTCCTCCAACTCCGGCCAGCGGGTGATGAACGAGAACTCACGCAAGGTCGCATTCTGACCCAGGGCCATCAGGTACTGATAGGCCGCGCCCACGTCGTCGAAGGTCTCGAACTTGGCCGTGAGGATGTCGGGGATTTCCAAGGTATCCCCCGCTTTCATCAGGGTCACCGAATCCTGTTCCGTGAAGTGCTTCTTCGGGTCGAGGGCGTTGAGCAGACGGAGGTCCCTCACCACGGTCCCCCGGTTCTTCAGGGAGAGATCACGATAAGTGGCGCCATCGGGATCAAGCACGAGCACATGGAGGTGTTGTCGATCACCAAAGGCGTCCAACTTGATCTTCATCCTGCCGTTCTTGTCCGGGCGCAGGTTCCACAGGACGACTGGATCCTTGGCCAGGAAATCAACCGATCCCGGCGCCTCCGACTCGCCCGGTGCCGCGAAGGGGTCCATCGCACCTCCTCCACTGCCGCCGCCACTCCTGCCGGGGGCCCTGCGGCTGAAGGACTCAAGTTCCTTCAAGTGCTCCGAACCGGCGTCGGTGTCCCTGATCGCCCACGGGTTGAGGAGCAACTCCGGACGCTCAAGCATGTTGCCCGGCAGCTTCTGGGCGTAGCGACGTTCGAGAATGTAGCGGAACTCATCGCCGATCGAGCGACCGCTGATGAAGAGATTCGGCAGTCGGGCAGGAATCCTCGAAGCCAGACCGGGCTGACCCGAACCGCCCAGGCGTTGGTAGAGATCGAAGTCCGGCAGGAAGCGGGTCCCGACGACATGCACCCGCGTCAGCTTGTCCACATTCGCCACCTCGATCATCAGCGAGTCCTTGTCTGCCTTCAGATCCACCAGATGCGCCGGGGCGCGCTCGTCGAGCTCAAGGCTTCGCGCTTCATTGAATACGAAACCGGCCGATCAGGCGCAGGCCAACGGCGCGATGGCGCAGATGGGCAACATCGGCAACACCATTGGCACGCCGATCATGGCAGCCGCCCTTGCCGGGATGGGCTATGCCGCCTTGCCGATGCTGGCCTTGGTGGCTTTTGTTGCGGGGCTGGCGTTGCACCTTTTGCTGGGCGCGCGGCGGCGCCGGGGCCGGCTTGCGTCGTAACGCTTTGTTAGGATGTTCCGCTTACGTTCTCATT
>CAZIPY010000406.1:0-3065 GCA_964541125.1 uncultured Luteolibacter sp. | reverse complement strand
AGTGATCACCTCATACTTCGACAAGGAGCACGAGCTGGCCTGCGCCTACCTGCAGACCATCGGTGCTGAACGCCTGGCCGACCTCCAGCATCCCCATTCGCGCCCGCTCAAGGACGCGCCGGGCAAGTCGGTGGATCGGCGGCTGGCGGTGTTCCGGCAGCGCCCTGCAAACTCGAAAGACCTTGATGGCGTGATCATCCGGTGATGGGCTGCTTGGGATGAAGTCTTTCGCTGTCATGCTCGCCGGGCTGTGGGTCCTTGCTGGATTTCTTATGGCCGATCCCCGTGGTCGGCTGCTCGACAGCTTTGACGAGCTCACCGAGCGTCTCCGCACCGCCCCGGGCACGCTGGATGCCTCCAAGGCCGGCTTGAAGCCCGACGCCTTCGAGGATCAGAGTGCCAAGCTCAATGAACTGCTGACCCGCGTGGAACAGGATGAAGGGCTTCACACCCTCTACGTGCCCAAGGGCAATTATCTGATCAAGGAGTCCATCCAGCTGCGCTCGCGGGTGAATCTGGTTGGCGATGGCATGGGCAAGACCGTGTTTGTTCGCGACAACGAGGACGGCTACTTGGTTGGTCAAAAGGGCAAGGGTAGCTTTCGCCAAGCCTTGGTGGCTCATCTCACCTTCCGCAACGACAAGCGGACGCTGCTGATGAAGGAGATTGAGGAGCTCTTCTTTGCTCGGGTGGAGATTGAGGGCGGCATCATGCGCTTCGAGAAATCCTCCAAGCTCATCATCATGGGTTGCCATTTCAATCGCAACCAAGGCAAGGCGGGCTACGCCAGTTCCGAATGCTCTAACGTCCGCCTGCTCCACAATCGCTTCCACTCAACGGAAAACGGCAGCATCAATCTCAGTGGTCATCGCAACTGCATCGTGGCCTACAATCACATCACCGCCGACAAGCTCATCGATTCGGGTTACGCCGGCATCCGGCTGCCCAACACGGCCACCAACAACCTGGTGGAGCACAACGTGGTTGAGAATCACGGTCGAGGTCTCTTTGTGCTCAGCTATTCCTCAGGCAATATCCTACGCCACAACGTGGTGCGGGGCACCACGCATCAGGGTGTGCTGGTGCAGAGCCCCAACAATCGCATCGAGTATAATCTCATCGTTGATGCCGGTCTGGCCGCCATCCGCGTGACCGATGCTGCAGGGGTGGGGGAGGATAAGAACGGCAAGCCCAACCCCAAGTCCATCGCCAAGGACAATGTTGTTCTCAACAACCGCATCGAGGACACGAAGAAAGTAAAGGGCAAGGATGCTTGGGGGCTCTACATCGGCTCAACGGGCAACCAAGTAAGTCATAACAGCGTGCAGAAGCGCTTTGGGCGGAAGTTCATGCACTTCGGCAAGGGTGAGGGCAACATCCGCGAGGGTAACGAGGAGCGTTGATTCGATGGACAAGACACGGCTCAAGAAATACCTGCTTGGAGACTTCACCATCCGAAGGCTGCTGAGATCCATCGCCTTCATCTATGTGACCCTTGCCTTGTTTGCTTGGTTTTTCTCAGACCGGCTCATCTACCAACCGCCCGCCTGCACCTATGAAGGGGAGAAGGGGTATTCCAGAATCAAGCTTCCCAATGGAGATTCAATCACGGCCAAGGTCTGGCTCAATACCGATGCCCGATACACGGTGCTCTATAGCCATGGCAATGCGGTCGACTTGGGTCTCCTGGATCATCACCTAGAGAGGTATCGGGATATGGGCTTTCAGGTGGTGTCCTATGACTATCCGGGTTATGGAACCAGTGATGGCCGACCCAGTACGAGCGGGGCACGGGAGGCGGCGGAGGCGGCCTTCGATTATGTGACTAAGAGTCTCTTTTGCTCACCCGACAAGATCATCATCCATGGGCGTTCCGTGGGGAGTGGGCCCGCGATTCACTTGGCCAAGAAGCACGAGGTCGGCGGCCTGATTGTGGAGAGCGGATTTGTCAGCGCCTTCAGAGTGCAAACTCGAATCCCCGTCTTCCCCTTCGACAAGTGGCGCAATCTCCATGCGATCTCCGAGGTGAATTGTCCGGTGATGATCATCCACGGCAAGGATGATGCGATCATCCCCATCTGGCATGGGGAAAAGCTCTTTGAGGAAGCGAATGAACCCAAGATGGAGGCTTGGATTGAGGGGATGAGTCACAACTCCTTATCGTATGAGGCGGAGGAAGCATACTGGAAGGCGATCCAATCTCTCGAGGAGTTCGTGTTCCAAGGGCATGCCGAGGGACTTGAGGTCATCGGGCCTGAGTTCTGTGAATTGCACCAACAAGCCTGCAAGCAGGAGATTGTGAGGGTGATGCTATCGTATGGAGGGAGTTACGATGCGGCTTATCTTGAAGCAAGGCGCGCGGTGGAAGGTTCTCTATTTCCGAACGCTTACAGCGTCATGCCTTTTGTTAAACCCGGAACGGATTACGTAAAAAAAGAGGGCGGCAAAAAGTACGTCCGCCACTATTGCAGCGAATGCCGGGCGGCGAAGCTCAAGTGGAGCTTGGAATGGGAAGAGCGTCAGCGCTAGGAGCACTCAGGTGTTATTGAGGCTGATCTAAAAAGGACCGCGAGCTTTAGCTCGCCCCAGAACCACAGCCATTGCTTGCCAAGCGAGCTGAAGCTCGCGGTCCTCAGCAGCGTTGCCTTTATTAACTTTCAGCCCACACCCACTCCACCGGCACTTCGATGTCAGGATGGATGCTGTGGTGCACCGGGCAGTGGCCGGCTGCGCGTTCCATCACCACCGCCGTCTTGTCATCGCGGGGAATGGGCATGGTGATGGTAATGGGTAGCTTGGCGATGCGGCGGGGTGAGTCGGTGGCCATGATCTTTTCGACGTGAATCTTGAGGCCAGTGATGTCGATGCCCAGCGTGTCGGCCTGGATGCCCATGATGGTGGCCATGCAGCTGGCCAGGGCTGTGGCCAGTAGGTCGGTGGGCGAAAAGCTCTCGCCGCGGCCCTTGTTGTCGACGGGGGCGTCGGTGGTGAGGGTGCAGCCCGAGGGGCCGTGGGTGGCGTTGCAGTGGAGCTGCCCTTCGTAATCGACGTCGATGTGAACCATG
>CAZIPY010000405.1:0-1603 GCA_964541125.1 uncultured Luteolibacter sp. | reverse complement strand
GGCACCATCATCGACCAGGTGGAAGGCACACAGCCGCTGCGCATCGTCGTCGACCTTGGGTTGCGCTTCAAACTCTACAACAACGCACCCGGCAAGTTGCTCTTGGCTCATATGTCGCCGAAGGAACGCGAGAAGACGCTCTCAAAGATCAAACTCGTGGCCCACACCTCGCGCACCATCACGAGTAAGGTGGAGTTGTTGAAGGAGTGCGATCGCATTGTGTCGCAGGGCTACTCCGTGGATTACGCCGAGGCCAACGAAGGCATCCACTGCATCGCCGCGCCCATCCGAAACCCACAGGGTGAGGTGCTCGGAGCGATGTGGATCTCCGGCCCTGCCAAACGCCTGCCCAAGGCCCGCTTCGCCGAGCTGGGCCGCCAAGTGATCGAGGCGGCCGAGCAGGCCAGCCGCACCATCGAAAAGAACTCCTGATGTCGCGCCAACTTCCAGTATGGGCCTTGCCCGGACTCATTGCGATGAGCCCGATGGCCTGGGCGGCGCCTCTCAATGACAAGGTCACCGAGGTGCTGGAGAACTACTGCTTCGACTGCCACGCCGAAGGCATCAAGAAGGGCGACTTCGACATGGACGTGGTCTTCGACAAGAAGGACTTCGACGGCACTCTGATGTTTGAGAACGTCATCAACGCCAAGATGCCGCCGGCCGATGAAGACCAGCCCACGGCCGAAGAAAAGGCCATCATCTTGAATTGGCTGGCAAAGCATCAGCCCGAGAAGGCCCACGACAGCTACCGCCGCATTTCGCGCCATGAGTTCACGCATTCCCTCAACGACCTGCTTGGCACGGACCTGAATCTGGTCGAGGACATCCCCGAAGATCGTGGGACCAATTACTTTGATACGGATCGCAGCATCAAACTCAGCCGCGAGATGCTGGCCTCCTACTTTGGTGTGGCCGACCGTACGCTCGAGGTGGCCTTGCCTGCCAAGGGCCATCCGAACGAGCAGGTCTGGGTGACGGGTAAAATCCGCGACAGCCACCAGACGTATCGGATCTACCATCGACCTTACGAGGAGGGCACCCTCTTCTCCTGGACGCGGGCCAACAACGGCAACAGCTATTCCTTCTTCATCGATGGCTTCGACCCGCCGGTATCCGGCTGGTACGAACTGACCTTTGAGGCCGCCAAGGTGGGCGACTTCAAGGAGGATGTGAGCCTGCAGGTGCACGCAGGCAAGTACTACTACGCCGACGACCGGCCCCAGCCGCAGCGCCTGATTGACGTGATCTCGCTCTCCAACAAGAAGCTCAAAGCCTTCACGATCCGCGCCTACCTCCATCCTGGTGAGAGCGTCTCGGTGCATGCTCATTCCAAGCACAACTTCCGCCACAAGAATCCCAAGGTGGGGGCTTATTTGAAACAGATGAAGGCGCGTGGTCCGCTGGTCGATGCTTGGCCGACCACTTCCTACACCACGCTCTTCGAGGGCCTGCCCATCGAGGCGCCGGAGCGCAAAGAGTCAGGCAGCTCGGATGCATTGGGTTTCCAAACCAAGCTACAAAAGATCGGCGGCAGCGTTTCGGTCAGCAGTGAGCAGAAGGGGATGGAGAAGGAGAAGATGCAGGATGGATCGAACCTCAC
>CAZIPY010000404.1:0-8188 GCA_964541125.1 uncultured Luteolibacter sp. | reverse complement strand
TGCCAGTCCGAGCCGACCATGGGTGTGGGCTGCTCGGCGATCCAATGCGCGATCTCGAAGACAGCCGCCTTGTCCTGCATCTTGTTCCATTCCTTCTCGGTGGCGGCGAGGCGGAGAATGGGCAGGGGATGCCAAAACTTGAGACCGAGTTGATCCTCGAGGTCCTCGTAGAAGTCCATGGCCGACTCGTGGAAGACGGGAAACTGGTGGCTCAGTTCGTAAGCCTTGCCGGTCACGGGGTTGATCAACCCGGCGGCGACGCGGGAACTGCCGCCTTGTTCGCGGTCAATCAGCTGGAAGGGGGTCTCGCGCTTCCAGAGTTGCCAGGCGAGACAGGTTCCCGCCAATCCTTGGCCAACAATTCTATACATCAATCCTCACTCTTGGGCATCAGCTCCACATTGGGATCCGGCCATTCGGGATCATAGCCCTTGGCGTAGTCCACGAGGTGGCGGTGAAGGTAGGGCTCGAAGGGCTCGCGCTTGTCCTTGGGTAGGCTCAAGAAGATGGCGTCGTTCAGGCCGGCGGCCAGCTTCTGCATCATCTTGAGGGTCAGCTGGCGACCCTTGCGGCCCTTCTGCACCTGCTTGTGGTTGAGCTGCGCAAAGGATTTGCCGGCGGCTTCCACCAAATCGTGATTACTCAGACCCCATTGGGTCATGAGGGCATCGAGGGGCTGGGTGCCATGATCGCGCGAGATCTCGTCCATGCGGTGAGACTGGGTGAAGCGAGTTCGGGCCGACAGCATAAAATGCCTCCATAGGCCATGGGGCTTTCTATGCGAGGGACCAGAGACCGTGCGCCATAAGGACTTGCCGGAAAGGCCGAGGCAGGAATGCCCGAATTCACGGCGTGATGAAGGAGCTGAGTGACCTCAGTGACTGAAGAACAACACAGAAGTCGGGCATTCCTGTCCGGAACTCCTGCCGCCGCGAAGCGGCAAGAATTCCAAATCAAGAAGCACCCTTTCTGGTAAGGCCGTTGGCAAGCGGTCTTAGTAAGCTTTCTGAATCTCGACACCCTTGCCGCCTTTGCCACGGCGAAGGTACTCCCACTGTTGGATGTTGCCCTTCTGAATGGCATTGTTGAACATGTTCAGGTTGTCCAGGTAGTCGCTCTGCTGCATCTGCTGGCGCATCTGTGGCTTCGGTTGCGGGCGCTGGTTGGCTTGCACCGGCTGGCCGAGGTGGGTCTCGCCTCGGTAAAAGGCGTAACGGCCGTTCTGACGGGCGATCACGGTAGCGGCGCCGCGCAGGCCTTCGGCAACGAAGATGCCACGGAGGTCGGTGTCTCCACTCTTGAACTGATCATCGTGCGAACCGATGGCCTTCACACGAACCTTGGCCTGGTAGCCGTCGGTGACGGTGTCGCGCACATTCACGCGGAGTGAGCCAGCACCCGGAGTCTCCTGGATCTCGAGCTTGAGCGGGGTGACGAGCACCATGCCGCTGGTGAAGAGATCATCGCCGCGGCAGATCACCAGGTAGGCACCCTCGTCCTCGATAGGCAGGGTGGTCTTGATGTCGCGGTCGCGGTAGTCCTTGCCATCGCCGAGGTCGAGAGTCATCTCGAATTCGGGCTCAATGCCGGCAAGATGTACCTTGGTGATGTTGGAGAGGTTCTTCTCACGCAGGTAGAGCTTCATGAGGTCGACCTTGTAGATCTGAAGGTAGGCTTCCTTGATGTTGCGGAAGCGGAGCTCCACCTCGGGCTTCTCCTTGGGCTTGAAGGTGGTGACCTCGTCCATCTCGATCTTCTCTTCCTCGAAGTAGGCGATGGCGTCGGCGGCATCGGGATGCAGCTCACTGACCTTGCGATACCACTCGATGGCCTTGGCGGGGGTGCCGAGTGCGTGGTGGATCTGCGCGGTGATGTAGCGCGCATAGTCGCGGTCCTTGCTGTTGCTTTCGGTCACCGGTGCAGCTGAAGCGAGAGCTTCCTCATAGTGATACTGCCAGAAGTGACCGAGGGCGGCCATGTACTGGAAGCTCGTGACGAAGCTGCTGTCGGGATAGACCTTGCGGAATCCGTCGGCGGCTTTGACCACGGTCTCGTAGTCCTCCAGCGCGAAGTAGGCGTTGGCCATGCTGAAGGCGGCATCGTCGGACAGCGGCTGGTTGGGATAGAGGGTGAGGAAGCGGTGCAGGTGGTTGAGGGATTCCTTCAGCAGGCTGATGCGATCGAAGGTTTCCTTTTTGTCCTCCTTGCCACGGTTGCGGCGGTTTTGTTCAGCCACTAGTTCGTGGGCCTTGGGGGCCTTGTCGTAGAGCTGCTGGGAGAGGGCGAAATAACTGGCCACGACCTGGGGCGTGTCGGGGTATTCCATGCAGATGCGGTCCATGTATTCAATGCCGCCGATGAACTGGCCTTGGTCCTCGAGGATGGCCGAGAGGCTGGCGTCGTTGATGAAGCTGGAGTCGATGGTGGCACGGAAGACCAGCCAGGCGCGCTCGTGCTCGCCGATCACGCGGTAGGCCTTGCCGACGACTAGGATCTTGTCGAATGGAATGACCAGGCTGGGGTGGCGTTCACGCAGGATTTCAAACATTTCGACGACCTTCTTGGCGTCGAAGTAATCATCCATGGTGTGGATCCACAGGAGCATGCGGGCGAGCTCGCGCTCGTAGGACTTGCGTTCCTTCTCATAGAGATACTGCAGTTGCTCGAGGGCGGCGTCCCAGTTGCCATCCTTGAAGTTGAGGTCGGCAAGCTCGAAGCGTTCACTGTTGTTGAGCTTGTAGGGGTCGTCGCTTTTTTCTCCCGGCGGCAGCACAGTGATCGTGCGAGGCTTGGAGATGGTCAATTTATGCGGGGCATAGTAATCGCGGATGGTGCCTGGCAATACGCGATAGGTGCCGGGAGCGTAGGCGACCAGTTCGTAGTGGATGTCGTCGATGTAGGATCCGGCGGTGTAATACATCGTGATTACGCCATCTCCGACTTCGTGGTGATGGAAGTTGCCCTTCAGTGATCCATCCACCAGCAACATGCCCGCAGGGAGGTATTCCTCACGAATGCGGTAGGCGCGTCTCGCGTCGGAATAGCTGTTCGACACGCGCGAGATGGCACGGATCTTGTCGCCGATGGCCACCTTGGTGACGGGCGAGGTGCTTTGGCTTCTCAGAGGAGTTCCACGGTAGGTGAGGTTGTCGTGGTAGTAGTGATCACCATGGAAGTAGAGGCGTCTGCCCCAGTGATTGGGATTCTGCAGTTGTTTGGAGAAGCCGTTGATCATGGCCGAGTAGGTGTAGGAGCCCGGACCCTCCTTCTCGAAGCGGATCACGTTGTCGCCGTTCTTGATGTGCTCGGCGGGAACCTTGATCGAGTGGTTGCGACCGATGTCCTTGCTCTTGACCACGGCGATCTGCTCGTTGTTGACGAGAACCTTGATTTCGAAGTCGGCCTTGGCATCGTCCTTGTTCTCGTAGTGCTTGGCCAGCGCCACGACACCCGATCCCAAGGCCTGCGGCATGTAGCAGCAGATGCGGCCTCGGTTCTTCAGGAGCAGGTTGGCAGCCTGATCGGCCAACGGGGAGTTTGGCTTGGTGCCGCTAAGGGCAAGTAGCACGATGGCGGTGGTCTCGCTGCGATCCTGAAGCACGGTATAGCCACTGCCCTTCCAGTAGGCGACGATGGGCTGATCCGGGAGCTTGTCGAATTGCACTTTCTTCTCGAGCAGTTCCACCAGTTCGGCGGCGAAGTCCTTACGGTCTTGGTTCACCAGCGCCACCGCAGTAAGCGCGAGCGCATTGTTGGAGAGCTTGGCACGTTCGCGGTGGATGCGGTTGAGGTGAGCGAAGTCGGCGTGGCCGGAGGTCGAGAGCGCATGCAGGATCATCGACTTGTTGTCGTTGTCATTGGCGCCGAGACGACTGAAGGCGTTCTTCAGATGAGTGCGAGCCTTGGCCTGTAGATCGGCCTGAATCGGGATGCCGGCCTTCTGGGCGAGGCTGATGGCCCAGTAGCTACGGCAGGTTTGGTAAAGGTCTTGGTGACCATTCCATTTCCAAATGCCGTTGTCCTCTTGGGTGGCGGTGAGTGAAGCCACCAGTGCGCGAGCTCGATCCTTGAGGATGCGGATGTCCTCATCCGGAGCCTTATGGGCAACTGCGTAGTTGAGGGCGGCCACGGCGGCGAGGAGGCCATCGGCCTGCGAACGGGCATTGCCGCGCAAAGCATAGTCGATGAGGGTGTGACGGATGGAGGGGCTGATGCTGACCTCAAGTTCACGCCAGTTGTATTCGCGGTCCTTGGGTAGGGCGACAACGGCATTGGCATTGCCATCAGTCTTGCCACCAGACGAGTCGGCGAATTCAAGACCCCACGGACGAACAGGCATCTCCAATTCAAGGGCGTCTGTCAGATCCTCGGAGACAGCACTTGCGGTCAGGGTGACGATCTTGGCCAGTGGCACGGTCATGGGATCGAAGAGGATTTCGGTGACCGACTGGCCCTTGATCTCGATGGTTTTGGTGCTCTTGGCTTCGTTGCCGCCCTTGATGAGAAGGGCGAGGTCAACCTTGCCTTCGAAGTCGGTAAGGTTGTGAAGCTTGGCGAGGATTTGCATCTTGTCGCCTTCTTGGGCCAGCACCGGGGTCTTCAACTCGACGAAGAAGTCCTTGCGGGTGATCAGGGTGGCGGTGGCTTGTCCAACCAGGGTGTCGGTGGTGCAACCACGGGCGGTGAGGCGCCATTCAGTGGTGGATTCGGGCAGGGGAATGGTGATGGTGGCCTTGCCTTTGGCATCGGTGATCACCGGAGAGATCCAGCGCGAGGCGTTCATGAACTCCTTGCGGGGTTGGGGAGCAGCTTGGCCGCCTCCTTTGCCTGCCTTGGCCTCACCACTTTGGAATGCCATATCCACTACAGGGCCCTTAAAGTCCTGAATGCTTTCTTCGAGCTCCATGTCCAGTTTTTCCATCCGCTTCGCTTCATCAAAGTCGGCGGTGACTTGAGGTTTGGCGGCGAATCGCGCGCGACCTGAGAAAACGCCGCCAGGGACGGAAGCTGCTGGTGGAGCCACGGAGTTGGCATCGAACATGTCCACTCCCAAGCCATAGCCACCCGACTCGCGCACTTTTTTGAGCTGCGCCAACTCTTTCTGGCGTCGCTCAAGTCGCTCTTTCTCTTCGGTGATGGACTTGACCACCTTGGTGGTGCGGCCTTGATAGACGAAGGCGCAGGTGGATGAGACCCTGAACTCGGCGTTGCGGCGTGCCGACGATTGGAAGAAGTTGAGGATGGAGGGCACCGATTCCGCATAGAGGGAATAGAGGGCCTGATTAACCAGGGAGACGCTCAGGGCGGCTTCCACCGGTTTGCCGTTTTGGTCGGTGACGACGAGATCGACGGAGGTATCAGCGCCAGGAACTTCGATGGAGTTCCTTGGTTTGAGCGTCACTTTGAGTTCGCGCTCGATGGTGAAGTCCTTGTGGCTGGTGCGCAGGTTGCGGTCGTCGATGGCGGCGACCGACATGCGGAAGTTGGGGAAGTGTTCGTGCCCCGGAGTCAGGTCGATGGGATTGTAGCCCTTCTTGAGATTGATGATGCGGTGAGAGATGATCTCCTCGCCTTCGAAGGTCAGCAGGGCGAGGCCCTTGTCCAGACGGGAGTGCAGGCGGACGGGTAGCTCGGAGCCGACTTTGCCGGTGCTGGAATCGGCGAAGAAGCGCAGCTTGATCTGGTCTTCATCGTCGGAGACCAGCATCGAGGTGCTAGCACTCACGACTTGGCCGAAGCGGTCCTCGCCAGAACTGCGAAGGATGTAGGTGCCACCCTTCTCGAGGTCGAGTTGGAGAGTGCCAATGCCGGTCTCTTCGTCAGTGGTCACCTTGTGTTCTTCAACGGTGACTTCACCGGAGGACTCGATGGATCGCTGGATCCAGGGTACCTTGGAGAGCACCGGGTCCGCCTTGGTGGCTTCGCGACGGAGTACTTTGAGAGTCAGCTCTTTGGATACGGGTTTGCCATTGGCATCCGTGGTCTTGAGCTCGACGTCGAAGGGTTCACCGGCGAGCGCAATCTTCTGGCTCGGTTTGATGGTGGTGGTGAAACCAAGGTTGGCGAGGAAGACGTGGTCCTGGGCGCCGACATTGTAGCCCTTGGCGAGGGCGTGGAAGTTGAGGTGGCGACCCGGCATGAAGCCGGAGGGATCGAACTCGATCTTGATCTCGCCATTCTCGTCGGTCTTTTCGCTGTAGCGACGGCCGTCGGGAAGGGTGTATTCGACCAACTCGTTCACGGCCGGGGAACCCCAGTAGTATTTCGCGATGAGTTTGGCGGAGATGGTTTCGCCGCGGAAGATGACCTTGTCGGTGAATTCGAAGGCGAGTTTCACTTTCTCTAGCTTGTAGCGCTGGACCTGGAAGTGGCCATTGAAGGTGGCGCATTTGGCATTGTCCTTCTTGTCGCAGGCGGTGACTTGGATGGTGTAGTTGCCGAGTGGGGAGTGAGCATCGATATCGATGTCGGCGTCGAAGGCGCCGAAGCGATCGATTTCAACCTTCACGTCCTGCAACATGCGGTTCTTGGGATCGAGGACACGGACGCTGTAGGACTTGTGCTCGGGAACCGAGTAACTGCCCTTGGTGACGTCGCGGAGGATGCCGCGGATGTTGACGGTTTCACCGGGGCGGTAGGCAGGCTTCTCGGTGTAGATGTAACCGCGTTCGCTGAGACCCTCGCTGAAGCCGAGGTTGTGCAAGCCGAGGTTGGTGGATGCAATTCCTCGTTTCCCGGAGGCGAAGATGCCAACACCGGAGGCATCCTTGAGGGTGTCGTGGAAGTTTTGACGGAATACGCCGTCTTTGTCGGTCTTGCCCGTGCCGAACACTTCCTTGCCGTTGCTGGCGATGAGCTCAACGCCAGCAGCAGGTTTACCGGTGACCATGTTTTGGGCGAAGACGAGCAGCTCTCGACGACTGGCCTTGGTGATGATCTCGATGTCGGAGCGGATCACCATGGTGGTGGCTTCGAAGTCCTCTTCCTCCACTTTGATCACACACACTCCAGGCTGACTCTTGTCGAAGGGAACTTCAATCTGCTGGGTGATGGGCTTGTATTTCTCGAAGTTCTCGACTTCAACTTCCCAGGTCTTGTCGGGCTCGATCAGGTCGATGTCGAGATCCTCGATGCCGCCGATGCCGTGAATCTTGCGGAAGTAGGCTTCGAGGTTGAGGTGGTATTGGCTGAATCTGAGCTTGGGAGCATTGCGTGAGGTCACCTTGATGAAGGCCTTCTCGTTGGTGCGGAAGGTGCGCTCGGTTTGGACCGTGAGTGAATGGTCGGTGAGGGCCTTGAAGCGTTGCTGGGCCTGACCAGCGGCAGAGCCCCAAGTGAGGCGTTGATAGGTGGCGAGTGCCTGCTCGATCTTGTCGAGTTTCTCTTCCTGGATCATACCGATGCGCAGGAGGGCGACTGAGGATTCCTCGGTGTTGGGGTATTTACTGACCAGTCGTTCCCATTCCTCAACGGCCTTGACATAGTGCTCCTTGATCTTGGCTTTGGTGTCCGCGTCGGGCTTGGGGTTGCCGGCTTCGAGTGTCTCGGCGATGGAGGCATCGATCTGACCGAGGATGAAGAGAATCTGGCGAGCGCGGGCATCCAGCGGGTGGCTCTTGAGGAAGTCGTCGAACTGCTTGCGGGCAGCGTCGTAGTCCTTCTTCTCAACGGCATCGAGACCGATCTGAAACTCCGCGTTGATGATGCCGACCTGACATTGTGACCACTGGGCCCCGTTGGGGAACTGGGCGATGTACTTGCCCCATTGTTTGATGGCGGCTTCGTAGCGCTTTTGGCCGAAGCTCAACTGGCCGATCATGAAGACGGCTTCGCGGGTCCAGGCATCGAAGGTTTCGCGGCAGGACACGCCGGTCTTGATCTCGGGGTCCACTTCGCCGTCTTCGGGAACGAAGGTGAAGTTGCCCTGCTTGGCGAAGTCCTCGTAGGCGGCGATGGCGTCATCGATGCGACCGAAGTGCTGATAGCATTGCGCGATCATACGAGAGGTGTCGGTGGCACGGGGGTGCTTGGGATGCTCTTTGATGAACTCGCGTGCGGTTTGGATGGCACGGTCGAGTTCGTTGTAGCTGGGAGTGGGGAGGTTGAAGCTGCGAACCATCAACCAGTGTAATGGTGGTTTGCTCACCGATAGCACTGGCATAGATACCATTGCTGGATTCCATGGCTG
>CAZIPY010000403.1:0-2210 GCA_964541125.1 uncultured Luteolibacter sp. | reverse complement strand
GAACCAGCGCCGCGTGATGCTCAACGCCATCCTCTGGACCGCCAAAGCCGAAGTTCCCGAAGGCGGCGTGCAAAGCAAAGTGAGCGAAGAAGAACTCTGGGCCAACATGGACTACCCCAAGCCCAAGAACTGGGACGAGCGTCAGAAGAAGAAGCGCGAAGCCGCTGCCGCCCGCAAGGCCAACGCCTTCTTCCAGAGCAAGGAAGAAGCCTGCGAGTGCTGTGAGTTCGTGGCTGCCGTGGTGGCACGTCAGGAGAAGGCTCAGCAGCAGTGAGGCTTTAAAGCCAAACAGAAAGCACCAGCAGTGCCTCATAAGCCCTCCAAACAAGACCACGCGAGGGCATTCCGAAATGCTTTAAGCAGCGACCTAGAACAGGCATCGGATCTACTGAAGCGTCAGCCTGATCTGATTGACTACCCGGTGTTCGGCGAGTCCGAATCAGCACTGCATTTCTTTGCCGTGGAGAAGCGCGCGGATGTTGTAGCTTGGTTAATTGAGCATGGCGCAGACCCCAATGGGATTGCAGACGATGACACACCGCTTCATGGCGCCGCGTCACTTGGTCACGATGACGTCTGCAAGCTGTTATTGGAGGCTGGAGCTGACCCGAACGGGAAGGACTACTCCGAGGAGACCCCACTACACAAGGCAGCAACCAAGGGTCATCTTGGCATCATTGAATCGCTTCTCTCATCGGGTGCAGATCCATCCATTCGCGACATGTGCGACGAACGACCCATCGACCAAGCCTTAGCTAGAAAACGCGACGAGATTCAGGCTCTCTTTGATCGACATTCAAAATGAAAAGGGCAGCCCGGAGGCCGCCCTTTTTACTTAGATTGTTTGCGAACGTTCTGTCCGCGCTGCCTGCCTATTAGAGGAAGGTAGGGACGTCTCTCCGAGACGTCCGTTGTTATGGTTGCGGGATTAAATCCCCTACCCTTTCGAAATTAGCCAGCAGACATACGGACGGCTCGGAGAGCCGTCCCTACCTGCTCACTCAGCAGTGAGAATCAGATCCTTAAACTGAGCGGTCATGGGCTTGCCCTGGTGAAGCTGAAGAGCAATCACGCCTTCCTTGGGAGCCACGGAGGTCTTGTCGGTGACGTGCACGCTGAGCTTGCCGTTGATCCAGTGCTCCACCACGTTGCCTTTGGCGACGACCTTGTATTCGTTCCATTCGCCCTGCTTGATGCCGGCTTGGACTTCGTCGGAAGGAGTGGTTTCACCAGCGACGGTGATCTTGGGCTTCTTGGGATTGTCAGAGTCTTCGATGACCACCTTCTGACCACGCTTGGCGAGGATGCCGCGGCCCTTCTCTTCGTAGAGGATGCCACTCCACTTGGTGCCGAGTTCCATGTCGGCCTGGTAGCCACTGACCACCCAGTAATCTTCCTTCACCACCTTGCTGCGGTATTGCACGCCAGAGTTGGCGTAGGCCTTACCTTCACCGTTGGCGTCGAGCAGGCGGTATTTGAAAGTGAGAACGAAATCGCCGGGCTTGCCACCCTGCCACACGAGGAAAGTGTTGGTCTTGGCAGGGTTCTCGGGAGTGGTGGTGCCGGTGATGGCGCCGTCCTTGACGGACCAAAAGCCTTCAACACCTTTCCAACCGGTGAGGTCCTTGCCGTTGAAGAGTTTGGTTTCCTCAGCCTGGGCCGAGATGACGAGTGCGAATGCGGCAGTGATGCCGGTGAGTGCGGTTTTCATGATGGAGATCGTTGGAGAGATAACGGTGGCGGAAAAACTATTCTTTCCTGACCCTCGGGCCAGCGAAATCGACCCAGAGCCAAGCTTGTAACGGCCAAAGAGGGGGTTTTATTCAGTGACGAGCACCAGATTTTTGAACTGAGCGGTCATCGGCTTGCCCTTGTGCAACTGGATGGCGATGACGCCATCCTTGGCAGCTTTGGTTCCCTTGTCGGTCACGTGGGTCGACAGCTTGCCGTTGAACCACTGTTCCAGGACATTGCCCTTGGCGACGATTTTGCACTCGTTCCACTCCCCCGGCTTGATGGCCGCCTGGATCTCCTCCGACTTTGCCATTTGCTCAACCAGGGTGATCTTCGGCTTCTTGGGATCCTCCCCATCTTCCACGATCACCTTCTGACCCCGGTTGGCCAGCAAGCGGCGCCCCTTGGCATCGTAAGCCACGGCATTCCACTGGTCGCCCAATTCCATGTCGGCCTGATAGCCGGCCACCACGAAG
>CAZIPY010000402.1:0-4075 GCA_964541125.1 uncultured Luteolibacter sp. | reverse complement strand
GCTATTTCCATGAGCCCGATCTGCTCGAGACCGGGGGCGGCATCAAGAATATCGAGCCCTGGATCGAAGACGGCCCACTGCTCATCCACAACGGCTACAGCTACTCCCGCATGCCCCTGCAGCAGCTGGTGGAGGCCCACGAAGCGTCCAACAACACCGTGACCATGGCTCTGCGCTCCGAGGGCGTGGCCAAGCACATCGCTCTGGATGGGAATCGGGTGCGCGACATCCATTTCAAATGCGGCCGCGCCATGGGCACGCATGTCTTCAGCGGCATCTACATCATCGAGCGCAGTTTGTTGGCGATGATTCCCGCCAACGAAAAGGTCTCGGTGATTCCCGCACTTTTGGAACTCACCGAAAGTGGCCGCCTCGGCGGGGTAGTCATCGACGAAGGCGAGTGGCTCGATCTCGGCGACCGCGAGGCCTACCTCCAGGCCCACCGCGAACTCGAACTCGGCCCGCGTATCCATCCCGATGCGCAGGTGGAAGAGGGCGCCAAGGTCTTCAATTCCGTGATTGGCTCCGGTGCCGTGGTGAAGAGCGGTGCGGTCGTCCGCGATTCCGTGCTCTGGCCCAATGCGTGTGTCGAAGGCGACGCCGACCTCGATCACTGCATCATCTACTCGGATAAGCCGGTGCGCGGGGCTCAGAGGGGTGTGGATCTTTAGGGGGTGAGTCGCTGGAGAGAGGAATCGGCAAGATTTACCACAGAGGCACAGAGATCACTGAGTTCACAGAGCTTGGCTTCTGCTAACGATTTAAGTGTGGCGGCGGCGGTAGCCGTCGCCGCCACTGTCTTGTTAGGCATTTATTTGGGCACGATTGCTCTAGACCTGACAACTTTAATAGTAAGCCCACATATAACCAATGAGATCCATCCAGTAAAAATCCATAAAACTGAGACATTTGGAGCATCACCAAATTCAAGCATTCCTTCTTCAGTAGTGGGATATCCGCCATGAACCTGAATCCAATGCTTCTGATGAACGGCCAGTGAGAACTGCATTAATGCAAATCCCAGGATCCAGCATGTCGGGTAGATAATTACACGGGTTATCTTGCAGAATATTGATCGGCATGAGTTACCAGCCCAACAATGCCTCAGAAATAGCACGATAAATATTGGGGCCAAATACGCTGAAACGGAACACAGCCATTTTATGCCTAAGAGCATCATTATTATTAGCCTAACAGTGTTATTGGGCGACCCTTATCAAGATGGGTCGTATGCTTGTGAAGCTAACAATCAACGAGTTAAAGGGCAATATAATCAAACTCTGTGAACTCAGTGACCTCTGTGCCTTTGTGGTAAAAATCACTCCAACACGATCTTCGCCGTCGGGGTCTGCTTGGGGTCGAGGCGTTTCTCGAGTGCTTCACGCATGACCTCTGCGCTGCGCTTGGGCTGATAGGTCATCGCCTTGCCATCGTTGATCTTCACGGTCACGGGTTTGTCCAAGTCGAGCAGTGCATCGTGGAGGAGTAGGCTTACGCCATTGGGGACGTCGCCTTTGAGGGTGATGGCCTGACCTTTGATCTCGGCGTCAATGCGCTGGCCCTTGGCGGCGCCGCCATCGGGGAGCTCGAGCCAGTAGAAGCGCTGGTGGGTGACGTCGTCCTGATACCACACAATCTTCTTGGGCCAGGTCTGGCGGGTGAAGCCGGCCATCCATGGCACGCTCTCGGCGTCTTTGAGGTTCATCCAGTGGGGCAAGCCTTCGTAAAGGCGGGTCATGTTGACGTAACCACCGGGATCAGCCTTTGCCATTTCCTTGATTTCCTTCATGCGCGCCGCGCAGACCTCATTGCGTTTGTATGCGCTGTCTTTCGCGCCGCAGAAGATGCCGAAGGGAAGGTTGCGCAGGCCGAGCATCTTGGCCTCGTTGGGATGGCCAGCCATCATCGAGGCGGCTGCATATCGATCGGCCATGCGGGGTGCGAGTTGCCACACACCGTCGCCACCCGCGCTGTAACCCATGAGGTAGACCTTGTCTGGATCCACGCCACGCAGGGCGACCATGTTTTCAATGAGGCGGTTGAAGAGAGGGTCGATGTGACCCTGATGCCACAGGTTCCAGGTGTCGGTGGGAGCTCGCGGGGCGAGGTAGATGCCCTCCTTGGGTTGGTAGAGTTTGATCTGATTCTGCCATTGGCCGTCATTCATGCGAGCGGGGCCGCCACCGCCACCGTGCATGGAGATCCACAGGCTGCGCTTGCCGGCAGGTGCATCGCCGAAGGTCTTCTCCAGCCACTTCATCTCCTTGTCGCCAATGGTGATGGACTTGTTCTGCAGTTCCTTGGCGCGGGCGTCCTTGGATTTGGCGAGGATTTCCTTGTAGATGGCAATGCCAACCTTGGGCACCTCCTCTTTGGTTAGGCCCTTGACTGCGCCCTTCACGGCGATTGGCTTCAGGTCCTTGAGTTGCACATCCATGGTGCTAGTGCCGGCCTTGGCCACAAACTCAGCGCTTCGAAGCGTCTCGCCATCCACTTCGAAGATCAGGTGATAAGGCTTACCGGGCTCGACCGCCACTTGCGGCATGTCGTTGAGGTCGGCGGTGCCGGCCTTGGTGGTGAATTCCGGAGGTGCACCATCGCCGCCCAGCAAGCGGCCTTTGGCGGCGATGCGCGAGCCACGATCGGCAGTGGCAAACAGGCGAATGCCGATCTGGTCCACTTGGTCGGTGGGAGCGGCGTAGCGATCGGTGACGTTGACCGCGCCCACTTGTCTACTCCGTGGGTTCCAGGGTAGGGTGAAGTGGGTTTCGTTCGCTCCCCAAGAGGTCGCATAAATCGAGTGCATGGATTGGTCCTTGCGAGCCTGACTGGCCTTCTTCTTGAACCAACCACGGTCGAGACCCTTGGCGTCGTATTCATCGGCACCCGTAAAGCGCCAGCCCTTGCCATCGTGAATTTCCACCCAGGTGTGGTTGCCCCGCAGGTCCGGCCACATCGGAATGCCGGCGGCACGGGCGGGAATGCCCACGGCGCGGCAGGCGTTCACCAGAATGATCGACAGCCCGGTGCAGCTGGCCTTGCCCTGTTCCATCGACTCTTTGGGGCTCTGGTTGGCCCGCTTGCGGCCGGTGTTGTAGTGGACCTTGATCTTGTTGAAGAAATGCTGGTTGAGGAGCTGGGCGGCTTCCTCAGCGGTTTTGGCGTCCTTGACGATGGGGGTGGCCAGCTCAAGGAACTGGGCGCGCCAAGGATCGCGCGGCTCATCCATCACGGCGTAGGGGACCACATCGTTGATGAAGAGCTCTTCGGAGACCTCCTTGGCCCAGGGGAATTGCTGGCGGGCCTGGAAGGCCAGCTCGATATTTTCACGCAGAAAATCGGCCTTGAGTTGCTCCCGGTCAGTGGCCGGCATGTAGTCAAAGAGATGCAGGACGGCACGTTTTCCCAAGGCTCCCTGCTTCTTCTCGAATTCGTCTATCAAGGCCACAAAGTCTGGCGGGAACTCCGGGGAGGCAGTGCCGGGAAGGGCCAAAACACCAAGAAATGCAGCGGAAATCAGGGATTTCATGCCCGTAGCATACGGGGTGTAGACTCCGGGTCTATTGGATTCTGGACCCTTTTACGGTGGTTTTACGCCGGTCGGTTTTGCTTGCCGGGGCCTGTGGGCTTGGTTGACTCCCAGTCGTGCGCAAGCTCCTTGCCATCAAGTGCCTGCTGGCAGCAGTCCTTCTCGTCCTCACGACGGGGGCCTCGCCGCGTATCCAGGTGAAGGTCAATCTGTCCGATGGCTTCGACTTTCCCGTCGGCAAGCCCAACGCCGATGGCTACTACAAGGCCCGCGGACTGCGCCTGCGCTCACCCCGCCATTTCGGTGAAGACTGGAACGGTCGGGGCGGTGGCAACTCGGATTATGGAGACCCGGTCTATGCCGTGGCCGACGGTGTGGTCACGGTGGCCCACGATTTCCGCCGTGGCTGGGGCAATGTGGTGCTGACCCGCCACGCCTACCGCGACCCCAAAACCGGACAGGTCAAGTATGTCGATACTCTCAGCGGTCACCTCGCCAAGATGATGGTGAAGCAGGGCGATCAAATCAAACGGGGCCAGCAGATCG
>CAZIPY010000401.1:0-2534 GCA_964541125.1 uncultured Luteolibacter sp. | reverse complement strand
CTCGGGGTCGGCGGGGAGGTCGTAGTTAAAGACGATGTCGATTTCATCGACGTCCAAACCGCGGGCGGCGACGTCGGTGGCCACCAGTAGTTCGACGGCGCCGTCGCGGAAGCGCTTGAGCACGCGCTCGCGCATCTGTTGGGTGATGTCGCCGTGAAGGCGGTCGGCAGCGTAGCCACGGGCAATGAGATCCTCGGTGCATTCGTCGACCGAACGCTTGGTGTTGCAGAAGATGATGCCTAGACGCGGCGGGTTCATGTCGAGGATGCGCGAGAGCACCTCCACCTTGGAACGCTGGCGGACTTCGAAATAGCTCTGCTCGACCGAATCGACAGTCACGGCCTTTTGTTCGATCTCAATCAGTTCGGGTTCATTTCCGAACTTCTGGATCAGTTTCTTCACACCCGAGTTCATGGTGGCGGAGAAGAAGAGAGTCTGGCGCTCGCGGGGGAGTGCCGCGAGCAGCTCGTTCATTTCGTCGCGGAAGCCCATGTCGAGCATGCGGTCGGCTTCGTCGAGCACGGCCATTTCGATGGCGGAGGGGTCAAAGCTGCCACGGCGCAAGTGGTCGAGCAGGCGACCGGGGGTGCCGACAATGATCTGAGCTCCCTGTTTGAGTCCGCGCAACTGGCGATCCATGGGGGCGCCGCCATAAACCGGAATCGCTTTGAGGCCGATCATCTTGGAGCCCAAGCGGTGCACTTCTTCGCAAACCTGAACGGCCAGCTCACGCGTGGGGCAGACGATCAGCACCTGAGCGTTGCGGGCCTCCAAGTCGAGGCGGGCGAGGGCAGGCAGAGTAAAGGCAGCCGTTTTGCCTGAACCCGTGGCCGAGAGACCGACAAGATCCCTGCCTTCGAGTGCTGGGGGAATGCTCAGCGCCTGAATGGGCGAGGGTCGTTCAAAGCCCAAGCCTTCGATGGCGTCGAGTAGGGACTCGGGGAGGCCGAGTTCGGTAAAGGGGACGGTGTCCATATCAAGATTCCGGGGGGATGACGGGGAGACCGTGCCGGGCGGCAAGGGAAAGTCCCGTTTCAGGGCAATAGCAAGCACTGAAATCAGCGATCGATGAATTCTTCGGGTTCATACATCACCCGGACGTGGTTGGTTTTGATATGCTCGTCGCGCACATGCTGCCCAGGGATACGGGTCAGAACTTTCCGCCAAATCTCGTTATGGCGGTAGAATATGCCGTTTTCTCTGACGAAATGATGATCCTTCTCGAAGACCTTATAGTTGAATTCGATCATTTCATCGGTGGTGAGGTGGCCATTCAGATTGTCCTCATCCATTGAAAGGTGGAGGTGGAAGGTGTAGTTGGTTTCGTTGAGGAATTGGAAGTCGATGTAGTTGTAAAACACCGCGCAGCCCGTACCGAAGGGGATGGATCGTTTGTTGTCGGGAAAGGGGTCAAAGCTGTGATTGCTTCGCTCGGTGACGGTCAGAGGACTGTGCAATACTAGCCAGTGAAGCATGTTGGCAATCTGACAGATGCCACCGCCGACGCCTGCACGGGCTTTGCCCATGGAGAGTTCCATGCCATCGATGAAGCCACGCTTCCTACTCGGTTTTCCAACCAAGCGACAGAAGGAAAAGGTTTCCCCCGGTTTGATGAGTAGGCCGTCGAGATGAGGTAGACAGAGACCGATATTGTGGACTTTGTTGTATTGGAGCTGCAGGTCGCTGTTGCCGTGCTTACGAATCAAGCGCGATGAGTGACGCTTGACGTTGAAGGGCAGCGGTTCGTCTTTTTGGTAAGTGGATGCCAGAGATTTGGAATCTAGCAGCCATTCCAGTCGGCGCTTTTGCTGATAGGTAAACACCGCCATCCGGTAGAGCAGGGGGTGGCGGTGGCTTAGCATGACGATAGGAGACTATCCTAGTCGTTGAGATCGCGCCACTCGGGATATATCGGGCGCTCGACGGTTTTGGCGCTTCCTTTCTCCGTCGGGGCAGGTGGAGCGGTTTTCAGAAGGGCTTTGAGGGCTTCACGGACTTCCGGTGCGACCTTGGGATCTTCGAGGTTCTTTTCTTCCTTCAGATCCTTGGGTACGTCGTAGAAGCGGCCATCGCGGTAGAGCTTGTATTGCTGCGTGCGGGCGAACTGACCGGGTGTCTTATTCCAGTAGGGTTGGTAATGGCAGAGCACCCAGTCGCGAGGCGTTCCCTTCTTGCCCTGGAGTTGGGGTAGGAAGCTACGGCCGTCGATGGGATCCTTATCGCCCAACTTCACTCCGGCGGCTTGAGCAAAGGTGGTGTAGAAGTCGGTGAAGTCGATGAGGTCGTCGAGAACGGCGCCCTTGGGAGTCATGCCGGGCCAGGAGGCGATGAGGGGGACGTGGGTGCCCATGTCGGTCATGCCGCCCTTGCCGCCTTGGATGTCCTGGCCTTGCCAGCGTGAGTTGATGCGGATGTGGGTGCCGTTGTCGGCGGTGAAGAGGATGATGGTGTTCTTCTCCAGCCCCAGCTCCTTGACCTTGGCTTCGAGACGACCGACAAGCTTGTCGGCGTAGGCGACCATGGCCACGAAGTTC
>CAZIPY010000400.1:0-2519 GCA_964541125.1 uncultured Luteolibacter sp. | reverse complement strand
GCAGACCCTTGATGATGACTTCTTTAACTGGGTTCATGGTATCAGGGGGTTACTGGGTTAGGCAGTGGTGGAATAGGTGGCGGAATCCAGGGGCACGCCAGGCAGCATGGAAGCGGTCAGGGTGGCGGACTGGATGAAGTTACCTTTGGCGGAAGCGGGCTTGGAACGGGCAACGCTGTCGAGCATGGCCTGGGCGTTCTCCTGAAGCTTGTCAGCGTCGAAGTCAGCCTTGCCGATGGCGGCGGCGATGTTGCCGTTCTTATCGAGCTTGTAGTCGACACGACCTGCCATCACGTCCTGAACTGCCTTGGCGGTGTCGTCGGTGACGGTGCCGGTCTTGGGGTTGGGCATGAGACCACGGGGACCCAGAACGCGGGCAATCTTGCGGACTTCAGCCATGGCATCGGGAGTGGCGATGGCAGCGTCGAAGTCGGTGAAACCGTCCTTCACTTTGGCGATGAGATCCTCGTAACCGACTTCCTGAGCACCGGCCTTGGTGGCAGCTTCAGCGGCGGCACCCTGGGCGAACACAATCACGCGGACTTCCTTACCGGTGCCGTGAGGCAGGGCGACGGAACCGCGAACCATCTGGTCGCTCTTGCGGGGATCCACACCGAGACGGAAGGAAAGCGTCACAGTGGGATTGAACTTGGGTGCGGGGAATTGCTTCACGGTGCTGACAGCATCCGCGAGGGTGTAGGTCTTGCCTTCCTCGAGGAGGGCGGCAGCCTTTTCGTATCGTTTGCTTCTGGTTTTAGCCATTGTTCTTGGGGGTTAGCAGTTCGATCGGATCGCGCGTTGGGCGGACCCTCCTGCAGGTGCTCCGAACCGTTGGGAACGGAGCGAGATTGATTACATGCCTTCGATTTCGAGACCCATTTGGCGGGCAGTTCCAGCGAGGATGCGGGCAGCAGCTTCAGGATCCTTAGTGTTGAAGTCGGGCATCTTGCGATCGACCACTTCCATGAGTTGCTTCTTGGTGATCTTGCCGACCTTGGTCTTGTTGGGCTCGCTGGAGCCGGAAGCGAGACCAGCGGCCTTCTTCAACAGGTTGCTGGCGGGGGGCTGCTTGGTGACGAAGGTGAAGGACTTGTCCTTGTAGACCTGGATCACGCAGGGCAGCACGTCACCGGCCTGAGCTTGGGTGGCAGCGTTGAACTCCTTGCAGAAGCCCATGATGTTCACGCCGGCTTGACCGAGTGCGGGGCCAACTGGTGGCGAGGGGTTTGCGCCTCCGGCTGGGATCTGGAGCTTGATGACGGTATCGACTTCCTTGGCCATGATGATGGGGTGGTTGGTTGGGGGTAAAGATTAGGGAGAGGGATTGGGGAGCAGGTCACTCACGTTCATTCACGTTCGACTTGCCAGTATTCGAGTTCGACCGGAGTGCTGCGGCCAAAAATGGTGACGGACACGCGAAGCTTGCCGCGCTCGGGGTCGATTTCCTCGACCACGCCGTTCTGGCTCTGGAACGGGCCATCGGCCACCTTGACGGTGTCGCCGACCTCGAAGCTGATGGCGGGGCGGATGCTTTCCTCGCGCTCCTTGATCTGGGAGAGCATGGCATCGACCTCACGCTGACGCATGGGAGCAGGGCGATCCTTGGTGCCAGCAAAGCCAATCACGCCGTCCATCTCCTTGATGAAGAACCAAGTCTGCTCGACGAGCTCGTTGTCTTCGGTGTTGAGGTAGATGTTGGCGATGATGTAACCGGGGAAGAACTTGCGCTTGGTCTCGGTCTTCTTGCCGCGGCGGATTTCGGACACCATTTCGGTGGGCACGAGCACCTCGCGGATGTACTCGGTCATGCCCTCGGACTCAGCATTGCGGAGAATGCGGTCGCGGACCTTCTGTTCCTGGCCGGAAAGCACGTGGATCACGTACCACTGGTCGGGGAATGACTTGGTTTCTGACATGGTGATAGGAGAAAATGGGTTAGCCAAATGGCTGGGTTGGCCGAACGGTTTATCGGCCGAGGTTGGTGAAGAAGCCCACGACGGCGACGTGGATGAAGTCCCACAGCTGGACAAAGCCGGCGAGCAGGATCATCGCGATCAGCACCACGATGGTGGAATCGACGAGGGTCTTGAACTTCTTGAGCCCCTTGATGCTTGGATCAGATTCCCAGGGCCAGCTTGCCTTACGCAGCTCGCCTTTCACTTCGCCGAGGAAGCCTGTGATTTTGGAGATCATGATGTGAATTGAGGGGTCGGAGGATTGAGGATGGGAGGGACTGAGGATGGCACGGGAGGTGAGACTCGAACTCACAACCAACGGTTTTGGAGACCGCTACTCTACCAATTGAGCTACTCCCGTTTGTGAATGTTTCCTAATAGGCAGTGATATTGAGCTACTCCCGTATTGAGGCGACTATGGGGCACCCCGTTTTGCAGGGTGCCCCGTGAGTCACACGCACCCGGCCTCCTGTGGCGGAAGCCGGAGCGCGAAAGGTTGTCGATTAGTCGAGGATCTCGCCAACGCGACCAGCACCCACGGTGCGGCCACCTTCGCGGATCGCG
>CAZIPY010000399.1:0-6433 GCA_964541125.1 uncultured Luteolibacter sp. | reverse complement strand
GTCAAGATCCTAGGCATCGGCGAGACCAAATCGGCCGGGGTGCGCAAAGGTGAGATCTACGACTATTCACAAACCCGGGCCTGCTTAAAGGATGCCCTCGCCAAGGCCGAGGATGCGAGTGACGTGGAAATCGGCAGCGTCTTTCTTGCCGTCACTGGATCACACATCGAAGGCATCAACAACCGCGGCACCTACCGCCTGCCCGAAGGTGAAAAGGTGGTGGCCCCCGAGCACGTCGAGGAGGCACGAACCATCGCAAGGGAAGTCCAGATCCCTCAGGACCACGTCTACCTCCATCCCATCATCCGCAACTACTGGCTGGATGGACTCGAGCACCCCACAGCCCCCACCGGCCTGTTCGGCAAAACGGTGGAAGCCGACTTCCACATCGTCCACGGCATCGGCAGTCGCCTGCAGAACAGCATCAAGCTGGTGCGCGAGATGCCTCTCGAGGTGGATGACATCGTCTTCTCACCCATCGCCACCGCACGCATGGCTTTGGAGCGCGAACAGCGCGAGGGTGGCGCCCTGGTCATCGACATCGGTGCCGGCACCACCGACTACGCCCTCTATCTCAACGGAGTCATCACCGCCTCCGGCTGCATTCCTGTCGGTGGCG
Organism: uncultured Luteolibacter sp.; assembly: GCA_964541125.1. Lineage (GTDB taxonomy): Bacteria > Verrucomicrobiota > Verrucomicrobiia > Verrucomicrobiales > Akkermansiaceae > Luteolibacter. The sequence continues at coordinate 5,814 of CAZIPY010000399.1, read as the reverse complement.
ACCACGTCACCAACGACATCCACCTTGTCACCGACCTCCCCTTCTCCAAAGCCGAGCGGATCAAAATTCAGGAAGGTGATGCCTCCGGCGACCCAGGCCGCTCCGTGGGCACCGCCCGCCTGACCGATGATCGAGGTTATGCCGAAGTTGAAGTCAGCCGCGCCATGCTCAACGAAATCATCCGCCAGCGTCTCCAAGAGACGCTCGAGTTGGTGAAAAAGCGCCTACCCAAAGGTAGTGTCGAGGGCATCGGCTCGGGCGTCTATCTGACCGGCGGCACCAGCCTCATGCGTGGTTTCAGCGAACTGGCCTACGACGTCTTCAAACGCGACATCTACCGCCCCGAGCTCCCAGAGATCAGCGGTGTGCGCTCCAGCTTCAAGGATCCCCGTTACGCCACTTCGATTGGCCTCATCCGCTACGCCCAAATCCTCGACACCGAAAGTGCCACCCCGCCCGGCATGCTGGGCAAAATCGGCGGCATGTTCTGGCCCTTCAAGCGCTAGTGAACTTCGAACGTCCAACGTTTAACGTCCAAATTCGAATTTCAAATTCTACATCCAAGCTACTCAGGAACTCCGAAACCCAAACCCGCAACAAACGCCGCTCAGGCTCCGCCTACGGTGAACTTCAACCTTCGATGTTGGACGTTCGACGTTCAACGTTCCCACTGCCATGATTCCATACTCCCGCGACCCCGCCAAAACCATCCCACCTTCCTCGGTCAAAATCATCGGTCTCGGCGGCGCCGGCGCCAACATGCTCGAACGCATTGCCTTGGACGGCATGGAAGGCACCGAACTGATTGCCCTCAACACCGACATCCGCACCCTCAGCGCCTGCATCGCTAAGGAGAAAATCCAACTCGGCGCCAACCTCACCAAAGGTCTCGGAGCCGGTGGTGATCCGGAACTAGGTAACAAGGCAGTACTCGAAGCAGAAGATGAGATCCGCGCCTCACTCAAGGACCACAAGATTGTCTTCATCTGCGCCGGTCTCGGCGGCGGCACCGGCTCGGGCGCTGCCCCCATCGTCACCCGCATTGCCCGTGAAGAGGGCGCCTTCGTCGTGGTCTTTGCCACCACTCCCTTCGCCTTCGAGGGTGACCGCCGCCGCGATCAGGCTGAGACCGCGCTCAATGAGCTCGCCGTGCTCTCCAATGCTCTGGTGACCTTCGACAACAATCGCATGGGTGAACTGGTGCTCGCCAAACAAGGAATTCACGAAGCCTTCACCGCCGCCGACCAGATGATCTCCGAATCGATCAAGTCGGTGATCCGCCTGGTTGTCCGCCCCGGCCTGATCAACGTCGGCCTCGACGAGCTGATGACCGCACTCAAGACCAATCGCTCCCGTTGTCTCTTCGGCTCGGGCATGGCGGACGGTGCCGATCGCGCCAGCAAGGCGCTGCGAAGTGCTCTCGCCAGCCCCCTGTTGGATGAAGGCTCGCTACTCAAGGATGCCCAGTCTGTGCTGGTGCATCTCTGTGGGGGTGAAGACCTGACATTGTTCGAGGTCGAACTGCTGATGCAGCAGCTTCAGAAACACGTTCCTGAAAAGGCCCAAGTGCTCTTTGGCGCCGCCATCGACCCAGCTCTTGGTGGCTCTCTCTCCGTAACCCTGATCTCCGCACTTCCCGAAGAGGCCCTGGCCAAGGCGCCGCGCAAGTCCATCAGTCAGGCCGAGGACGACAGCCCCTTGGTTGGCCAATCCAAGCCGGCAGCCGAGCCGACTCCTGCTACCAAAACAGAGACCAAACCTGAACCGAAGCCCGAGCCCGAGCCCGAGCCAAAAGCGGAAGCAAAACCGGAGCCCACTTCCGCTCCTGCTACCGAAGAAGAGCCGGGTGCAGATTCTGACGGAGATGGCCCTAACTTGTTTGATGACAAGAGGCCCTTTGCTGAGCCCTCCCCCCAGCCCAAGGCCGAACCCTCCCCCCAACCCAAGGCAGAGCCCTCCCCTCAACCCAAGGTTGAACCCGCACCTGAACCGGAGGCAGAGCCAGCCGAGTCTGAAAAAGCGCCCATCAAAACCAGCATTCCCGAGCCCAAAAGTGCGGAGCCACATGTCAGTAGCATTCCTCCCAAACGCGATGAGGGAGCCGCTCCTTGGGGACCGAAATCCGAGGCCAAGCCGGCCATCGTTCCCAAGGACGTCGATGCTGATGAAGAGGGGCCTGCACCCGATGCTAAACTCGAACCCATTGCCAAAACTAAGGCCATGCCGGTTCCCGCTTCAAAGCCAGAAGCCGCTCCCAAACCCGAGGAGGCACCCAAACCGGAACCTGAACCGGAGCCCGAACCCGTTTCCTTCAAGCCAAAGCCGGAAGAATCCAAACCGGAGAAGCCTGCCATCCCAGCCAAAGTCGAAGCCACAAAGGATGACGAGCTCGATGCCGAAATCCCCAAGCTGAAACTCGGCGGTGGTCGACCTGGAGGAGATGCTGATGAACTCTCCCTCGACAGCTCACCACGCGGCCGCTTCGAAGGCGAAGACCCCAATGTGGTCGATGGCGAGGACCTCGATCTCCCGCCCTTTCTTCGCAAGAAGAAGTGAGGCGCTGACTGAACCTGTGATTCCATGCCCCTCGGCGAGCTCATCGGCGAATTCCTGCTGCGAGGCATTCTGGAGCTCGTCTTCTACACCGCCTTCTACTGGACCGGTTACATCTTTTTGAAGGTGGTCAGTGCCGGCCAACTGCATCTAGCTCCCTTTTCAAGCTATGGAGACAAAAACCGGAGTAAGCGGAAATGGTATCAGTTTGATAGCAGCATCTGGCTTCATCGGCCGATGCAACGGCGTGTGTTGAGAGCCGAATTCACCATGCTCGTGGGACTGCTGATTTGGGTAGGCGCAATCATCATCTTGATCATGACGCACCAGACCTGAGGGCTATGTACCCTACTCGCCCTCTTCCAGCTTCTTGATCCGCTCGATGAGCTTGGGCAGTCGGCGCGCCATGGCGCGGGCCTTGCGGTCTTCCATCATGGGAACGGCTGGGAAACCGGAATAAGCTTGGCCTCCCTCAACGTCGGTCGTCACACCGGCCTTGCCGGCAATGACCGATTGGTCACCAACCTTGACGTGACCCGCAACGCCGGATTGACCGGCAAAGGTGCAGTAATCGCCAATGATGGCACTGCCGGAAATACCGACGTGGGAAACGACCAGGCAGTGTTTACCCAGCACGGCGTTGTGGCCGATCTGGACCAGATTATCGATCTTGGTGCCTTCGCCGATGATGGTCTTGCCGAATCGGGCGCGATCGATGGTGCTGTTGCCACCGATCTCGACGTCGTTGTGGACCTCGACAATGCCAACCTGGTCGATCTTGACGTGCTTGCCGTCCTTTAACTCATAGCCGAAGCCATCAGAACCAATCACGGCACCAGGCTGAAGAATCACGCGGTCACCGAGGGTGCAGCGCTCGCGCAGCGTGCTGTTGGCCATCAGGATGCAGTCCTCGCCAACCACCGCATCCGCACCAACCACCACATTGGGGCCGATTTCAGAACCTTTGCCGACACTCGCGCCCGCCATGACCACGGCTCCTGCATGCACCATGGCGCCGGCGTCCACCTTGGCGGTGGCATCGACCATCGCGCGTTCATGCACTCCAGACTCAAAGCCGCGGGCGCTTTTGACAAAGTGGCTGACCACCGTGGAGAATGCCAGGGTCGGATTGTCGACGGCGATGAGCGCCGTATCCTCAGGACCATCGGTCACACCGCGGCCGACAATAACCGCGCCTGCCTTGGTATCGAGAAACTGGGCGTGGTACTTCTCGTTGCCCAGAAAGCTGGCGTCATCTGGACCAGCCTGATCGAGTGCCGCCATGCCGCTCAAGACGAGATCGGACGCTCCGCGGACGATGTCTCCATCAATCCACTTAGCCAGATCTGAGAGCGTGAGTGAGGCGGACACCCGGATCGTGTGGAAAAATTATTCTGAAGGCTTGTTGCCTTCCTCGGTAGATCCCGCAGGCGCATCCTTGTTGAGGATCTTGACCAGCTCCTCAGTGATGTCGGATTTGTCTTTGGAGTATAACAGGAAGGGCACTTGGGCCACGCTGTTGCCTGATTTGTCGAAGATGTAATCGTAATTGCCGAGTTTGGCCTGCTCACCAACCAGCTTGCTGATGTCCGTATAGATGCTCTGCATGCTTTGAGCGAACTTCTCCTTGAGAGCCTGATTGCGGCGCTTGAGGAACTCGACGCGCTCACGCTCGAGGGCCACACCTTCCTGCAACTTGACCTGACGCTCTTTGAGGAGTTCCTGTCTCTTCTTATCGGAAGTGGTGGGGTCTTCGATCCGCTTGCCGAGAGTCTCCATCTGGTCTTCGAGATCACGGATGCGGGCAAGGCGCTCGTCGTTGGCCTCCTTGATACCTTCCTGTTCGGTGACCATCTGCTTTTCAATCTGAGCGGTGCGATAGTATTGCTTCACGAGCTCCTGCATGTTGACCGTGGCAATGCTGATCTTGTCCTGAGCCGAAACGGGAACGGCCATCAGCAGGGCGGCAAGCAGGGCGGGAAATAGGCGGCGGAAGTGAATCATGAGGGTATCTCCTTTGGATTGGGGCGCGATGCTGAGGACAAAATCAGGGGGCGTCAACGATCATCCCCGATCAAGCCCAAATGCGCTGAATCCATGGGCTTGCCCACCCTCCGCCCATGGCGTATCCATGGACCGTGGCCGACAAAAACATCGTCTATTTCGATCTCGAGACCCAACGCAGCTTTGGGGACGTCGGCGGCTTTGCAAACAAGGACAAGATGGGAGTTTCAGTGGCCGTGACCTACAGCACCGCACGCGGCACCTACGAAATCTATCCCGAGAGCGAAATGGAGCAGCTCGCCGAAGAACTACTCAGAGCGGATCTGGTGGTTGGCTGGAATCACATCCAGTTTGACTACCCCGTGCTCCAGCCCTACGTCTTCCACACCCTCGCAGACCAGACCCTCAACCTCGACATGATGTTGGTTCTCGAAGAAATGCTGGGCTTCCGTCTCAAGCTCGACTCGGTTGCCGCCGCCTCACTGGGCATGGGCAAGACGGGTGACGGTTTGGATGCTCTGCGCTGGTGGCAGGAGCACAAGAACAGCGGCGACTTCGAACCTCTACGCAAGATCGCCGAGTATTGCGCCTTCGATGTGAAGGTGACGAAGTGCGTGCACGAATATGCGCTGGAGCACGGACACCTGCGTTATGACGACAAGGCGGGCGGGATTACGGAAGTCGAAGTCGACTGGGCTTGAACAGAACCTCTTGCACTCCTCCCGGTGACTTCGTCACCGTACCGTCGTCCGAGGATTAGAACCTGACGGGTACATTAGCTGACTCGCGGACGAGCGAAGCGAGTGCAAGCGCCTGAGCCCGAGTGCAAGCTTACATCAGCCCCAGCATCCCCAGAACGCGGGTGCAGGTCCAAATGAAGGTCAGAACCAATGCAACGACCAACAACTTGGCCGCGTTTTCGATTTGGGACTTCGTCATGACGCGGGCGTTTTAGGCCCCGCTTCCGGCAAGGCCAAGTAAAATCCCGGATCAACCCATACTCGAAAGGGTTCCCAGAATGGACATGATGATCATGTAGGCCATCACGCCGACCAGGGCAGCGATCACGATCAGCACCGCAGGAGTGATCAGGGCCATCACCCGCTGCAGGTTGTGGTCGAGCTCCTTATCGAAGCGCTCGGCGGCCCGGCGCAGCGACTGCTCAATCTTGCCGGTGCGCTCACCCACCGAAACCATGTCGATCAGCAGAGCCGGAAAGACACCGGTGCGAATCAGGGCCCGAGAGAAAGCTCGACC
>CAZIPY010000398.1:0-6113 GCA_964541125.1 uncultured Luteolibacter sp. | reverse complement strand
CCTTGGCTTCCTCGGTGGAATCCACATAGACGATGCTGAAGAGGTCCATTTTGCGGGCGAGGGCCACCATATCGATTTCCTTCTGCACGCTCATGCCGGTCTCCTCGAGGATCTGGCGGAACTTGCCGTCGATGATGGAGTGGGTGGGGAAGTTGTTCACGCCGGAGAAGCCCATGTCCTTCACCTGCAACAGCCAATGCCACATGCGGCGGCGAGGGTCGGAGGCGTGCACGCCGCAGATGACGGGCACTTCCTGGACCACGGGCAGGACCTCGAACTCACCGATCTCCATCGCCACGGCATTGGCGTCGCCATAGGCCATGAGGCCGGCGGTGGAGCCGTGACCGGCCATGCGGAAGCGGCCAGAATTGTAGATGATGATGAGGTCGGCGCCGCCTTTCTCGATGAACTTGGCGCTGATGCCGGTGCCAGCACCGGCAGCAATGATGGCTTCGCCGCGATCCAGGGTAGACTGCAGGCGTTGCAGCACTTCCTCGCGGGTGTAGGGGTTTCCGATTCCGGTCCAGGGGTTGGGCATGGGTGGATTTTCGGCAGGCACTTCGTCACTTGCGAGGCGAGAGGTCCCACGATAGCCTATCTGAAATCCACATCCCGCCCACCCGCCCGGGTCCACATCCCACCACCCACCCAAATCCACATCCCGGATATGGCCAAGGACGATCAACAAGACATCCACCGCTTCGGCAGCCGCACGCGATACCGCGTGGTGGTGGGGGATACCGATGACGATCGTCCCTGGCTGCACAACCAGCCCGCTTGTCCGGTGCTGGCCCAGCACCACATCGCCCACGTCGGCCTGATGGAGGCGCGCAAGCCCTTTGAGGTGGTGCGCCCCGATCAGTCGGGCACCTACATGATGGCTTGTGAGGAAGGTTCGGGACAGGTGCTGGTGGATGGCAACTGGCAGACCATGAAGGCGGGTCAGGCCTGCCTGCTGCCGCCCTTCGTGATGAATGCTTTCCGCTGCGAATCCAGCGGGTCGGATAAGCCCTGGAAGTTCACTTGGGTGCGCTATCGTGAGAGTAGCGAGCGCCAGCCCATTCTCTTTTCTCACTCACCGGTATCGGCGGTCTACGACGGCGCGCCGCTTAAGCGCGCGGTTGAGGGTCTGCATGCGGAGGCCGGTGGCATGGCCGATCCCGGCACCATGCAATTGTGGGTGGACCTCATCCAAAGCTATGTGATGCGTTTTGCTGAGCCCTACCAAACCGACGACCGCCTCGGTCGTGTGTGGAGTGCGGTGGATGCGAAGCCGGGTGCGGACTGGACGCTTACGGAGCTCGCCGAGCTGGCGGCGATGAGCGAGGAGCACCTGCGCCGCCTGTGCAAACAACAACTCGGCCGCAGTCCCATGCAGCACGTCACCTTCCTGCGCATGCACCGCGCGAGTTACCTCCTCGCCACCACCGATGAGAAGATCGAGACCATCGCGCGTGAAATCGGTTATCGAAATCCCTTCACCTTCTCCACCACCTTCAAGAAGTGGGTGGGTTGGCGGCCTTCGGAGTACCGGGCGAGGGGTCAGGCTCGGAAGTGATCCCTTCTTGGTCGGGCTTGCCGTATAATTGGGGTTGGGTATAAAAGTTGTATTCAACCAGTTAAGTAATGCGTTATTGCCAACCGGTTGCTAAACAACGCTGTTAGCCATAAAATATGAAACCGAAGGTGAAGTTATATTGGATCGACATGATTGTAGACGACCCTGAAGGTGTCTCAAAATTTTATGAAGAAGTAGCAGGCCTTCATCCTGATCCAGTCCCTGAAGGTGATGGTCATACATCGTATTCCTTACAAGATCACGCATCTAAAGATCTATTAGGAATATGTGCATCAGCAGTTTTTCCAAATTGGCCAGGTGGGTGGCTTCCATACATAGAGATTGAGAACTATGATGTTGCTATCGGTAAAGTGCAAGAAGCTGGCGGTGAAGTTGTAGAAGAAATGATTATGAATTATGTTTTTGAAGGCCAGCGAAGATGTGTAGTCAAAGACCCATCTGGCGCTTATTCGGTTCTCTGCGAGATGCCTCCAGAGAATGAAGAGGGCTAACAAGCCAGCGCACCCGACCGCAACCCGCCGCGCAGTTGACGGTTCTGGGTGGTTTGGTAGCTTCTAAGGTAGCCATCTGGCGCATCCTGCGGCCGGGTGGCCTCAATCGTTCTGCTAAGAAATGAATCCTTCGGCGATAACGCGTGAGATGGTCGAAGGATCCCGGATCGTCTCTCTTCACGAGACTTATGAGCTTTCAGATGATGGCCTCGACACTCGCATCATCTACTTCACAACAGATCGGGATTTCACGTTCACCACGCCGTTTGCTGGCGCCTCATGGGAGAAGTCTGAAGTTCCAAAAGAAGCCGAGGAGCTCGAGGATGAAGTTGTCAGCTTTTCCTGTAAGGTTATTCGGCGTTTCTTGCGGAAGCCGCGCTTCGTGGAGGAACCTTCGACGATTAACGACACTGTGAAGCGGATCAAGAGCCGGAAGATTGCTGGTGTTTATTGTGGAGCATATAACGACGAGCTGGAGTTTCATGATCCACCTGATGGTGTTATTGTTTTCCAGGACGGGAGCCAAGCTTCCAACAACATGGTTGCCCCGCATGGGACAGGTGCAGCGGGATTATGCTTTCGTGAGTCTGAGGGGGCTACGGATCTAGTTGGAATGGTCGATTATTTCACCATACCTATTGAGCAACATTCCGAACAAGGCGGGGTAGAATGACCTCGCTACGCCCGGCCGCTGCTCTATAATAATCTGCTAGAAATGATTCGGTCTTTGCTTGTCTTTATGCTGATCTCCTCAGTGGTATGTGCTGCTCCGGGCAAGAAGCCAAATGGGAGTGAGTATGAAGCGAGTTTTCATGCCTACGAAGGCCACCAACCCGTGGTGACCATACGGTGGTGGTCGATGGATGCCCGTGGTCCCTTCACGGAGTATCCCGAGATATGGCGAAAAGGGATGAAGTTCGGTCATGGTCAGAGATTCGCAGTCGAGAGCCTTTCTGGTGTGGATTCCAGTGGGGTAAAAAAGAAGGGTGAGGTCGTAGAGGCTGTGGTTTTGGATACGAAGACAAAGCATAAACTCATCTTCAGGTCTGGCCAGAATGCCTTCTACAAGAGCTACTCTGAGGAGTGGATGCAGAGGCATCAGAAAAAATTCCCCAGGGGGAAATAAGAAACCGGAAACCATGCCGCTTCCAGGTGTAGATCCAGAAGATTATCCGAAGATTGCCGAGCGCCTTGGCCTCACATCCTCTTGGGTGTATGACCTTGCAGAATGCCCTGAAGACGTTCGAATGACCTTATCGGTATCGCAGGCTATCGAGCTTGCGCGTATCGTCGGCCTGAGTCTGGCTGAGACCCTTGGCGTCGAGATGCCTGAATCAGTAGAGGTGATCCAACCGGAGGAGTTCCGTATTCGCTTGCAGAATGCGATCGAGGAGTCGGCCTGCAGCCTCGAAGAGTTTGAGGACCGGATCGGATGGGAGCTTGGGAAGGCACTCGCGACTCCTGAGCGCCTCCTCGAGATCTACAACTGGGATGGATTGGCTGATGTGGCCGATGCAGTGGAAGTGAGTCCTTGGAGCCTCATCCCCCCTGCGTCGACCCAGGCGAGCAAGTCGGATTAGTGTGCCGTTTGCCCCTTACTTCAAGGTCTTGATGAAGGCGAGGAGGTCGGCGACTTGCTGGTCATTGTAGCCACTGATCAGGCCAGTTGGCATGAAGGAGCGTCCGGGCACGAAGCCCTTGGAGGCGACATCCTTGGCCGGAATGAAGATGGTAGCGCCTCCCATGAAGGCGACGGTCACGCCACTTTCATCGTCCTTGGCGCGGTAGCCTTCGATGGTGGTGTTGTCTTTCTTGCGGACACGGAAGAGTTGGTAGCCGGCCTCGACGGCGACGTCGGGGTTGAGGAGTGCTGTCAGCAGAGCTTCCTTCTCACGGTGGGCGGAGCCATCGAGCGCCGGGGCGATGTCGAAGCCTTTTTCGCCAACGCGGTGACAGAGCAGGCAGGAGTTGAAGAGTGCCTTGCCGGTCTCCGGGTTGCCCTTGATCTCGTCAGTCACCTTCATCAGATGAGCGAGGCGCTTGGTCATGGCTTGTTTGGCTTTCGCTTCGCGCGCCTTGACCAGCCCCATGAGTTCCTTGCCTGACTTACTGCGATTGTGGAACTGGAGGATGCGCTGGGTGCTTGAGAGATCGAAATTGGTATCGAGCAGAGCCTTACTTCTGAATTGGGCAAGCAGTTCACCGGCTCCGGTTTTGGAACCTGAGAATTCCTGAACGAGTCGGCGTTTCTCATCATCAGCGAGATTGCCAAGTAGGGCGGCCAGTTGGGCTTGGCCCTTCTTGACGTCCATTTGCAGAAGGCTGTGCGAAGCGCTGAGTCGGATGCCGAGATCGGCCGTGTTGTCTTTGGCGAGGCTTTCGATGGCGAGCAGGTTGGCCTTGGGATTAGCCTGCATGGCCTTGAGGGCGGCAGTCACCACCTTGACATCCTTGTCCTTGAGCAGTGGTAAGAGCAGCTTGGAGTCGACCTGGGACTTGAAGCGGGCGATGCCATCCAAGGCGGTCATGCGCTGCTTGGGATCGGCGACCATGCTGGTCAGCACAGGCGTGAGCAGCGTGGCTAGTTGCGGTGACTGCACCTGCGACTGGTTCTTAATCGCGAAGCCAACGTAAGCGGGACCGTTGCCAGGATGGGCAAGCAGAGGCTTCGCGATCTCCACGGCTTCGGGGATGTTGAGTGAGGTGGCGAGGATGATGAAGGTGGCTTCATCCATGGCCTTGGCGGGATCCTTGTGTTTCCAGATCTTGCCGAAGCTAGTGTTGCGCTCTTTCTCGGGCAGAGCCTGGCTGGCCCATAGGAGGTTGGCAGCGGGTTGCTTGGCGGAAAGTTCACCACCGAGATAGGCCGAGAGTTGGGAGGCATACTGTTCCATCGCCATGCGGGCGAGGTAGCGCTCGAACTTGCGTTCGTAGGGGCCACCCATTCGGTCGCCGCCGGGAAGTTCGGGTTTGGAAGCGGTCACCAGCACATCGAGGGTGCCTGCGTCGGCTTCGCCACGTTCGGCAATCGCCCGAAGTGCGGCTGAGCGCACCATGGGGTTGGCGTCGGTGACTGCTTTGGCCATGGCCGCGTTGAAGGCCTTGAGGTCGGGAGCGAGTTTGATCATGGAGCGCACGGCTTCGCGGCGGACGTTGCCGTCCTTGGTGCTGAGAACGGTTTCCATCAGCTTGGCGTCGTAGGCTCCGAGGCCTTCCAGAGCCCATAGTGCATGGATGCGGGTGTGAGGGTGGGTGGCTTCATTGCCAATCAGTGCTTTCAGCGGTGCGGCAGCTGCTTTCAATCCGCGATCTACGATTTGCTGTGAGGCGGCACGCTTTTCCCAAGCAAAGGGCGAGGACAGAGAGCTGATCAGCTGGGGTTGTGCGGCCTTGGTCAGGTCGAGAACCTCGCGTTCCGCTGCACCCGTGTAGCGCACACGCCAGATGCGGCCGTGGGATTTGTCGCGGTCGGGGTGGGTGCGTGGCAATTCGTTGTGGGAGACGATCTTGTTGTACCAGTCGGCGATGTAGAGGCAGCCGTCGGGGCCAAACTCCATGTTGACGGGACGGAACCAGTCGTCTTCGCAGGTAATGAAGTCCGGCAGGTGCTCGGCCTTCACCGTGCCGTCTTCTTGGCGGACAATGCGCACGGCGTTGACGGCGCTGGTGATGGGATTGGCAAGGAAGGCGACGTCCTTCCACTCAGCGGGGAAGCCCGCGCCGAGGTCATCGCTGTAGGCGAGGCCGGAGATGCCGGTGCCGCCGACGCGGAACTTGTGGAGGATGGGCATCCAGGGCTGGTAGGAGCGAATGCGCTGGCCACCGATGCCCTTGTAGCCGGTGCCGGGTTCCATCGGCACGATGGACATGCCGAAGTCGTTGGCTTCGGTGCCCCACCATTGGCCGTTGGCACGCATCCAGAAACCCCAGATGTTGTTGAGGCCACTGCTGATCACTTCGATCTTTTCGCCGTCCATCGAGAGGCGGCCGATTTTGGAGTAATCGAAGCGCGCCTTGGCCCCACTCTTCACCGCGGTGACTTC
>CAZIPY010000397.1:0-6086 GCA_964541125.1 uncultured Luteolibacter sp. | reverse complement strand
ACCTGGCATGGCTCCGGCGAGTTCCGCAAATACAACAACTTCGGCAAGGACATCTACAAAGACAAAGCGCATCAGGAGGAAGTCCGCCGCCACTATGCCGCTTGTGTGACCTACGCCGACGCTCAGGTGGGACGCATCCTCGCCCGCTTGGATGAACTTAAACTTCGCGACAACACCATCATCGTCCTCTGGGGCGACCATGGCTGGCACCTTGGTGAACATGCCATCTGGGGCAAGCATAGCCTTTATGAGGAATCTTTGCGCTCCCCTCTCATCTTTTCTGGGCCAGGCATCCCCCCCTTGGAAAAGCCCATCTCACAGATCACTGAATCGGTGGATATTTTTCCAACTCTTTGCCAACTCACGGGAGTTGAATGGCCGAAGATGAAGCTCGATGGTCGACCGATTGTCCATGCATACATGGACCCAGAACACATTAAGGGCGGAGGTGGACTCGCCATATCCTACCGCGGCAATATGACCACAGTCCGCAGTGACCGCTTCCGCCTGATCATCCACAACAAGAAAGATAAAAAGGAATACGAGCTCTACGATCACCAAAGCCCGGAAAGAGAGACAAAAAATGTAGCCGCTCAGCACCCTGGAGACATCGAACTACTCAGTGCATGGATCGACGCTTTCCTACACAAAAAGAAATCAGAGTAAGCCCATGGTCAGATCCACACCAAAGACGCGCTGGATCACCCAGATCACACCTGCCACGGTGACCAGGATTGAGCCAATCATCTGAGCTCGCTCCTTCGCTTTCTTCTTCTTGATCAAGGCGAACAAAAGAGCAGCAACTACGATGACCGCAATCTGGGCCAACTCGACGCCGAGATTGAAGTAGAGCAAGGGCTCCAAAAGCTTGTCCTTGGGAAGCCCTTTTACTTGGGCCAGAAACATGCTGGCAAATCCCATGCCGTGGATCAGTCCAAAGATGAAAACGGCGATGTATCGGCGTTTGGTGACCTTCACCTTCATCAGGTTCTCCACGCCGATGTAAACGATGGACAGCGCAATAAAGGTCTCCACCCATGTCCAGGGCTGGAATTTAGCCAAGGCGCAGATGGTCAGTGTAATCGAATGCGCCAGCGTGAACAGCAGCGACTGCCAAAGCATGGGCTTAAAGGCCAACACCGCCAGAAACAGGCCAATGATGAAAAGCATGTGATCCAAGCCCTCTGGAACGACATGCCTGAAGCCCTTTTTGAGCCAGCTCACAGCCGCATTATTATCAATCCGCTCAGTCACCACCTCCCTGGAATCAGATGCATCGGCACTGGTATCAGTATTGGCATTGGTGTTGGCACTCGCCTTACGAGTCACCTTGAGTAGGCCTAAAGTATCGCCTGGCTCAACTGCCACGGGAATACCGCCATTGCTGAGTTCATCGAGAATGATGAGGGTCGCCCTCTCTTTGCTACTCCAATGCACCTTGAACTCACCTGGAGTCTTCTGTTCGTCGACCAATAGGTTGACCGTAATCAGTGCAAAATTTCCAAAGTCTGCCGGGAGTTCGAAGGGATCCTTCTTGAAGTCGGGAAATTCAATGCGCCATAGAATGGGTTTTCCACCGTGACTCATCGTCAGATACTTCCGGAGGGTGTTCTCGGTTTCTTTGCGAATGCGAGCCAACTCCTCTGGAGGCGCCTTCATGACCTCCCGGCGATCCAGCGGTCCGGCATCTTGCACCCAGCGGACTTCGGGCAGCATGTAGGCGATGTCCATCTGCCCCTGCAGTCGCCAAACGCCCTTCAATTGCTGAAATTCAAATTCAACAGTTTCCACTTGGTGAGCCGTAACGGAGCCAAACAGGCCAAAAAGCGTGGCCAGCAACCATAAGAAGAAGCGTTTCATGAGCGTATGAACGAGAACACGGAAAGAATCTCTGATTCCCCAAATTATTCAAGACTTGTTAACTATTCTTGAATCTGACGGGAATCTGCTAAGGTCTCTCCTAACTCCATGATCATGCAGCGCTTCATTTTGCCCATCCTCCTCACCTGGCTTTGCGGTATCGCCCATGGTCAAAACCTCGTTGCCTCCAAGGAGCGTCCGGCCCCGTTGGCACGTGAATTCAGGGCTGCCTGGATCGCCACCGCCTACAACATCGACTGGCCGAGCAAAAAGGGCCTCCCTGCCGCCACCCAACAGGCCGAACTCCGCCGCATGCTGGACACCATCGCCAAACTTCGCATGAACGCGGTGATCTTTCAGGTCCGCCCCATGGGTGATGCGTTCTACGACTCCAAGATCGAACCGTGGAGCCACTTCCTGAGTGGGAGCATGGGCAAGAGCCCAGGCTATGACCCCCTCGCCTTCTGCATCAAGGAGGCCCATGCCCGCGGCCTCGAAGTGCATGCTTGGTTCAACCCCTTCCGAGCCCTCTGCAACAACGACATCAAAGCCAGCGGCGACCACATTACTCGTCGCAATCCGGGCATTACCAAACGTTACGGCAATCAAACTTGGTGCGATCCCGGCTTGGCGGAATCCCGCTCTCAGGCCCTCAAGGTTATCGCCGATGTCACCCGTCGCTACGATATCGATGGCGTTCACCTCGATGACTACTTCTACCCCTACCCAAAGAAAGGCGTGAAACCCTTCGCCGATGGCAAGACCCCAGCCCAACGCCGCGCTCACATCGATAATTTCGTCGAGGATCTCTACAAGACGGTGAAGAAGGAAAAGCCTTGGGTCCGCGTCGGTATCAGCCCCTTCGGCATCTGGCGACCTGGAGTGCCTAAGGGCATTGTGGCCGGCCTCGATAGTTACGAAGACCTCGCTGGCGACTCCCGCAAGTGGCTGCAGAAGTCCTGGGTTGATTACCTCTCCCCTCAGCTTTACTGGCGCATCGATCCCCCGGACCAAAGCTTTCCCAAGCTGCTCGACTGGTGGCGTGATCAAGGCTCACGCCCGGTCTGGCCCGGCATCGCCACCGTCCGCATCAACGGTCCGGAAGATGGACGCAAGGTCACCGAGATCCCCCGCCAGATTGAACTGACGCGCAAGATCGGCCGCAACTGGCACGGCCACATCCATTGGAATGCCACCAGCTTGGTACAGAACCGTGGTGGCATCCGCAAATATCTCGACAAGATCTACACCCAACCCGCCTTGGTACCTCCAATGCCCTGGTTGAGCCGCAACAAACCAGAAGCCCCCAAGGTCACCGCTAGGCACATGCGCAAGGAAACTCGCATTGAGTGGAGCACCGGCAAGCAGGCCAGCAAGGTCGCGATTCAGGCCAAATACCGAGGCAGCTGGTATTTCCTGCGCATGAACCCGCCACGAGCAAATTCCCTCACCATTCCACGCGCCGAAGCCATCGCCATTACTACGGTCGACCGCTACGGCAACACCAGCGAACCCACAGTCCTGAGCACACCCTGATGGTTCAGGACTCTGCCTGATGCACGGTGATCTGGGTGAAGGGAATCACCCAGCCATTATCATTGCAGGCGTCCACGCAAACCTTCTGCACCGCGCGACTCAAATGCTCATAGCGATGAGCAAGGTTTCCGGTCACATCGACCAGAATTCGGTAGTCCAGCGATGAAGCACCTGCCGACTCAAATTCGACCTGGATGGAGTGAATATCCTCACGTTCGTATTCGCTGAAAAACACCTTGGTCAGAGCTTCTTGCAATTTCACCGGAATCTCTCCGGTTGAGAGTGCTTGGTGTTGATAATCGACACCAAAAATGCAGGAGATCCGGAATCCATGAGACAGGTTTTCAGGCGTCTGCTCAATGAAATCGGACGCCGTATAGGTCTTATGACTCCCCCCCATCTGAAGCACAACCACCTGCTCAGGTGTCTGAGTCACCACCTTGCCGTAAGTTTCGTCTGACAACACCACCCAATCATCCTTCTCAGTAGGAAACCAGGGCTCCTTGTCATCGGCCTGGCGAGAAGTCATGTGCATGACCTTGCGTAAAGGGATCCGGTAGCTTCCACCCTCGAGACGGGGATTCTCCAGAGTCGTCCAAAAACCGAGTGCACTGACCTGCCAAGGGAGGCCTTCGTAGATGACCCGTTCACCCTCACGGATGGATCCGAGATTGAGATAGGTTCGGACCTGCTCCACATAAGGTGGCAACGCAGTCTTTCCGGCCCACACCGCACCAATGAGGAACAACACCACCAAAGTCAGCAAGAGCCAGTCACCTCGCAGGTAAAACACCAGCATCACCCCCCACAGAGCCAGAAAGACCGAGAGCGTGGCCGCTACAATGTCGATCAAGCGACTCGTCAAACGGGGTTTACCCTTATGGATTGGGCTTATCCGGCACAAGAGGACATGCAGTTGCCGAAGCAGGACGTAGATCAACACACCGGTGAAGACCCCCAACAGAAGATTGAGTCCACGACTCTTAAAGAAAGCACTGAAGCCATCGGAAAGGCGTTCCAACATTGGACGCTGCACTTTGTTTCGCTCTTCGAGCTGAGCTTCATAGACCCCCACCTGACTACGGCACTCAGCACGACGCCCGATCCAGAAACGACGCGCGGATTCAAATTCGGACAACAACTCAGGATCGCTGATGCCCTCGCTAAGTTCATCAATGCGCTTGATGATGGCGTCGCATTGACCTTCACGCTTCTTCCAAAGCTCCAAACCTTCACTGAGCACTTCAAGCTCCCGGGGACTGGTACTGGCATCCCGCACCGCTCGTGAAATGGGTTCGAGGAGATCAACCACCAATTCCTCGATGGTCATTCGGTCCTCTTCGGAATTTTCATATTCGGCCGCTTCGGCCCCACCGAGAATGGAGCGGAAATTATCGCGCAGCATGTCCAGCCTCAGCGTTTCATCGGCAATTTGACGCTCAAGGGCTGTTTTTTGATCTTCATCAGTTGCCGCCTTAAGCTCTGTCCTGAGCCTATCGAGGCGGCCGATTGAATCACTCAGCGGTTCTGACACCTGTCGCAGAGCTGCCAATCTGGAAAACTCGGCATTGCTACCATCCTGGGCACGACCATGTGCGACCAAGAGGCAGGAGACAAGCAACAGACCCAGAAGAAACTTCATCGCATTCATCATGCACAAGCCATAAGGGTTGGCAATGAGCTAGCAGCTCCTGTTCATCCATTCGTCTAGTATGGGGATATCTGCTGGCGCCCATTCCAATTCTGCAAGTTCAGCCCTATCACACCAGCGAATCTCTTCATGGTCGTGTGCGTGCGGCTTCCCTGAGATCAGTTGGCAGCGATAAGGCAAAAGACGGATCGAAACCTTCCCATCAGACCATTCGACAGCCTGCATAACCCCTCCAACCTCAACCTCCACAGCCAACTCTTCACGAATCTCACGCTTGAGAGCCTCAGGCTGAGATTCATCCGGCTCGACTTTGCCTCCCGGAAATTCCCAATAACCGCCAAGATGGGTTGTAGCTGCCCGTTTGCAGGCAAGTAGTCGCCCAGTGGCATCTTCAATCAGAGCGCAGACCACATCGATCACGCATCCATCCTCGTGATTCATCGCGCAGGATCAAGGCACTAAAAAAGCCGTCGGTTTCCCGACGGCTTTGAGATTGGTGTGATGACCTGAAATTAGGCAGCGAGGATAGTGGCTTCGTCTTCTTCCTTCTTGCAGCCGCCCTTCTTGCAACCGCCTTTTTTGCAGTCGCTGTCAGCGATGAAGGTAGCTTCTTCCTTCTTCTTGTCGCAGTCCTTTTTCTTGTCGCAGTCTTTCTTGCACTTGCAACCTTCCTTGGTGCCAGCGATCAGGATAGTGGCTTCGTCCTCTTCCTTTTTCTTACCTTTGCAACCGCCTTTACCGCAGTCCTTGTCAGCAATGAAGGTAGCTTCTTCCTTCTTCTTGTCGCAGTCCTTTTTCTTGTCGCAGTCTTTCTTGCACTTGCAACCTTCTTTGGTGCCAGCGATCAGGACAGTAGCTTCGTCCTCATCCTTTTTCTTGCCTTTGCAACCGCCCTGTTTGCAGTCGCTGTCAGCGATGAAGGTGGCTTCTTCCTTCTTCTTGTCGCAGTCCTTTTTCTTGTCGCAGTCTTTCTTGCACTTGCAGCCTTCTTTGGTGCCAGCGATCAGAGAAGTGGCTTCGTCCTTCTTCTTGTCGCAGT
>CAZIPY010000396.1:0-6236 GCA_964541125.1 uncultured Luteolibacter sp. | reverse complement strand
AACTACCAGACCACCCAGATGGACCTCCCCCTCTGCATTGGTGGTGAAGTTCCCCTCTACGAGCATTGTTACCCCACCGATCATCGCAAGAACATCGCCAACCCGGACAAGAAGGTGCAGCTCAACCGCATCCACTTGGAGGAAGACGTCGCCAAGTCCACTCACTTGGGCAACTCCTCGCTGATTGATTTCAACCGTGCCGGCACCCCGCTCATGGAGATCGTCTCCGAGCCGGATCTGGAAAGTGCCGAGGAAGCCTTCGCCTACCTCCGCTCGCTGCAAATGATCATGAAGCAGGCGGGTGTCTCCGATGCCGACATGGAGAAGGGCCAGATGCGCTGTGACGTGAACATCTCCCTGCGCAAGAACGAGAGCGATCCTCTCGGCGAGAAGGTTGAGCTCAAGAACCTCAACTCCATCTCCGCTGTTCGTCGTTCGATCCACTATGAGATTGATCGACAAAGCACGGAACTCGATCAGGGCATTCCGCAGATCCAGTCCACCCGCCGCTGGGACGACGCTCGAGGCGAGTCGCAGATGATGCGCACCAAAGAGGACGCCCACGACTACCGCTACTTCCCCTGCCCCGATCTGCTCCCCATTCGCACCGAACCATTGCTCGAAAAGGTCCGCCCCATCATGCCTGAGCGTCCGCACGAGGTCGCTGAGCGCTTCGAGAAGGACTTCGGGATGACTCCCTACGACGCCACCGTGCTGTCCTCGGACAAGGGCCTAGCCGACTACTTCGAAGCCACTCTCAGCAATGCCCTCAATGGCAAGAAGGTCGCCAACTTTATCATCAACAACCTCCTCGGCAAACTCAACGAGGAGAACGTGGCCATCGAAGACTGCCCGGTCAGCCCCGCCGCCCTGCAAGGCCTGCTCGCCTTGGTTGAAGACGGCACCCTCGCCTCCAGCCAGGCCACTGAGGTCTTCGCCGTGCTCTACACCGAGCCGGACAAGCCGGCCAAGGACATCGCCGACAGCCTTGGTTTCAAGAAGGCCGATGCCGGCGAGCTCGACGCCCTGGTCGACGAAGCCATCGCCAACAATCCAAGCGAAGTGGAAGCCGTGAAGGGCGGCAACGAGAAGCTCATCAACTTTCTGGTGGGTCAGGTCATGCGCAATGCGGCCACCAAACCCAACCCCAAGCAGGTGACCGACTTGCTGCGTAGTAAGCTGCTGTAAATCCATCCCCTCCGGCCCATTGACATGGGCATCTTGATCAGACCACTAATGGTTTTGTGAGTTCTCCCGGAATTTCGCCTGCATCGGCAGGAATCGAAATCATGCCGCCGACCAGGCAGCTTGAAGAGGGTCATGTCCGGATTGCCGCAAAACTGCGCATCGGCAAGCGACACCATGAATTGTGGTATCGACTCCCCGCATCTTATGAAAGCTTCCTGAGCGATCTCTCTGACCCCTTCCTGCTGGCCTCACTGTTCCCAGCCATGCAGCAAGCGCGAGACATTCATGTTCACGGTAGGGTGTCTACCTCACTGATTGACCATCTCGGCCAGTATCTGGATGTCTGGCACAAATGGGAACCTGGAGGCTTTTCTAAAATCGATATTCGAGCAGAAGAACTTGTCGCCTCACCCCAGCCAAAAAATCCATTCACTGCGATGATGTTCTCCGGCGGCTTGGACTCCTGCCATACCCTGTGGAAGCACACCTTGGATCCAGACACCAAATCACAGCGAAAGCCAAAATTCGCGTTGTTTGTGCATGGCTTTGACATTCCTCTGGAAAAAGAGGACGCCTACGAAGACTACTACCCCAAAGCCAAAGAAATCACCGACAGCGTGGACGTCGGTCTGATCCGTGTGCAGACCAATTTCCGCAAAATCATCGGCAACTGGGTCAATAGCCATGGTCTGGCATTGGCTTCCTGCCTCCATCTATTTGGAGGTCGATGCACGGCTGGACTCATCGCGAGTTCCCACACTTATGACTCCTTGCGTCTCCCATGGGGATCCAATCCCGTGACGGATCCACTGATGTCCTCGGATCAATTGCGCATCATCAATGACGGAGGCGAATGCGGCCGTTGGCAGAAGGCCGCCACGATTGCAAAGTGGCCCCTGGCCATCAAACACCTCCGGGTCTGCTACGAGCGTGAAGGTCTCGACCACAATTGCGGCGTCTGCGACAACTGCTGCTTTACCGCTTTGAGCTTTGCCGCTTCAGGATCCGAAATTCCATCGGCCATGAACACGGGAAGCGCAAGAGAAGTGGTAGCTCAATTCCGCACCATGCCTCTCGGAGACATCGCTTTACTTCGCATTCAGGAACTCATTGCCTACGCGAAAGACATGGGTGTTCGTGATGCATGGTTATCCGAACTGCGAGACTGCCACGACTTCCACGCCAGACGCCTGAAACTACCCAAACCCGTGGGTAAACTTGCCCTGTGGTGGGATCGCCGGCTGGCCCAGCGCACAACTTGATCTCTAGCGCTAATAACCTTTGCGCATCTCCACCAACTGAGCCTTAAACCATTCACGCGTGGTCACCGTGGTGCCGTCCTTGAGGCGAATGATGTAGTCCTTGCCGCTCGTTGAGGATTTGGAGGCGACCTCTTCAATGAAGTCCTCGGCACTGCGGATGCGATCACCTGCCCTGTCGACTTTCATCCGTAAATGAGCCGCGCCCTTCTCCGTGAAATATTCCTTACCGTTGCGAATCATCACAGCTCCCTCCATGGCTTCCAACGCGTCGAGTAACCTCCCAATCTCTTCTTCTACTTCGACACGAACCTCAAATGAGCCACCCTTGGCCTTGAGCCAGAATTCAGCCGTATCGGTGCCAATTAACAGATTGTTGAGCTCCTTGAGCAACAGCACGTAGTCATCTCCCTGATAATTAAACTCCACCATTTCACCAGGTCTGAGCGATCTCCTCTCCACCAAAGCCTCACCCTGAAGAGGCGCAATCTGGGTCATGACCTGGCCACGGGTGATGTCATCCAGTGTGATGAGTAACTTCCCATCAGAACCGGGCATTTCCTCCGACTTCCTTTGAGAGACCACAAACTTGGAAGGCACCTCCAAAGACATCTCCTGCGGCTCATTCCGCTCAGCCGATTTTTCACAGGCGGATAGGAGCAACAAGGGCAGCAGGAGCATCAAGGACCTCATCCATGAACATCTAGCAGACAGCACCTCAGTTGAAAATAAAATGACGGAACCCATTTACAGACTCCTTACTGTAAACCCTGAAAACGCCTGCATGATGGGAGCATGAACAAAAGAACGACTCTCGCCTCCATCGGTGCGGCCTGCATCGCTTCGAGTGCCCTTGCCAGCAAACCCCTGCCATACGAGGTCCGCGTGCTGCAGTCGCAATACGCACATCGGATGGAGCAATCCCGAGCGCAATACATGGAATCGCTCGTCAAACTCCAGAGCAAGTATGCGTTACGTGGCGACACCGAGACCGCCAATCAACTCTCGGAACTCATCGGCCAGACCAAGGCCGACCAGAGTGACTTCGGCGATCTCTGTGTGATCAAGATCAGCGCCAACGTCTCCGCATCCCCGCAACACCTAAAGAAGGGCACGCAACGCCTCTCCGGCGGCTACCGGCCGGTTTTCAACCGGGTCTGCCCGGACATCGAAGGCGCGGAGTTCACCCGAGTGCCATGGAAATCCAATCCCAACTACAAGATCGAGGTCCAGCGATCCGGCTACCTCTACATGACTGGCGTCTACAAACACAATTTCACCGAATCCGGGCTGAAGATCCACGAGATCACGCGCAAGATCGGTGGCGCCTACGTCGGCAAACTCTACGCCGTCTACGTGGAGAAAGGACAGGTCCTCGAATGCGGTGGATATGAAAGCTGCCTGATTGCGGCCAACATCCGCACTCAATGATCTCAGTGGATCTTGCCGAAGCCAGCAAAATAGAAGTCGGCCATGGCCACCTTGTCCGAGCTCTTACCGGGATAAGTCTCCACGATCTCAAAACTCAGCTCGTTCACCCGCTTGCCAACGAAGGTCATGCGCGGCAGATCGACAGCCTGAGAATCCATCGTATCCGCGAGCTGGATCTGCTGCATCCGCTTGCCATTGAAGCGCACCACGAGGGTCTTGGCACGGGCTGAAGCCTGCCACTTCTTCTCGGAACGGGCATCGCCATTGATGATGGTCACCCAGTCTACACCGATGCCGCTCTCGTTATCGGCCTCAGCGAGATTGAACTCGAAGGAGAGCATCTGAGGACCAGCCTCATCCGCGACCCAAACCGTCTTGGCATCGCCATCGTGGAGTTGATCGGCAGCGTCGCCACTCACCTTCACGGAAACCGGCGGCGCTCCGCAATACCAGCTGCAGCCCAACGCAATGCCATGACTATTCATCATGTCGCCGAACTCACCATGCGGATCATCAGGACCCGAGGGCGCACAGGCGGACAGAAGCAGCAAACATGCGAGGAACTGCCACCTAGCTTTCATTACAGACAGACCCTTTCAAAGAGCTCGTTAAGCGGCAGCTGCATGCCGATGTAGAAGTCGCCAAATTCCGCGTAGCGGGCGGACACCTCATCGAAGCGCATCTCATAAACGATGGCCTTAAAATCGATAGTATCCTTGGCCAGCAGGGTCACACCCCACTCATGTTCGTCGAGGCCGGTCGAACCGGTGATGAGCTGGAGAATCCGGCCCGAATAGGTGCGGCCGACGCGGGCATGGCCGCTCATCAGCTCCTTGCGGGCATCGAAATCGAGGGAGTACCAGTTGTCCTCGCCGGTTCTGCGCTTCGACATGGGGTAGAAACAAATGGCCGGCCAATCGGGCAGCACCGGATACAGGCGATGCTGGAGATACTTCTCCATGCGTTCGTTGAACTCTTTGAGGGCGGCATCGAACTCTTCGGTGCCTTCTTTAAGGCCCTTCTCACCGATGAGGGTCTCCTGCTTGTACTGCTCCTCGGTGGTGGTGTATTCGGAGCCCTCCGTCATGGAGAGGTAGGAATAGGTGGGCGTGAGCACGTCGGGGCCGAGCGAGAGCGTGAGTCGCTTCTCGTAGGCATTGGCCACTTGAAGATCTGGCGTCAGCAGCATGAAGCCGATATCTGCTTTGGGAGTCGCAACGGCGTAGATGAGCAAGTGGGTATCTTCGGTGGCACGGATCTCCTGAACGAGTTCAGTCAGACGGGTCTTGGCCTGACGCTTTTCTTCATCGTCGAGCAAGGCCCAGGTGGCATGGTCGACTTGATAGAACAGATGCATGACGTGCCAGCCTTCGCGCGGCACCAAGGGGGTCACTTCTTCGGACATAATTGGGGATAGGGTATGGGATTGAAGCCTTACTTCAAAACGGGCGATACGATCATTTTGAAGAGCGATGCATAACCATCGGCATCTTCAGTTCCGGCGGCGGCCTCGAGGAGTTCCACACTCCAAGGCTCATCCTGACCGGTTTGGAGCGCGGCAAAACCGCCCGCATGCATCAGCCCATGCGTGGAAATGGCCGTTACTTCCTGACTACCGCTGACCTCATGAGTCACCGGATCTCCAACCAACTGGCCTTGGCTATTGCGGAACAGAATACGAACACTGGCATTACCACTGAGTTTGAGGCTCACTTCCGGTACGTGATGGGTACCCGTGCGCACCGTATCGGCATTGGGGCCCTCGAGCACCGGCGGGCGCCAATGAGTGTTGGCGGATTGGACCTCAACATGCTTCCCCTTGATTGGGAAGTCCCCGACGCTCGCCATTTCCTCAGTCTCCGAGGAATCGAACAGAGCCGGCAAAAAGACCGTGAGAGCAAAGACCAGGATACCAATGACAATGAGCAGGCAACAAAGCTTCTCACCCAGCGAAAGGGACTTCAACCAACCGCTAAAGCCTGCAGGCTTAGGATCAGCGATCGGAGCCGGCTGCTGCGGTAGCTGCTCTTGCTGGGGAGTTTCAATCGATTCGGCAGCCAACTCTTCGGGCGCTACTGCCTCAGCAGATCCTTCTGCCTGAGCGACTGGGTCACCGGGACTAGCCGGGGCCGGGGGCAACTCCACCGGCATGGTTGCCTTGGGTAGGGTGCTGGTATCCTCACGGTGGGGAGCCTCCTCGCCCTCGGGCAGAGGCGGCTGACCTTCTTGGAGCACATCCTCTTGCTCCTTCTCCGGATCGGCATCGGGCTTGGGGTCGTCAGATGGTGGCAAGGGATCGGCAGACATGGTCTGACAGAGTTTCTAGATTCCAGACCCGCCTTTGGCCAGCGAGAACCC
>CAZIPY010000395.1:0-24235 GCA_964541125.1 uncultured Luteolibacter sp. | reverse complement strand
GACGTCAAGGTGACCGCCGAGGTCTCGCCCCACCACCTGCTCTTCTGCGACGAGGACATCGGCGACTACGACACCCACTACAAGATGAACCCGCCGCTGCGGACCAAGGCCGACAACGAGGCCCTGCTGCAGGGCCTCCTCGACGGCACCTTCGACCTCATCGCCACGGACCACGCGCCGCACACCCCCTTCGAGAAATCACAGGACTTTGCCAGCGCGCCTAACGGCATCACCGGTCTCGATACGGCACTCGTCTCGCTCTACCACCACTTCATCGCCACCGGCAAGTTCGGCTGGGATCTCTTGGTCAAACGCTACTCCGCCGAGCCGCGCCGCTTCATGAGCCTCGAGCCGGCCGCCGTTGCCGAAGGCAAGCCCGCCGATCTGGTGCTCTTCGATCCCGAGAAGGAAACCACCTTCACGGCGGACTTCATGAAGTCCAAGAGCCAGAACACCCCCTTCCTCGACAAAACCCTCAAGGGCAGCGTCGACCTGGTGGTGCTGGGAGATGAAGTACTACTGGAGCGGTAAAACAAGGCAAAAGGCCTTTGTAGCATACCATAAACCCCGCCCCTTCATGAAGCCGAAAACCCGTTTCTATATTGTTGCAGCGGCTATGGTCATGGCGGCAGTGATCACAGGCCTCTTCTTCCACGCCAAAAAGCGACAAGAAGGCTTGGACACCCGCATCACCCTCGCAGCCCGCGAAAGGAACTGGAGTGAAGTGAAGTCACTCCTAGACCAAGGCGCGAATCCCAACGGGCGCCCCACACCTCTGTCTAAAGATGGCGTGATGCGGATCATTCATGACCCACCGATTGAGCATGCCTGCGTAGCGAAGGATCTGGAAATGGTTCGCTTGCTTCTGAAGAAAGGAGTCGAACTCATGGAAGAGAACCTGGATGGCACGCTGCTGAGAATCGCCATCTTCAATGGAGATCTAGAGATGTTCAAATTCCTACTCGAGGAAGGCGCAGATCCCAACACGATTCCACTGGGATACATGGAGTTCAACACCCTCCACACCATCATCGATCAGACTTGGAGGGATGATGGTCGCATGGAAGAACCTCTGGCCTTCGCCGAACTTTCTATTTCACATGGCGCCGACGTCAACTTTCACGGCATGCATGGCTTCACTCCCCTCTACTACGCAACGAGTTGGCAACAGCCCAAGATGGTGGAGCTACTGCTAAAGCATGGAGGAGACATCGAAGCCAAAAGTGATAGGGGCTGGACGGTAATGGATGTCGCCGCCTTTCGCGCCAACGCCCAGATCATCGACCTACTCAAGGCACACGGAGGAACTTACAGTGCGCAGGAAGCCGCCTCGCTTGGTGATTTAGAAGGGCTTATATCCGCCCTCAAAGCCGATCCCGAAGCCCTTCACGCCAGTCACATCGAGGGAGACTCGTTACTAGGCATTGCCCTAGCCCGCGGGCATGAGACCGTCGCCAAGCATTTGATCGAAACGGGCTCCAAACTGGACCACCTGAATAAACGATCCCAATCCCTTCTCCATCGGGCCGCTTATGGCAACAGTGCCGAATTGATCACGCTCTTGGTTGAAAAAGGCTTGGATGTGAACGCCCGAGACCAAAGTAATGAAACACCACTCCATCACACCACTTTCAGTGACTGTGTCAGGTCTGCCGAGGTTTTGATCCGAGCGGGCGCAGACATCCGCGCCGAAGGCAACTCGGAAATCACCCCCACGCTCTGGTCAGCTTCCTATGATTCTCCCGGCGTGCTCAAGCTACTCCTCGCCGCAGGCGCAGACCCGGATGCCAAAGGGGCCTACGACGGCTCCCGCCCTCTACACAGTGCCTGCCACTACGCCAGCACGAACAAAGTTCCCGAGACAGTCAAGGTCTTGATCGAGGCAGGTGCTGACATCAACGTCCGCAAACCCGGCGGCGGAACCCCTCTCCACCTTGCTGTGAGTTGGCACGGGGGTGCACCACTGGTGAAATACTTGCTCAAACATGGCGCGGATCCCACGCTTCGTGATGACGACGGCGACACTGCCATGGATCTGGCACGTGAAAGAGAGCACGAAGACATCATCGCCATTCTCAAGGCATGGGAAAAGCCTCCAACGCAATGAGCTCATTCGAGTGCTGGCGGAATCCAATTAGATCTTCATCTTCAGGCGCTCCCACGGCCCGGTAATCGCCAGGGTCTGCCCCGGATTCCACTGGGCGTTCACAAACATCGTGGAGGCATCGGGCGAGAAACAGATGCCCGCCAGCTCGGAGTTGAAGGCCACCTGGCCGATGCGGTAGCACTTGCCCTCGGGTGTGACGCCAACGATGGAAGAATTCTTGCCGCTGTCTTCGCTGACCACGAGGCCGCCCCACGGCGCAACGGTCAGGTTATCGCAGGCACCGAGAAGTTCAGCATCCTTGGATTCCACAAACAGTTCCAACTTGCCGGGCGACTTGGCCTCATCGGCCGTCCCCTCCGAAGCAGAGGGCGTGTATTTGAAGATTTGGCCCAAGCGGCTCTTGCCACCATTGGTGCAGGCCCAGTAGATCTCGCCCTTGCCGGCCCAGATGCCTTCACCGCGAGCGAAGCGAGCGGCTCCATCCTTGAAGCCTCTGAGCCGAAGATCGTCTTTGGGTGCGTCGATGTCCTCGAGGTCGATCCACTCCACATCCATCGCCTTACCCTCCGGAAAGGCCTTGCCCTGATTCGGCCAGTTGCGGGTATCGGTCGACGGAGCACCCTTGATCGCCAGCGCCTGGACCTTGCCACCTTCATGCAGCTTGCCGGGCACCTTGGGAATGAAGCGATAGATCAAGCCGTCGCCGCGATCTTCAGTCTGATAGACCACACCCGACTTCTCATCCACAGCTACGGCTTCGCGATTGAAACGGCCCATGGCCTTCAGTGGCTCGGCTTTCTGCAGTTCAGACTTCATTGCCTCCACCTCGAAGGCGTAACCGTGATGCTGGGCAAACTGCTTGCCGCTGCGAGTGGTGGTTTCTTCACAGGTGACCCAGGTATTCCACGGAGTCACTCCTCCGGCACAGTTCCTGAGGGTGCCGGACAGGCTCAAGTGGTGGGAGATGAGTTTTTGTTTCTTGGTGTCGTAGACCAAGGTGGTGGTGCCGCCGTCGCAGATGTGCTTGCCATGACCATTGTCGAAGAGTTGAGCGGAAAGCTTCTCGGTCAACTTCTCTCCCTTGGGGCCGAATGGGCTCATCTTGGGACTATTGGGACTCACCTCGTGATTGCGCACCAGAATGGTGGTGCCATCCGCGCCTTCAAAGGCCCCCATGCCATCGTGGGCACCGGGCACCAACAGGCCATCGGTCATTTCATCCCCCGTCTTAGAAATCACTTGGTATTTAAAGCCTTCAGGCAGATCGAGAACGCCCTTGGGGTCCTTCACCAGCTCGCCGAAGCCGGGGACCTCATTGCCGGGACCGAAACGAGAATCCTTGGGCGTGTTGGCAAATGCCCGAAGTCCACTGAAGCCAGCGGTAATCACGAGGCCGGAACGGATAAATTCGCGTCTTGAGCTGATCATCCCTGCAACAAAGAGCAAGATGACCGATGGATCAAGAGGGGAAGACGATCGGCCTGATACCAGATATGGGTTGCACCTCTCTCTCGGATGCGTTTCGCTGCTCGGGCTGTCAGGGGCCGTGGAGGTCCGGCAAGCGAACCCCGCCAGGCCTTGATTGGAGCAACGGTAGTTTGTCCGGATTTGCTGCGGATTCCCTGGCAGCACTTTTACATCAGGCCATCACCGGCCATTATCTGGCTCTTGGGCGAGCTGTTCGCGGCTCTCCTCAAGTCCCACCCGACATGATTGCCCGAATCAAACATTGGATTGCCCATCTTCCACTTCGCTTGACCTACTTGGGCAGCCTCAAGCTGGGCATATTTGCCTCCAAACTCACCAACTTCATTCCCGGCAGCAAGGCCTCTGAATTGCGTGTGATTGCCAACTGGCTCGATGCGCTTGCATCACTTCAACGAGCTTCTGACTGCCAGCAAGGTGACTGGGAATTCAAGGTCCGCTACATCAACCGGGACAAGGATGTGGACCGGCGCGAATCCATCACAAGGGATTGCGACCGGTTCCAGATCCCCCATGAGCGCTTCCCCGCCATCACCTACGATCGACAACAGTTTCACGAGAAAGGTTATGGTCGCTATGTAGGAGAAAGTTATTGTGGCACAAATCTCTTCATTCCCGGAAGGGTCTGCTGTCAGATCAGCCATTCCCTCATCTGGCGCGAAACCGCTACCTCATCGTCGTGGACCCTGTGCTGCGAAGATGATGCCAAGTTCATTGCCAAGCCCACCCGAAAGATTGCCGACATGGGCATCCCCGAAGATGCAGACTTCGTATTCTGCAATATTGAGCCGGCTCGTGGTCTTTTCACCGATGAAGCTTACGCGAAATATCGCTCCACGGCACCTGCCGCCATCCCCATCGAAGAAGCAGCCATGCTAAAATTGGGCCTTCATGAATCGGGTAAGCAGCAGGAGCCCGGAGCCCAGGGCTACCTCCTATCACCCAAGGGAGCGGCAAAGCTAATCGAGATCTGGGATGAAATGAAAATCGTCAACTTCACGGACTGGACGCTCTTTTTCTACGGCATGCCCGACGCAGCCCGCCGCAAATGGCTGCAGGCCACCGGCATGGACGAAAAGTTTGCGAACGTTCCCTTCCCAAAAACTCATCTCAATGGCTACGTGCTGATGACCCCATTCATCTTCCATGCAGAGGGGAAGACCGTTGCCGGCGTGAATTGTATTTCGCGGGAGGAGTTGCTCAAGGCACCTTGATGCCACTCATCCCGAATGGGTGGGAAGCGGCCAACCCTCATCGTAGGCCTTGCTCCATGACTCGCCGAATTCGAGTGCTTCACCGATCACTTGGTGCATATCCAGATAGCGATAGGTGCCGAGACGTCCGAGGAAGGAGACATTTCCCGCCTCCTTCACCATGGTCATGTATTTCTCGAGCATGTCCTTATCGGGAGCCAGGCGTTTCGGATAATAGGGCTCATCGTCATCACCGGTCTCCTTGCTGTATTCGGTGAACACCACCGTCTTCTCGTGTTCCTCCCAATAGGCGTAATGCTTGTGCTCACGTCGCCTTGTAAAGGGCACCTCAAGGCCAGGATAGTTGATGCCGGGATGCCCCTGAAAATCGCCTTCGTGCACCTCGCGCTCCCAATAGACCGTGCGGTAGCCAAGGCGGCCATGGCAGTAATTAAAATAAGCGTCCATGGGGCCGGTGAAAAACACATGCTCGAATTCATCCTGCATGCCTGAATCCCATGGCGTGTTCAGACACACCTCAATTAGATCATGGTCGAGGATTCGCTCGACGATGGCTGTATAACCGTCCTTGGGGATGCCTTGGTAGATCGAGCGGTAGTAGCTGTCGTTGTAGTTGTATCTCAGCGGTAGCCGCTTGAGAATCGAGGCGGGCAATTCGCGGGGCTCGCAACCCCACTGTTTCTTAGTGAAGCCATAGAAGAAGGCTTGATAAAGCTCCCGACCCAGAAACTTGAGTGCCTGCTCCTCGAAGTTTGCCGGAACATCGATGGAATGATCGACCTTGGTCTTCATGAATTCCTCGGCTTCAGCGGGATTGAATCGCTTGCCAAAGAACTGGTTGATCGTGTGCAGGTTGATCGGCAGCGAATAGATGCCGGATTCGATAGAGGCCTTGGGGCGATTGATGAATGGATAAAATTCGCTGAATTGCTGCACGTAGTTCCACACCTTCAGATTACTGGTGTGGAAGATGTGGGCCCCATAGGCATGAACCATGACTCCCGTCTCCTCATCGCGCTTGGTGTGGCAGTTGCCGGCCACGTGATCGCGCTGGTCGACCACCACCACCTGACCACCGGTCCGTTCAGCGACTTCTCGGGCCAGCACAGCACCCGAAAAGCCAGCCCCGACAACAAGAAAGCGCTTCATGATCCACCCGCAGACTATCTCCGACCATTTGGATCACGAAGCGGAAAAATGACGGCTTGCCGAGCTTAGTATTGCCGGACTCAGGGAGGCGCTGCTTTATTGGGTGGGTGAAAATCATGGTCACCGGAGGAGCCGGCTTCATCGGCTCCCATCTCGTGGAACGCCTACTGACGGAAGGTCATGAGGTGGCTGTGTTCGATAATTTCAATGACTTCTACGAGCCGGCCATCAAGCGAGCTAACCTCGCGGCGGTCGAAGACCAGATTGAGATCATTGAGGAAGACCTGAGAGATCCAGATGCCGTAAGTGGGGCCTTTGAGGAATTCAAACCCCATGCCGTCGCGCATTTAGGCGCCAGAGCCGGGGTGATCCCCTCGGTTGCCAATCCAGATCACTATGTCAGCTGCAACGTCAACGGCACCTTCCACGTTCTGGAGGCCGCCAAACGTTGCGGTGTCGAGCGCATGATCTTTGCCTCGAGTTCATCGGTCTACGGCGTCAACGAGAAGACTCCCTTTGCCGAAACCGATCCGATCAACAGCACGATCAGCCCTTACGCCGCGACCAAGATTGCCGGCGAAAAACTCTGCGCCACCTATGCCCAAATGTGCGGCATGCAGACGACATGCCTACGTCTGTTCACGGTCTACGGTCCCAGGCAGCGACCCGATCTGGCGATTTCAAAGTTCATTCACCGCATTCAGCAAGGCCAAGCCATCGACCGCTATGGAGATGGATCCACAAGCAGGGACTACACCTACATCGACGACATCATCAACGGCATCATGGCGGCTCTGCACCATCAAGGCGGCGTGTATGAGATCTTCAATCTGGGAGGTTCGGAAACCGTGAGCTTGAAGGAACTCATCGGGATCATTGAAACCACACTTGGCATGGAGGCCAAAATCAACCCTATGTCGGAGCAAGCCGGTGACGTGCCACGCACCAACGCAGATATCAGCAAAGCCGGGCAGATCCTCGGCTACCAGCCCGCGACGACCATCCGCGAAGGCATCTCCAAGTATGTCGAATGGCTTCACAGCATGAAGCCTGCGGGATCATCTCCGGCCTAATCCTCACTCTTGGAGAGTCAGCAGCTCATTGATGCGCTTGTCGAACAGCTCGGCCCAAATCTCGGGGTCGTCGAGGATGTAGCCGGATATGTTGAAGGCATAAATGGAGTTATCGCTGCGAGCGACCAGCACATGCCCTGTCGTTGTACCATCGTAGATGATATTGCCGAAACGGGAGTTTTCACCAGCCTTGTAGAACTGATTGTCCTCCTTCAATTCGAAACTCCGGTCATTGATATTGAGCCCAAGACGCATCGCAGACCACTCAAGACCATAAACCATATTGGCGTCGCTGGAATTGATCTCATGAGAGATGGTGACCGAAATGTAAGGTTCGCCCTCCTGGGGAGAGTCATACTCGTAGAAGATTTCGATGGAACCATCGATGTAGCGTTCTTTAGTGAAAGTCACATACTCTTCTGATGGTTCGAAGTCTTCAAAATACAATGCAACCTCCTCGACCGTCACCACCAATTGACGATCATGTTCTGTGAGAGCCTGATCCTTGGCGGTGAAAATCCAGAGCGCACCCAAGCCGACAATTCCCAGAATCCCGAGGATGACGCAGCCGACGACAATGCCAATGATGAGAAGCGGTTTCTTCGAGCTGCTCTTTTTCTTGGGAATGGGTGGCGGATTCATATCTTATAGTTCCATCGCTTCACGGGCCATCCCCAGCAACTCGTTGCGACCGGTGCGAGTCTTGGCCGAGGTCATGACCATGGCGGGCTCACCGCCAGTCACTTCGCTTTGGGCGGCCAGGAACTGCCTGGCATTCGCCTTGGCCTTCTTCTCGCTGAGCTTGTCGGCCTTGGTGAAGGCGAGAGAAAACGGAATGTCGGTGTCAGCCAAGCGAGCGAGGAATTCCAGATCGATCTTCTGAGGCGAGTGGCGCGAGTCGATCAGGACGAAGAGGTGCCGCAACTGCGGTCGCGACATCAGATACTCGCCCACCAACTCATTGAAGCGCTCCTTGTCGGCGCGGGATGCCTTGGCAAAGCCGTAGCCCGGAAGATCGACCAAGCCCCACTGCTGATTGATCAGAAAATAATTGAGCAGACGGGTCTTCCCGGGTGTCGACGAGACCTTGGCCAGGCCGTGGCGACCGGTGAGCATATTGATGATGGAGGACTTGCCCACGTTGGATCGACCGATGAAGGCCACCTCCGGATGCGCCCAATCGGGGCTTTCCCCGACCTCGGACGCACTGGTGACAAACTCTGCCGACTTGATCTGCATGCAGTGACCATTCCTGAAGGTCCGCTCCGCGACAACTCCATTCGCATCTTGCCAGTCAGGGACCAAAACGCTTCGATGCCTTTCAAATGAAACTCTTCTCCAAAGCCATCGCTGCCAGCACAGCCCTCTGCCTGGCGGCCTGCACGCCCGATCCGGGAGGCGAACCCGTCGAGGGTTCAGGCACGTCGGAGAACGCCAATCCTGACGGGAATCCGGAAGGCAGTCAGGGCCTGAGTGAGGGCACTGGGCCCGAAACGACCCCCAACAATCCACTGGCCGACCGCATTCGTCTACCGAACATGGAGAACCTTCCCAGCGACAAGGAGCTGGCTTCGAACAAGCCTGAGGACAAGGGCGGCAACAGCGTCATCGTCCGCCCGCCGAGCGACTAGGGTTCCGTAAGCTCCTAACCCTTGTTGAAGCGGGACATCTCTCTTTGGGCTTCGCGGAGCTCCACCTTCTTTTTGAGGTCGTGGCGTTGGTCGGCGTGGGTCTTGCCCTTGCCGACGCCGATTTCGACTTTTACCCGGCGGTTCTTCCAATACATGCGAAGCAGCGGAAGAGTGCAGCCTTTTACGGACACGGCCTGATCCAACTTGAGGATCTCGCGCTTATGAAGCAGCAGGCGGCGAGGACGGCGGACGTTGTGCTGGTACCACTCACCTGCGGTTTCCCAAGGCTGGATATGGATGCCGTGAAGAAAGACCTGACCTTTCTCCACACGGGCGAAGGCGTCGGCCACGTTGACCTTGCCGGCACGGATCGATTTGACCTCAGTGCCCTTGAGTTCGATGCCACACTCGAACTTCTCGAGAATGTGGAAATCGCGACCGGCTTTGCGATTGGTGGCGATTTCGTTGCTCATAATGATGGGCTGCTTGGTGAAAGAACTTGGCAAAAGGCCGAGTCAGAAATGACGTAGTTCAAGGCGTGATGAAGGAGCGGATGTATATCCGTGACTGAGGAACAACGCAGAAATTCGTCATTCCTGACCGGAATTCTTCAATCGCAAAGCGCCTAGAATTCCATACCAAGAAAACAACCTTTTGGTAAGGGCTTTTGGCAAGGAGCCCATCAGGAGGTTGTGACCTCCTCCGAAATCAAGCCTCGGCCTTTTCGATCAGCTTGATCTTGCCCTCGATGATTTCCTGAAGGGCGATGTCGGCCACGCCCATGCTGGGACGGGTTTCGATGAGCGGAGAGCGACCGCTGTTAAGCTGGCGCACGCGCTGGGAAACCAGGTTGATAAGAACCAGCGGATCGGTGACGATTTCGGAGGCTTGTTCGAGGAGGTCGCTTTTCATGGTGGAGCCGGGGTAGAGCGAATCAGGCTTCTCCTCCTCGAACGGAATCACGTTCTCGGGTTTGGATGGCTTGGCTTCGCTCAAAACTTGGGTGGGATGGTGGGTATGTGTACCCGGGGTGGGTCGGGGAATTGGGACGATCCGGAGAGACCGCCGGCGGGAGGTCAAACCAGAGAATCGGGCCCCGTTCAAGGCTTAAGTCCCTAAATCCTTGGAAATTCAAGGTTTTCAAGGGATTCCGGGCCCCAAATGGTCCTCAGCCCATCAAATTGAGGCCAAACCGCTTGAGCACCGCCACCATGGCCCAAAACAGCCCCGCCGTAATCAGGCAGTTGGCGCCCAGCGAAAGCCCAAATCCCCAGCCTTGGCGGAGCATCCAAGGTAGAATCAGAAACATGGGCAGGGTCGGCAGGACGAACCAAAAGGTGCTGGCGGAGTGATTGGCGATGCGCTCAGAGCTCTGGCCACCCTGATACATCCAAATCATGGCGATCAGCGAGGTCAGCGGCAGGGCAATGAGCAGTGCCGAGAGCTTGTCGTTGAAGAGCTGAATCTTGGTAACCAGCAGGATGACCACGGCGGTCACCACCAGTTTGACGCCGTCGAGAAGGGTGAAGTTAAAGACCTGATCCCAGGGGATTTTTGACATGATGAGATTGTGTTGATGCCTTGATGAACTTGCGGCACCCCACCCGTAACAGATAAGGTATGATCATGCAATTCACCCGTCTTCTGGCTCTGTTCCTGATTCCTATAGTGGCTGCTTGCGATCCGGCACCCAAACCTGAGCCAAAGGGGCGCATCGAGCTGACCGCCAATCAGAAGGTCGCGATCGGCCGTAAGATCTGGAAGAACGAATGCGGCGGAACCGTCACTGGCCTAACCACTTGGAACAAAGGTGAGGAGTTTCCATCCATCGGCATCGGCCACTTCATCTGGTATCCCGCCGGCTTCGAAGGCCGCTTTCGCGAAAGCTGGCCGCAGTTCCTCGCCTACGCCAAAGAGAAGGGCAATCCCCCCCCAGCCTTTACTCACGGGCCCTGCCCCTGGAACACCAAGGCGGAGTTTGAAAAGGATTTCAACGGCAAGCGCCTGACCGAACTGCGCCGTTGGTTGATGACCACTATTTCGCTGCAGACCGAATTCATCATCGACCGCTCTTTGGCTGCCCTGCCCAAGGTGCTGGCCGCGGCTCCTGCCAGTGAGCGTGCCCGCATCGAGGCCAACTACTACAAGGTCGCCTCCACGCCGCAGGGCGTCTACGCCCTGATTGACTACGTCAACTTCAAGGGCGACGGCACTCTCAAGACTGAACGCTACAAGAATCAGGGCTGGGGCCTGATGCAGGTGCTCGGCCACATGAAGAACGTTCCCGAAGGGCCGGCTGCCGCCACCGAGTTCGGCCACACCGCCTTCCGCTTGTTGGATCGCCGCATCGACAACTCGCCACCGGAGCGCGGCGAGAAACGCTGGCGCAAGGGCTGGTACAACCGCTGCATGACGTACGGAAAACCCTTGTAAGAAGGTCAGTCGAAGTAATGTTCAAGCGCCTCGATTACGGCGTCGCCGTGGGTGCCTGAGCAGACTAGGCCACCTGCCTTAGTCACAATCTCGCGGATCTCATCGATGGCATTGGCGGGGCAGGCGTTCATTCCGGCGTGGGTGCCATCGAGCATCTCCTCATCATTGTGGCTGTCGCCGATGGCGAAACACTGTTCGCGTTTCACTCCCGTCATGCGCGCCAGTTCGGAAAGACAGCTACCCTTATGGTAGTCGCGGTGACCAAAGCGCAGATAGATGGAGTTCCGCTGCCAGGAAAGCTCGGGAGCCACCGCGGCATGCTCTTGGACCCGACTGACGATCCAATCAATCTCCTCCACGGTCTGTGCCAC
This sequence comes from uncultured Luteolibacter sp., assembly GCA_964541125.1. Lineage (GTDB taxonomy): Bacteria > Verrucomicrobiota > Verrucomicrobiia > Verrucomicrobiales > Akkermansiaceae > Luteolibacter. The sequence goes on along the minus strand of CAZIPY010000395.1, from coordinate 12,772 downwards.
CACGCCTGCTGGTTCACCTTCGAACGAAAACCACTGAGCACCGGTCTGGTGCACCACATCGTGGCGAATGCGCTCCATGGCCACCCGCTGACTGGTAAAAAGCCGTTCAATGTCGCGAGCACAGCGCGTGTTCCACTCGTCGTGGACACGCCAAGTCCCATCTGGATTGCAGATGTGGATCTCCCGCTCTCGAGCCACTACCCAATCGGGAAGAAAGGGGCAGCCGTTCTTCTCCAAGTCCTCGATTAGGTACTCGATGTTGCGGCCGGTGTTGATGCCCCAAGACGCTTGATGACTTTCCCTGAGGCTCTTGAGCAACTCATAGATTCTCGTCGGCACAGTTGGCGTGGCCGCCGGATCGTGCAGCGTCCCATCGAAGTCAAAGGACAGGATGTGCCGGGGTTGATCGAGCGACGGCAGAGGCTTCATGAGACAACACAAGCATGCTTGCGGTTCATGGCAACCGACAAGCATGAAGGAAGTTCACATGAATAATGAGCATCCAAGCCATTTCGGCACGCCATCCGCTAAGGCGCTGACATGAACACACTCGGCTTCCTCCTCGACATGGATGGCGTGATCTATTCCGGATCGCGTCTTATCCCCGGTGCCTCCGCCTTCATTCAGAAGCTCAAGAGCCATCAGATCCCCTACCGTTTCCTCACCAACAACTCACAGCGCACCCGTCGCGATGTAGCCTTCAAACTGCGGCGCCTCGGTATCGAAGCCGTCCCCGACGACGTTTTCACCTGTGCCATGGCCACCGCGCGTTTCCTCGCCAAACAAAAACCGAACGGCACGGCCTATGTGATCGGCGAAAATGGTTTGGCCAATGCCCTGCACGTGAACGGCTACACCGTGGTCGATGACGATGCCGACTACGTGGTGGTGGGTGAAGGCCGTACGCTGACCTTCGAGATGATCGAACGCGGCGTGAGGCTTGTTGAAAAAGGCGCGCGCCTGATCGCCACCAACTACGATCCCAGCTGCCCCACCGAACACGGCATTCGTCCCGGTTGTGGCGCCATCGTCGCCATGATCGAGAAGGCCACCGGCGTGGAGGCTTTCTCAGTGGGCAAACCGAGTCCGGTCATGATGCGGGCTGCCCGCGCAGAGATGGGTCTGCGTAGCGAACAAACGGTGATGGTTGGCGACACCATGGAGACCGACATCCTCGGTGCGGTGCAGCTGGGCTATCGCAGCGTGCTGGTGCTCAGCGGCGGCACCAAGCTCGAGGACCTCGGCAACTTCGCCTACCAACCCGACCTCATCGTCGACAACATCGGCGAGATCCCCGACGAGTTTCTCTTCGGCCCGCTGTCACAGGCCTGCTGATTACTTCCCAGCAGCCGCCTTGGCCGCCCGCTTGCGCTGGTTGGCATCGAGGATGCGTTTGCGAAGGCGGATGTTCTTGGGCGTGGCCTCCACCAGCTCGTCGGCATCGATGTATTCGATGGCGCGTTCGAGAGAGAAGCGACGTGCAGGAGTCAACTTGGAAGTCTTGTCCTTGCCGGCCGAACGCATGTTATCGAGATGCTTCTCCTTCACCGGATTCACGGGAAGATCACCAGCACGCGGGTTCTCCCCCACCAGCATGCCTTCGTAGACCGCGTCACCTGGACCGACGAAGAGAATGCCGCGCTCTTCAAGAGCCTGCAGCGAGTATGGTGTGGCGTCTCCCTTCTCCATGGAGACAAGCGTGCCAGTGATGCGGTTGACGATCTCGCCAGCATGCGGGGCGTATTCCTTGAAGAGATGGGACATGATGCCGTGACCGGAGGTCAAGTTGACCAGTTCAGTTTCAAAACCAATCAAACCACGAGTCGGAATCACCGCCTGAATGAAGGTGCGGCCGGAGGGTTCGGTCTCCATGTTTTCCATGATGCCCTTGCGGTTCATCAAAATCTTGAGGATGCCTTGCGCATAGTCACCGGGCACTTCGACGTAGAGGGTTTCGAAGGGCTCGAGCAGTGAGTCGTTCTCGTCGCGGCGGTAAATCACTTCGGGCTGACTCACCAGCACCTCGAAGCCTTCTCGGCGCATCTGCTCTACGAGCACAGCAATCTGCATGGCGCCACGGGCCGAGACCTTGAACACACCGGCTTCGTTGGTGTCCTCCACCTGAATGGAAATGTTGGTCTTTAATTCGCGGTCAAGACGCTCACGGATGGCGCGAGACGTCACGTGCTTGCCTTCACGACCGGCCAGCGGGCCGTCGTTAATGGAGAACTGCATGGACACGGTCGGCGGGTCGATCTCAACGAAGGGCAGCGGCTCCATGTCGCCGTTGCCAGCGAGGGTCTCACCGATGTCGATGTCTTCGATGCCGGCCGCGATGCCGACAATGCCACCAGCGCCACAGCCTTCGGAGTCGGTGGTGTCCAATCCGGCGTAGGTGAAGGTCTTCATGACCTTGGACGACTGCTTGGTGCCGTCCTTGCGCAGCAGAGTGATGTTGTCGCCTTTCTTGACGCTTCCGCCCAACACCTTGCCGACCGCCACACGACCGACGTAATCGTCCCATTCGATGTTGGAGACGAGCATGGAAAAGGGAGCTTCAGGATCGGCCTTGGGCGCGGGAATGTGCTCAACGATCTTCTTGAGCAGCGGCACGCAGTCAACGCGCTCGTCGTCGGGATTCTCCATGAAGTAGCCATCGCGGGCGGAGCCATACATGAAGGGCGCGTTGAATTGTTCTTCGGAGGCATCGAGATCGAGGAAGAGCTCGAGCACCTGATCGTGCACCTTGGCGGGGTCAGCCAGCGGGCGATCGATCTTATTGACCACCACGATGGGTTGCAGGCCCTGCTGCAGTGCTTTGCGCAGGACGAAACGGGTCTGGGCCTGAGGGCCACCGGAGGCGTCGACCACCAGCAGCACACCGTCGACCATCTTCATCACCCGCTCCACCTCGGCGCCGAAGTCGGCGTGACCGGGAGTATCAACGATGTTGATGGTGTGGTCCTCCCAGTGAATGGACGTGTTCTTGGCCTTGATGGTAATGCCCTTCTCACGCTCCAGATCCATCGAATCCATGGCGCGCTCCTGCTGTTCCTGGTTCTCACGGTAGGTGCCGCCGGCTTCGAGAAGCTGGTCCACGAGGGTGGTCTTGCCGTGGTCAACGTGGGCGATGATGGCGAGGTTGCGGATGGGAAGAGACATGATGATCGGGGGAAATTGCTCTAGAGCGGCGGTCTGATGCACCCTTTTGGGCTAGGAAGCAAGGCGCGAATGGCCCCAGAAATCGCTGAAGATTGCAGAATGGTCAGGCCCATGGCGCCGTGCTAGCCTCCAGCCAAGCCCATGAAGACCCTTGTTCTGACCATTCTCACCCTGACTGGCATCGCCGCCTCCGCCTCCCCCGCCCTGCCTCCACCAGAGGAGCTGCGACTCGAGCGGCGGCCTGCGCCCGCCCCCAACGGGGCCAACGGAGCCAACGAATCGGTCCGCAACATGAAGGCCTTCCCCGCCGCCGAAAAAGGCATGAAGCGATTCGTCGCCCACCTGCCCAAGCTCGAGGACGAGCAGGCCTTTAAAGTGGAGATCATGGTCGGCAAAACTGTCGAGGTCGACGCTGCCAACCGCCACTTCTTCGGTGGCCGCATCGAATCTGAAAACATCCAGGGCTGGGGCTTCACCCGCTACATCGTGCGCAAGCTGGGCCCCATGGCAGGCACCCGCCGCGGCTCTGTCGGCGGCATCAAAAAAGAAGAACGCTTCGTCAAAATCGCCGGCGAGCCATTCATCATCCGCTACAACAGTCGTCTGCCTGTAGTGGTCTATGTCCCTGAGGGAGCCGAGGTGAAGTTCCGCGTGTGGAGTGCCGGTGAGCGCATTCACGAAATGGAAGAGGGCTGATCATGCGTTTCACTCACCTTGCAGCCGTTCTGCTTGCCACCGGATTGATCTCCTGTGAGCCAAAGGAACCCGAGAAGCCGAGGCATCAGGCTGCCGTGCTCGACTACACCATGCTCGGCATCTGGCCCGAACGTTATCAGGCCTACGAAATTTCCAATGCCTTGGGCGAAGTCGGCATCCGCAGCACCATGAGTGGCATCCGACCCTGCATCCTCAACATCGAGACTGCCAAGTTGAATCAGGCTCAGGCCATGATTGCCGCCAATCCCCAATGGCAACAAAGCCGAATTCGTTAAGGCTCCAAATCGCCTGATGATTGCTTCGAGCTTAAAACGGCTCAATACAAGGCGTGATGAGGGAGTGCCCCGACTGGGTCGGGGCTCGACCGACTTGTCGCGCCGTAGCCTTGGCGAAGGAGGAAGAACAACGCAGTAGTGTGTCGTTTTTAGCCGAAGATAATGATCCAGCCGGCGACAAAGATGGGAACGTCCACGATGGCATGGCTGAGCCAGCAGGGCCAAACCGAGCGGCACTTGAAATAGAGCCATGACCAGATCAGGCCGCCGAGAAAGACTCCGCCTGAAGCAAGCAAGTTGATCTTCCAGTCGAACTGAGCGGCGATGGCAAAGATGTGATGGAGGGTGAAGCCCAAGGCAGAAGCAACCACGGCCAGCTTGCCTCCCATGATCTTCTCGAACTGGCGAAACACGAACCAACGCCAGACGTATTCCTCGAGTAGCGAGTTGATGCTGATCCAGTAAAGTGCCGCCCCGATGAAGATGGCCGGCTTGGCCAGTCCTGTAAGCTCGGCACGCTCGCGCACCATGCCCTCGTCGATCCAGCCGAGATGGCGTACCAACAGGAAGGCACCATAGACCATGAAGGCAATCGGAATGCCAGTCCAGAGAGCGGGAATCCAACCGCCGTGCTTGGCTGGCGAAAGGCTTAGCGGATGCTTCTCGACGAACTTCCGCCAGATCAACGGCAGCAGCACGATCCAGAATTTCGAGGCGATAAAGAGCACCTGACCCACGCCGCTCTCAGGCAGCCACACCATGCCGAACAGCACTCCCAGCGAAGGGATTGGCACGAGCAACAGCAAGGCGATCCAGGCGAGCCGGCGGTCGGCGGGCGTGAATGTGGAAGCATCGGGGGAACTCATCGAATGAATGAGATACAACCTTGCCGTCCGCAGGGTGACAAGTTTTGGTGTCTCTCAACCCATGGCTTTCACCAACATCATCACCCATCCCGGCGGCGCGCATAAGGACGACTTCCTCGCCTGCTGCCTGCTTCTCGCCCGACATGCGTCTCCCATCGAGCGTCGCAACCCGGAGCCCGAAGATCTCGAGAACCCTTCCATTGCCGTGGTCGACATCGGCCACGAGCACGATACCTCCAAGGGTAACTTCGACCACCATCAGTTCCCCAAGGATCACCCTCCTATTTGCTCGCTAAGTCTGGTGCTGCAGCACATGGACCTCTACGAAGATGCCCGCGCCTTCTGCGACTGGCTTGAGCCCGCCGAATGGCTCGACACCCGCGGTGCGATTGAAACCGCCAAGTGGTTGGAGATCGGCCGCGATGCCTTGGCCAAACTCAACTCCCCAATCGACGTCACCCTGTTGCGACGCTTCGCTGCCGCCAAACGCCACGAGCCCGGCGAACCCCTGTGGGAAATCATGCGCTGGATCGGCGAGGACCTCGTCGACTACCTCACTCAACTACGCGAACGCCTCGACTTCATCGATGCTCACCATGAGCGCTGGCAGATCGATGCCGAAGGTGGCGGTTTCGAAGTCATTTTCCTGCCCCGCACCGAACCCCTGCCTGACGATCCATCTGCAGGATTGGGTCGTTTCATCATGAATCAGGATCCAGGCGTGGCAGCCATGATCTACCCGGACAGCCGCGGTGAGGGCTACGGCCTCAAGCGCTACGAAGACCATCCCGGCCTCGACTTCACCCGCATCGAGAACGAAGCCGATATCCACTTCGCCCATGCCCGAGGCTTCATCGCCAAGACCTCCGCTACCGACACCGGACGCCTCCGCGAGCTGGTTGCAAAGGCCTGGATCAGCTGAATCTACCGCAAAAAGGTGTAAAACAAGCACTTGCGCGGCCTCAAAAACCGTGGAATCGGTAAGTCTCCCCACGCGGAAAACCCATATTGCCCTTCGAAAGAAGTGGGGAACACCACCACGATTTCCTGAATGCGTGAATCTCTGATCATCCTGGGTCTGGGCATCCTTGCCGCGGCCATGCGCTCCTCGCGTAGCCGTATCATGCGCAAACTCGGCGCGGTCACCTTGCTGGTGGCCACCTTCTTCTTGGTCTACTTCCTCAGCGGCAACCTGCTGGCGGGATTTGCCGGGGTGCTGGCTTGGGCCTTTCTGCCCTGGTTCGAACTACTGACTCGCATCCGCCGCCTGCGCATGCCGGTAGACAACCGACTCAAACACAAAACCCTGCCCAATCCGTCCTTCTTCCCCAATGCAGCGGAGGCGGCAGCCGCCATCGACGAAGAAGGTTTCGAGCACGTCTCGGACTGCTGCTGGCAGTGGGATGGCATGAGCCAGCACTTCCGCCTCTATTGGAATCCCGAGGAGCGGGCCATCGCCTCGATCTGCTTGTGCGAGCAGAGTGATGTCGCCTTCGCCTTCATCTCGGTGACCTCACGCGATGAGAACGGCAAGATCTGGCGTACCACCAATTTCCCCTTCGCCCCCACCCTGCGTCGCCCGCCCGGAGTGAGCTGGAACCATCTGCCCTGCCGCGAGAACTGCTTCCACCAGATCCTGCGCAGCCATCAACTCTACCTCGAGCGCAAGGGCGTGAAACTCGACCAATTGAGCATCCCCGACCCCGAGGAGGCCGAAGCGGAGATCGAATCCGAGATGCGCCAGCAAATCGACCACAACATCAAGTCCGGCATCATCCGGCTGACCGAAGACGGCCACTTCGAGTATTCCAAGCGCGGCCTGTTCTACCTGTGGCTGCAGTTCTTAAAAGATATGGTCCGCTTTTGCTAAGTTGATTCCCAACTTAGATTGATGCTCAAACCCCGACAAAGTCGGGGGTGGCTGCAGCTCCTCAAGGACATGGTGAGGTTTTGTTGATTGTAGCAGCAACCCGGCCTATCTGACCGCGCGAATGAATTTGGGGTTGGGTCCCACATTTCTCGAATCGCCATTCAGCCACATGAATTGACCTAAGGACACATCATAGTCACTGTATTTAGGATCATCAAAGCGACCATAAGCATACCACCGCGCACCAGAGGTGACGGTTGAGTATTCTTCATCAATTCTTGTGACTGTTAGCTTGGCGCCGGCAGGAACAACTCCGAATAACCAATCGCTACCCTCAAACTGAACCGGGTCTTCCAGATATCTTTCGGCAGTATGGGTTTGCCCGACATAAAGATCAGGCTTCCCCCACATCGGAAAGGCATGAAGTGCTGTCGCCTCCTTGGTTATGAATCGATCACCTTTCTCAACATGCAGATTTGCAGGGTCTGGAGGCTCAGCCTTGTGAGAGAGCATGAGTCCCAGCATACCAAGCGAAGTGCAGCCCGAGAGCAAAGACAGGGCAAACACACAGCCAATTACCTGAAGCGCTCTCTTCATACCTCATAAATATCATCATCATCGATGTCGGGGATACCGATGACGAGCACGCGCATTTTGCCCACCGCTTCGTGCACCACACCCGGTGGAATGTGGATCATCGTGCCTGGTCGCACTTCCTGCTTTTCACCGTCGAGCACGACGTGACCTTCACCATCGAGCACGTAATAGAGCTCGGTGCTGCGCTTGTGGTAATGAGCTTTGGCACCATCGATGTCGACGGCGTGAGCCCAGGCAGCCAGATCGGCGTCGCCCCGACTCAGTAGGCGGTAGCGATGTCCGCAGTTACTTTTCTCTTTGGGGGACTCGTCTTCATGGCGAAGGATCCAGGATGGCTTGGCTTCACTCATGATTTTCAGAATTCAACCACGCCACCCAACATCAGGCCGGCGATGACCACACCGATCGCAATGCGATACCAACCGAAGGGGCGCATGCCTTGGCGCTGTAAGTAACCGACCAGCCACTTCACCGCGAGCACGGCGGAAATCGTTGCGGCAGCCACGCCGATGAGCAGAGGCACGAAGCCGTAGCTTTCCCACATCAGCTTGGCGCCGCCGAACCAGACGTCGTAGGCGGGATCGATACCGGGAACCTGCCACAGCGCTTTCTTCACCGTGGCAGCAGTGAGGGTCAACACGCCGAGGAGGAAGGAGTATTCGATGGCAGCCTTCACGCTGAGACCGACCATCAGGCCGGCGGCGATGGTCATCAGACTGCGGCTGGTGCCGGGCCACATGGCCACGCACTGCATGAAGCCGATGATGAGCGCCATCTTCCAGGTCATGTGGATGAGCTCAGTGCCCTTGGACGCCCCACCTTGCTTCCGCGCCCGCAGACTGAACACGAGGATCAGCACGCCTCCCACCACCCAAGCGGTAACGATGGGCCACATCCCGAAGAGCTTGGCTTCGATCCAGTCGTTGAAGAGCAGACCAATGACGGCGGCAGGCATGAAGCCAACGAGGATATTCATCGCCATCTTGAAGCCCTCGGTATCGCGTCCGAGCACGCCCAGCATCATCTGCATCACCCGCTTCCAATAGAGGCCGGTGACGGCAAGAATCGCCCCACCCTGAATGCAGATGGCGAAGGCGTCAGCGGCCGCCTTATCGGTGGCATTCGCCGTGCCAATGCCCATCAAATGCTGAGCGACGAGGAGGTGACCGGTCGAACTGACCGGGAGGTATTCGGTGATACCCTCGATGATACCGAGGATGAATGCCTGCCACGCTTCCATAGAGCACATGCACTCTGCGAATCGAAGGGAAAAGCTGCAAGGGTTTTGCGGTTGCGAAGGTATGAAAGCAATGGGAGCTTTCAGTTCCCCCAATCCATCCCTCCGAATGAGCCGACATTATCTCAAACTGGTGCGCAAAGCCCTGCGATCGCTGCGGCACCCTCGGCTCAATCGCTGGAAATGGTGGCGGGTGGCCACCAAACCCATCGCCAAACGCGAACTGTGGATTCCCTGCCGCCACACCGTGGCCAATGGGGTTACCATCGGGGTTTTCTGCTCGATGATCATCCTCATCCCCTTCCAGACCATCATCGCCGCCCTGGTCACCATCCGGGCGGGAGCCAACCTGCCCTTGGCCATGGCTTGCTGCTGGATTTCCAACCCGCTGACCTTCGCCCCCCTACTGTGGCTGCAATGCGCTCTCGGTGATTGGCTTCGCAACAGCCTCGGCGTGCCCATGCCGGGCTTCCTCTCCCGCGATGTCCTGAGCATTCCCGAAGTCGGCACCGTCAATTCGGCCAGTTTTCTATTGGGCATGATTAGTTTTGCGGTGCTCGGCGCGGTGCTCGCCTACTGCATCGTCCACCTCTTCGCCACCCTAATGCCCCACTACCTGCCCGACCGGGCACGCAAGCGCAGCGAGGGAGACAATAAAAGCGGCAAAGCCTCCGAAGTGGCTTAAGGAAGCTCTGAGAATCCCCACTTGGCAAAGTTCAGACATCGGGCAAGTTAGTGGCGATGGAACTGAAGCGCCTCAGCCTCGACGACCTGAAGAGCAAACTGCCTGATGGCGGTCTCTTTGGCGGCGGCTCTTGGCGTTGGTCGCCCGAGCCCTTCAAGCTGACCAAGGGCGAAGCCCGGCGACTCACGTCCCTCGGTCATCCGCTGGCACGCTTCCAGCAGACCTGCGACATTCTCTATCGTCGAAGTGCCGCCGGCAGCATCGACGGCTGGCTGGCCGAACTGCTCGACGAAGGCAAACCCTCCTGGCTCTGTGACCTGCAGAAGGAACAGGGCACGGCCGAGCAATTCCCGCGCGTCATCCGCCCCGATCTCATCTTCACCGAACAGGGCTTCGCCCTCACCGAGCTCGACAGCGTGCCCGGAGGCATGGGCGTGACCGCCTGGCTCAGCCGCATCTATGCCGAGGCCGGCTTTGAGATTCTCGGCGGCAGTGACGGCATGCTCGAAGGATTCAAGTCACTGCTGCCCAAGGGCGGCAAAGTCTTGGTGAGCGACGAAGCCGCCGACTACCGCCCCGAGATGGAATGGCTTTGCGAGCAGCTGGGGGCAGAGTGGACGGTTCAAGCTGCCGAGCAATACCAGCCCGGAGACGAGAGTGATCTCTACCGCTTCTTCGAAAACTTCGACTGGGAGGCAATTCCGGAGGCGCGTCACCTCGCTGAGGCTGCCGCTGAAGGCAAAGTGACCATCACCCCGCCCTTCAAGCCACACCTCGAGGACAAATTGTGGCTGGCCCTACTGTGGTCTCCCGCCCTCAAGAAGCTCTGGGGAGAATCACTTCGCGGCAACCACCTCAAGCGCATCCAAGAACTCGTGCCTTTCGGTTGGGTCCTCGATCCAACTCCGCTGCCACCACACGCCGCCCTGCCCCAGCTCGACGCCCACGGTTGGGACGAAGTCGCGCGCTTCAGCCAGAAGCAACGCCAATTGGTGCTCAAGATCTCCGGCTTCCACGAAACCGCCTGGGGTTCACGCGGGGTCTTCATCGGCCACGACATGCCGCAGAAGGAATGGGCGAATCAGATCGATCACGCGCTCAGCCATGCCAACGAACAGCCTTGGCTGATGCAGGAATTCAAGGAGGGCAAGATTGTGGAGCATCCCGTCTACCGCGATGATGGCACCATCGAGATGATGAAAGGTCGTGTGCGCCTCTGCCCCTACTACTTCACCAACGACGAAGGTCAGACCGAGTTCGCTGGCTGCCTTACTACGCTGGTGCCTGCCGACAAGAAGAAGATCCATGGCATGAGTGATGGCGTGCTGATGCCGTGTGTGGTGGAGTGAATTGATTCTCAGCTTATGCCTTTTGATCGATCCAAATACGATGTTGTCGTCGCTAGCGACACAGGCACACGAGATGGCATTGGCGTCGAGATTTCTCGTGATGGAAAAGTCATCTGTGAAGTCTTCAGAGATGACACGGATAAGACACGAACCGTCTGGCTCGCCGACAAAGAAGCATCTCTAGAAGAAGTCGAAGGATTTATTCAAATCTTTAAAGAAGCCATCCCATGGGATTTCATCGACTATAGCGAACTAGAATAAACTCATACTAACAACGATGACCCCCCAACACTTCGACTTCATCGTCATCGGCGGCGGCAGTGGCGGTTATGCCGCAGCTCGCACCGCCCGCGAGACGAAAGACCGCGTCGCCATCGTCGATGGTGCAGACACCCTCGGCGGCCTCTGCATCCTTCGAGGCTGCATGCCTTCCAAGACCCTCATCTACTCGGCCGAAGTCCTGCACCTCGCCCAAAAGGCCCATGCCTTCGGTTTGGACATTCCCGAGGCCAGGGCTGACATGGAGACGATGCACCAACGCAAACTCTCTACCATCGGTGAGTTTGCCGAATACCGCCAGGAGCAGTTGGAGAGTGATCGCTTCACTCTTTTCCGCAACACCGCGCGCTTCATCGACGAGAAGACCATCGAACTCAACGACGGCACCCAGCTCACCGCCGACCGCTTCATGATCGCGACCGGCTCCACCGTTTCGGTGCCTGATGTACCTGGCCTCGCCAACGCCCACTGCTGGACTAGCGACAACGTGCTGGAGCTCGACTTCCAACCCGAACGCGTGATCGTGCTCGGAGGCGGCATCGTCGCCTGCGAGCTGGCGCAGTTCCTCCGCCGCATCGGCAGCGATGTGATCCAGATTCAGCGCAGCGCTCACATCCTGAAGGACCAACCGGCAGCAGCCGCCAAGGTGATTGAGAAGGCCATGCAGGACGAAGGCTTGGAGCTGCACACCGGAACGGCACTCAAAGAAGTTCACCACGAAGGCGACATGTTCAAAGTGGTGTTCGAGAAGGATGGTGAGACTCACGAAGTGCACGCCCCCCACGTCCTCAATGCCATGGGCCGCAAACCGAATACGGCCTCTCTCAATCTCGAAGCCGCCGGCGTGACCACCGAACACGGCCGCATCATCTGCAATGACATGCAGCAGACTTCCAACCCGGCCATCTATGCCAGTGGTGACTGTTGCGGCCCGCATGAGATTGTTCACATCGCCATCCTGCAGGGCGAAATCGGCGCGAAGCATGCCACGGGCCGCGAAGCGGAGCCCATCAACTACGATCACCTGCTCGGCGTGGTCTTCACCGACCCACAACTCGGCACCGTGGGCATCAGCGAGGAAGAGGCAAAGAAGCGTGGCATCGAAGTCGTCGTTGCCGACTACCCCTTCGACGACCATGGCAAGTCCATCCTGATGGAAGCCAAGTATGGCTACGTGAAGGTAATCGCTGACAAATCAACCGGCGTGGTGATTGGAGCGGAGTGTGTGTCCAAGGATGCAGGCGAACTCATCCACGCACTCGCCGTGGCCGTGACTCTGGGCGCCAGCGCCAAGGACCTACTCAAGGTGCATTGGTATCACCCGACGCTCGCGGAGATCTGGTCTTACCCGATCGAGGATATTGTCGACGAACTAGGGTAAGAAAAAACCCGGGGGAGCAACTCCACCGGGTTCTTCGAAATTGTTGTGCTGAGACCTTAGATAAGACCAGCGGCCTTGAGGGTCTTGTAGGCGCCGTTCTTGTTGATGGTCTTCAGAGCACGCGCGGTGATTTTCACGCGAACGTAGCGGCCGAGTTCGGGAACCCAGATGCGCTTGTTCTGAAGGTTGGGGGAAACAGTGCGCTTCACGACCTTGGTGACGTGACGACCGATGCCGCCCTTCTTCTTGGCCAAACCGGAACGGTGGATCTTACCGCCGACGCGGACTTTGGATCCTCTGATGCTGCAAACTCGTGACATGACTAGAAAAGGGAAATGGGGTTGCGGGGGCGCG
>CAZIPY010000394.1:0-33009 GCA_964541125.1 uncultured Luteolibacter sp. | reverse complement strand
CGGACTTCCATGGTGATGTAACCGCGCTGGTTGTGGGCGCCATATTCGCTAATTTCCTTGGAGCAGGGGCAGAGCGTGGTCACCGGAACGGTGATCCCCAACACCAGATCGTCCTTTTCACTGCTGGAAGTGCCTTGGAAGACACAATCGCAGCCAACCTTGGCCTTGGCGCCGCTAACCGGGGCCGCCTTCTTCACGAAGTAGGTGAAGGCCACTTCGATGTGGGCTTCTTCTGCCTCAAGGCGTTTGCGCAGATCCTTGAGGATGTTGGGCAAAGTCTGGGTGGTCACCTCGTCCTCATGTTGGCTGAGGATTTCAAGGAAGCGGCTCATGTGCGTACCCTTGAAGTGATGCGGCAGATGCACCGACATGGAGATGGTGGCCACCGTCGGGAAAGGCTTGCCGTTGCGGTCGGTCACCTGAATGGGATAACGCAGGTCCGACACCCCCACCTGATCGATGGCGAGTCCACGTTCATCCGGCGTCGCCTGGATGTCTGGAAGGTTTTGGTCGGACATGGTCAGGAAGCTTGGTATTCGGCCCAGGAAGAGGAGGTTTCCCAGACTCGGACGAGCAGCAGGCGTACCTGCGAACTCAGAAAGTATTTGGCACCGTCTTGGCCGGCATAGGCCTTAAGAGCATCGGTGCAGTGATCGAAAATGGTCTTGGCCATGACCTCGGTGGTCGGATCTTGGTTCTCGAAACCAATCACCCGGTCGCCGTAGCGTTCCTTGAACTCAGCATAGGCCGGGTCGGCGGTGTTCATGCACATCGCGTGGTCGAAGCTGTCGAGCCACTCCCCCACCGCATCCTTGATGATCTTGAAATCGCAGACCATCTCGTTGGCATCCAGCTCCTCTGCTTCGAGCACGAACTCGACCTTCCGGGTGTGACCGTGGGGAAAACGGCACTTGTCCGGATGCTTGGAGAGCATGTGCCCGTTTTCAATCTCGAGCGTTTTGCAGATGCGATACATGGAGAGGGAACCGCGGATCGGGACTGGTATTGAAGGCCAATCAGCCCATCCGACAAGGAATTCTTAACATTTGTGGACATTCTCGTCCATCAAAGGGTCTTTTTTACCGAAAATCAGGGATTTCCGGGCAATTCCGGCGTCTGCTCGTATTCCGTAGGGTCTTCAATACCAGCGAGTTGGAAGGCCTCTCGCCGCTCCACACAGGTGCCGCAGACTCCGCAATGGATGTCCCCGCCCTTGTAGCAGGACCAGGTCTCATTGAAGTCGATGCCCAATTCTGCACCCCGCTTGGCGATGGCGGCCTTGTCCATATCGATGAAGGGCCTAAGCAGCTCCAGGTCCACATAGGTGCCGTGCTGCATGGCATCTCCCATGGCTTGCATGAAGGGTTCACGGCAATCGGGATAAATCGCGTGGTCGCCACTGTGAGCGGCAATTACCACCCCTTCGGCCTCCACGCTTTCGGCGAAACCGGTGGCCACGGCCAGCATGATCCCGTTGCGGAAGGGCACCACCGTCTGCTTCATCGACTCCTCGGCATAGTGACCTTCGGGGATGTCTCCCCCGCTCTTGAGCAGGTCGGATTTGAAGAGCTTGTCCATGAAGTCGAGTTCCACCACATGATGAGGTATGCCGTGACGCTCGGCATGCAGCTTGGCGAAGGGGATCTCCTTGGCGTTGTGCTTGGAGCCATAGTCGAAGGACAGGCAGGCAACCACCTCATGGGTGCGCATGGCTTCGTAGAGGACCGTGACCGAGTCCATGCCTCCACTGAGCAGCACACACACCTTCATCATTCAGACTCCGGATAGGTGGCCTCGGTGGTCAACTGGATGCCGCCGCGCGGAGCAAACTCACCACGCACCACCATCTCTTGGGGCGAGAGCGCCTTCACCAGATCGTCGAGGATGCGATTGACGATCTCTTCATTGAAGGCCGGCTGGTTGCGGAAGGAGGCGAGGTAGAACTTGAGACTCTTGGTTTCCACGCAGGTGTCGCCGGGCACGTAGCGGATGACCACCTTGGCGGCATCGGGCTGGCCCGTGACGGGACACAGCGAAGAGAACTCCGGGCAGTTGAGAGTGATCCAGTATCGGCGGCCGGCCCGGTGGTTGGGAAACACCTCCAGCTCAGCCTCTTCCGGACTACTCGGCAGGCGTGTTTCGGGCTTCCCCAGCAGGGACAGGTTCTTGAGATCCTCGCGTTCGGACATGCGGGCATTGTGGAAATCCCGGCCCCGAGGTCGATCCGATTTTCGGCCTGAGTCGGGAAAGCCAGCGATTCACTTACCAATCAGGCGTTCCAGGAGTTCATCTCTCTTATCGCCCGCGGCGGTATTGGCAATCTCCTTGGCCATCTTCTTCTTCATGTATCCCTCGGGTAGTTTTTCCCAAACTTGAAGGGTATTTTCAAGATCATGACTCGCTGCTTCCCGCCAAATCTTTTCCATGGAATAGGCCCAATACTGCCCTTTCACGTGTTCATTGACCCAATCAAGCGCCTCTTCAAAGTCATTCTTCACCCACTCTTCTCCACAAACACTAATCAGATGATATGCCTTATGACTCCCGCCCTCACCCTCGGCATGCTCTCGCATTAAATCTTCTATACCATCCAATCTCCGGTTCGAGCCATAGCCCTGAATAGTCAATCCCGCCTCAATCAACTCCATCCGCTTTTCACGAGATAACGCATCCCAATAGGCAGTCTTTTCTTCATAGGTACCACCATGTTGTACCAACTCGGCTAGGAACGTTGTCTGAACCTCACCTTCCGGCAATGAGTCGATCAACTTGATGAAGCCATCAAAGGGCAAAGCCTCATGAAATGAGATTTCTCTTTTGGTGGCCTGAAACTGCTCCAAATGATCAAGCAAAAGAGTAGCAGCTCCCTGAAAGTCTGACTTGGACATGATGCATGCGACTGCCATCACGGCCTGTGCACGCATTTCAGGAACTTTGATGTCGAATGCAGCTTCATGGGCGCCGCTCAAGTCCTTCTCTGCCCATATTTCAAACAGGTCATTGACCATGAAACCATTCAACCAAGTATTACCCGCCATCATCCATTGGTATATCTCCTCAGGTGAATGCTCGATCCATGCATCGGCATAATCGCCCCCGTCCCGCAAACGGTAATCATCCACAGTCCAACTATGACGCATCGCAGCCTCCAATCCTGCGGCATTGTAACTCACTTCAGGCTCCACCGTTGGAATCGAACGGCCGATATACGGCTCCCATTTCGCAATTTTTGATCTCGGGCTCACCCGCTTCAGACTGTGCTCCGCCTGCGCAGCTTGCTGGCGGGGACTCAAACGGCGTGAGCCCTCAGTTTCTGAACTCTCTTGCTTGTGCGGGGCCGCCGCATACCAGCCCATGACGAGGGCGAGGGAGAATACCAAGGGAGGCAGCCCGATCATCAGGCCCCGTTTGATACGAGCACCAATCATGGCTCACCTCCTTGTTCTTCGAGAGGAGGCAAGCCTGCCTCTTGGCGAATCCGACGATGTGCTTCTTGAAAATACTCAGGAGCATCCTCCCATTGTTTCGCGATATTCTCATAACTCTTGGCCCTGCGAACCGGATCAGTAATCGAGTTCGCCCACTCTAAAGCCATGATGGGCTCTTCGTTAATCAAAGCTTTAACTAGAGACTCCGAAGCGGACTCCTTCACGTTTCCCTCCGGGAGCTTGCCCACCCAATCAAGCATTGGGTCCGGGTCAAATTTCACCCATTCCTCAATCAACCCCGACATTGCGGACTCCATGCCCTTCGAGTCGTCCAAGGAGAGAACCCAAACCGCAGCCGCCTGAGGATCATCATCCGCCCAACCCTGAGCAAAGGCATGAAGGATCGCTGGATTTGCTTCAGCCGCACGTTCCACAACGAACGATGCATACGTTTCTGGATCTCGACTAAGACTCCAACCCAAATGCTCGGTCCAAATCTCCACGGGCACTTCTGGTAGCAAGCTGAGACCTAGCTCGCTGTCAGCGGCTGAAAGCTCCGCTATCGCTTCTCTCAAGAAAACGCCCTTATCCGCATTCGGATACCTTTCAAGATCATGGATGATTTTTCGGGGGTCTCTTTCGGCTGCCCTCATGGCAAGCGTGCGCATCACCCAATCCTGCCCGTCTTTATAAACGAGAGGCTTCCATTGCTGCGCGGCTGTCAGACAGTTCTCAACGGACCAATAACGTGCCTTCTCAATGATGAATGATCCCTCAAACCGTTGACGCCACAGAGCATCCCCCACACCTGCATCAGCAGTCAGTTTTCTTAGTGCCGTGAACAACTCGCTAGGCTCATCCGGCAAATCCCTCATCATCAACTCTACCAATTCGTATCGGACCTCTCCTTCTTCCACCCACTCCCTGTGTTCATGGCCATCGGAATGCTGACTGAAAGGATTGGACGCAGCCCATGCCTTCATTGCAGGCGACTCCCCATCAAAGGAGCTCTCCGGATGCGCCACAAAATCATCCTCAATACGTTTGAGTAATCGAATTGATCCGGAAGGATCCTTTTGAGCACACCGCCTCAACACCACCATAGAGATATCCACCTGCCATCGCTCCTCGTAGGTTAACTCAACCTCGAACATCTCTTCGATGGCCTGCATAGGGTCGGTTTGTGATAGAAGCTCCCAATGAGCCTGATAGGCCATGTACTTCAGCCGGGGATGCTCGAGAGAGCCCAGCCACTCCTTGCGACGTGGGTCAGTTGTATCCCAATGACGCAACATCCGGTGCAAGCCATTAGCTAACTCTTCATCCCGACCGCAATGAGCCAGTTTGTAGATAGCTGCAGCCTTCATGACATCCTTCCTTGCAAGCTCCTCGATGGCATCATTCCACGCAAACACATCCATGACATCACCCAGGTTCTGTTCATGCCAATCCTGTTGTATGAGCAAATCCGGATGGTACTTGAGCAAACACAGAGCAATGCAGTGCCCGAGTCGCTCACCATCACGATCAAATGGGTTCACCTCCAAATCCGGATCGATGATCATCAGGTCCACAGCGAGGCCGGGGTCTAGCCCCACTACAACTTCTGCAAACGCATCTGTATGAATAGCCGGGCCCTTCTCCAGAAAACCCTCGCGATCAGCCAGATACCACTGCCCCATCACCCAACGCATGGCATCCGCCGTCTCAGGAGTATACGGATACCCGGTCATGCTATCACTGAAGATACGACGGCATTGCATGCACAACTCTTCATAATCCCCAGGGCCGGCTAGCCGGACTTCTTCCATCCATCGGGCTTCCGCAGAATCCGCAGGATAGGGAATACGTTTCACCATGGGCTGCTGGCGCTTGGACCTCTGCTCATCCACCCCCGCCTGCTTGGCCAGTGCGCTCTGGTGCATCCCCTTTCCCGTGAACCATCCAGCCACACCCATGGCGGCCAGCACGGCCAGCCAGGCGACCATTTTGACGGATGGGGATGATTTCACAGGATCACACTGAGCCTTTGAATGCATAGTCTCCAGTCAAAATGGCCCGGGAAATCGCCTTGATCGATGGGCTCGCCGCAGCGAAGGTGAGGTCCATGTTAAGTCGATTGCGCTTCATCTTCCATGCCTGTGTAGCAGGTTTCGGATTGCTACTGGTGGCCTGTGAGCCCGTCCAGCAGACCCAAGCCCAGCGCAACCATCCCCAGCGCAACGGCTTCGGTCAGCCGATAAATGTCGGTCTAAACCGCATGGATGGTATCGGCGATGCTCCCCTCACCCGCCCGCCTTCAGTCTTCGCAGAAAGCGCCATGGTGGTGGACATCAATCAGGGACGTATCCTCTACGCCAAGAACATCGATCAGAAGCGAGCTGTCGCCAGCACCCAGAAAATCATCACCGCCCTCTGCGTGCTCGATGCGGGTGATCTCAACAAGAAGGTGCGCATCGCCGCCAGCGACGGCCACTGCGAGCCGACCAAACTCGGCCTCAAAGCAGGTGAGGTCTACACCCGCAAACAACTCCTCGAGGTTCTCATGGTGAAGAGCGCCAATGACGTGGCCCGCGCTCTGGCCCGCGACGTTGCCGGCAGCCAGGCCGCCTTCCGCAACAAGATGAATCAGAAGTGCGCCCAGCTCGGCATGCGCAACTCCCACTTCAAGAACCCTCACGGCCTCACCGAACCCGGACAGTTTTCCACGGCTCGCGATATCGCGATCGCTGCCATCGCTGCCTATCGCCAACCCACGATGCGCAGAATGGTCAAAACCGAGGAGATCACCTTTCGTTTCAACGACGGTCGCAAACAAGTGCTCACCAACACCAACAAGGTCCTCAAGACCCTCCCCTACTGCAACGGCATGAAGACTGGCACTACCCGGGCCTCGGGCCGTTGTCTGGTGGCCACCGGTTCACTGCGTGGCCGCGATGTGGTGACCATCGTTCTTAAGTCCAACAGCAAGCACGTGTGGGAAGACTCCATGAAGTTGCTGCGCTGGTCACTCGAACGCCCGCTAGTGGGCTTCACCCAAAACAATGCGCCTTCCTCGCCAGGAACTTGAGGAGCTCCGCGAGCAGGATCTGCTACGTCGGTTGAGGCCTATTGGAACAGCCGCCGGTCCACGCGTGCTACGCGACGGCCGTGAACTTTGGAACTTTGCGTCCAATGACTATCTCGGGTTGGCCGGTCATCCTGAGATCAAGGCTGCCATGACCGAAGGGGTGGAGCGCTACGGCGCCGGATCCGCCGCATCCCGTCTGATCTGCGGCACACTTGAGCCACATCAACAACTGGAAGCCGCGCTCGCTGAAGCCAAGCAATGCGAAGCCGCCCTCAGCTTTTCATCTGGTTTTGCCACCGCGATGGGCAGCATCCCCGCCATCGTCGGCAAGGGTGACCACGTGATCCTCGACAAGCTCTGCCACGCTTGTCTGATCGATGCCGCAAAGCTTTCAGAGGCTACCTTGCGGGTCTTTCCCCATAACGATCTCGGCAAACTTGAGAAGCTGCTCACCGAAATTCGCTCCAAGCATGCCGACAGTCGCATTCTCGTGGCTTGCGAATCGGTCTACAGCATGGATGGCGATGTTTGCCCACTCGAAGAAATCGTGGAGCTATGTGAAACCCACGATGCTCTGCTTCTGGTCGACGAAGCCCATGGCTTTGGTGTCCTTGGTGAGAATGGAATGGGTCTCGCCGAACAGCTCGGCCTGCAGGAGCGCATCACCTTTCAGATGGGTACGCTAAGCAAGGCCGCTGGTGTCTCTGGCGGCTACCTCACCGCCTCCAAGGATTGGATCGACCTACTCATCAACCGCGCCCGCTCCTTCATCTATTCGACCGCTCCGCCTCCAGCCATTGCGCATGCGTCTCTTGCTTCCCTAGAGTTGATCCGTTCGAAAGATGGCAAGGCTCTGCGCTCACAACTTCAGGCAAATATCTCAGCTCTGAATACCGAAGCGACCACCCCCATCCTGCCCATCATCATCGGCGAGAATGAAGAGGCTTTGGAAGCATCCGCCAAACTTGAAGAGGCGGGACTGATGATTCCCGCTGTCCGCTATCCCACGGTACCTCGTGGCACGGCACGCCTTCGTATCAGCGTCTCCGCGGCACATTCGGATGAGGCCATCACAGCCTGCAAAGCAGCCCTAGCTGAATTGGAGAACTGAGTTACTCCCCAGCATCTTCGATCTCGGGAAGCGCTTGCAACTCGCGGGCACCTTCAAGCGCCTCAAGCTTTTCAATTTCGAGCTCAATCTCGAGCTGCCGAGCCTCGGCTTCAGCCTCGATGGCTTGGACTTCCATCTTCTGACTAACGGTAGCGAAGGTCAGGAGAAAGAGAACGTTGATGAGGGTAACCATGATACGTGGGTGTTAGGCTTAATTTTCTTCAGCTTCGACTGCTTCCTTCACCCTCAATTCGATATCTCCATTTTCAATGGCCTCCTTCACCTGCAATTCGAGATCTTCTTGGAGTTGGAGCAAGGCCTCATCTTCAACCACGGCCGGATCAAATTCGTGAACTATCACCGGTTCCGATGATTTGACTGCACCATAAAAAGCGAAAAAGAGCACGAGCTTGAGGGCAGAAACCATGACTCCTTATTAACAAAACCGCCCCTGATGACAACTCATCAGGGGCGGACATGCTCACATTTTACATTCCACTCATTCAGAAAGGAGCATCCGCTGGCGCAGCTCCTCACTGGGCAGCCCGCAGGCGTCGGTCTTGCCAAACCAGCGGTAGCGCCTGTCAGCGATGAAGCGGTAGACCCCATTTCGAACGGGCCGCGGAATCACCCAGCCAAACCATGCCATCAATCGCCAGTGTCCTCCGAGCCCATCGAGCACCGCCAGAGCAGCATCCGAATACTCGTAATGATTTCCGTTCAGATCGACCCGCATGGTCTTGAGATCAGATCCGCCTTCAAGGGCCTTGAAGCGAAAGCGGACGGCTCGATCTTCGTCGGCGATGAAACGGATAGCGCGCGAGCACATCAGGCATTCGCCATCGAAATGAACGATCACCCTGCCCTTGCCCCGCGGCTTGATCCAAGTGGGATCAAAGGTGAAAGCGTGAAGCATCAGCATGCCGATACTGAGATCAGCGAAGTCCACCACGGCCACGATACCGATGTGCATGAGGACCATGGACAGCCACAACCATGGACGACTGCGGCTCCAGAGAGCCAAGGGCACGAAGAGGACCTCGATGGCCAACACACTCCAGGTCATGAACATGAGGAAACCATCGGGCAGCGAAAGCATGAGATCGCGAATGAACCCGGGGCGAGCCAGGGGGTTTTCAATGAGATGACTCATGGCGGAGCCATCAATCCAACTCACTGATGGCAACTTGGTGAGACCGGAGAAGGTGTAACCGACTGCCATCAGGATCCAAGCCGAGCGGAACACCCACTTGGGCATCTCCCACTGCTCATTGCGCTGACCGCGACTCCAGGGTTCTCCAGTAGGAATCAGCACGCTCAGCATCAACAGCAGACCGATGTAGGGAATGGAGGGGTTGGCGATGAGGTTGTTGCGATGGAACAGAGCGGTCCATCCGAACCAAAGCACCAGAGCGATTGGCACTCGCCAGTAACCGGCGGCAAAGAACAGCGAGAGCACCGATAGGACGATAAGGATACCCGAAAGCATGCCATCAGAAAGCGGCAGATTGAGCGGGTTTGGGAAGACACCGTGAGCTGGATTGAGGCTCGGGTCGGGCATCAGACCCTTGGAACCGAACAGTTCTCCGGCCCAGGGAGCCAGGTGAGCAAAGTGAACGGCGAGGTAACTTCCGAGAGCGATTCGGAAGAAGGTGAATTGCCAGGGAGACATCGTTTTCATCAGTAGATCCATTCTTGGGTTTGATCCTTGGAGGTGATGCGGACCTGCAGGTCCGTGACATCGTCAGGCACTCCAATTTCCTGACGCATGTGAGATCCGGGGCGGAGAGCCTGCCCAAGGAGCTGGTCCCTCAGCTCCTCGGGCAAGCGGGGTGCGAACGCCAAGCTGGCGCCGTATACGTTCCGCCGGTTGTACGGACCCTCGATCTTGGAATACATTTCGGGATCGAGGTCGCACGACCAGCGGCTTCCATCCTTGCGGACTCCTTCCAACCGGAAGCTGGCGGCAAAGGCTTCATAGCCGTCGGCTTCACAGAAAACTTTGGGATAGGGAGAGACTCCGGAGACGAGGCCCAGGCCGCGCAGAACTTTCGAGTTCAAGACGTAGCCGGTCATTTGGAGCATGCCGATGCAGAGCACAACGATAGCGAGACGATTGCGGGTTTTCATGATTCTGACACTTGGAGTTTCTGATCCTTGCTGGCGAAGCAGGCCCAGCGCTTGCTGCAACCGAAACAAGTCGGCGGAAGTTCGGGCTGCTTGTGGACATCGCGGAAGGCGAGCATTTCACCAAAGCGGTTCTCTCGACTCGGAGTGAACCCACAGCGTTTGGGCGACTTCTTGGGATTCTTTAGTGTTCCAAAGATCCAGTCCCAAAGTGGTAGGTCGGCGTAGTTCTGGCTGTGATGTTTGAACTGGTGATGCACCCGGTGACTTTCCGGGCGTTGGATAATCCAACCCACCCAGCGCGGAGTCTTGAGATTCCAGTGATAGAAGTATTCTGCGACGGCGGTGAAAGCGGTGTAAATGGCAGCGGCTTCAATAGTCAGACCAAGCAGGCTGTAGACGATGACAGCGGAGAGCACCGAATTGATCATGATCTCCACCGGATGCTTGTAGAAGCTGGCCAGCACCTCGATGCGGCGCGGCGAATGGTGAAGCTGGTGACAGAGACGCCAGAAGAAGGAGGATTCGTGGCGGATGCGATGCCAGAAATAGTAGATGAAAGTCGAAACGAAGTAGGCAATGCCACCGGCAGCCCAGGGATTCATGTGCTCGCTGAGATTGAAGATGGAGGCTGAAGAAAGCCAACGATCCCAGCTATAGCCAGCGAGGATGACGATACCGAGTTGGGCCAGATTGACGAAGGCGATGCGCAGCCACCAGAGTCGGACCGTCGGGAGTTTTTGAGCCGGCCAAAGGCGCTCCGTAAGAAGCATGAGGGCGGCAACGAGAGTGATGATCAAAAGCATGGGGCGACCCTAGCCCAAGTCCTTGATATCCAGTTAGTCGAATTTATTTGCTAAAACATTGATTATATCGATGATTAAGAATCATGCCCCTAGCCCTCCCTAATCTACACCATCTGGAGCTTTTCTACCATGTCGCCCGCGCGGGGGGCATCTCCGCAGCCGTCCGCAGCATGCCCTACGGTATCCAGCAACCGGCGGTGAGCAGCCAGATTGCTCAGCTTGAAGCGGACCTTGGAACCCGCCTGTTTCAAAGACGCCCCTTTCAACTCACTGAAGCCGGCAAAGAACTCGATGCATTCTGCGCCCCCTTCTTCGGCGGGCTCGGCCCGGTGGCAGAGCGCATATCTGGTGTCGCCTCACGGCATCTACGTGTGGCCGCTCCCGCAGCCATCATGCGTGATCACCTCCCTGCTGTCATGGAAACCGTGCGTGGGACACATCCTGATCTGGAACTCAGCCTGTGGGACACGGGGCAACGTCAGGCCCTGCAGTTGCTCGAACGTGAAGAGGTCGACCTGGCCATCACCGAACTCGATGTCAAACCGTCAGCCGGAACCCAGTGTGAGATCCTACTCTCCTTGCCACTCGTACTGTTCGTGCCATCAAGCCTCAAGGTGCCCAAGGATGGACTGAAAGGCCTGAGCAAAAGTCAGCCCCTGATTCGCCCCCCATTCGATCTTCCCGTCGGCAGACTCTTTCTAAAGGGCCTGACTGCGCAGAAGATCAACTGGGCCAGCAGCATTGAAATCGGCACGCTCGATTCCATCATTGCCTACTGTGCGCATGGCTTCGGTGTGGGCGTTGGTGTCGAAGTTCCAGGCCGCAAACTCCCAAAAGGCTTGAAGACCTACCCACTCAAGGGTTTCTCAGAACTCAAGGTAGCCGCCTTGTGGAAAGGTCGCCTGTCCCCACTTGCAGAATCTGTCCTGATCGAAGTGAGGAATAGAGCCTCTGCAATGTGAGCTTCAGGCGCCTCGCATCAGCGAGATCTCGGCCAGAGACACCATCTGCTTGATCAACTCATCGCGCGGAATGGTCTTGAGATCCATGGCCGGAACGGCGCGATCGAGTGTGAACTTGCCCGAACGCGTCCGACGCAAGGCACTGAGGTGGGCGCCGCAGCCAAGCTTCTGGCCAATATCGTGGGCATAGGTGCGGACGTAGAAGCCTTTGGAGCAATCGACCACGAAGTCGACCTCAGGCAGTTCCACACGGGTGATTTTGAAGCTGTTCACGCGCACCGCACGCGGCTTGCGCTCAACCACCTTGCCCTTGCGAGCCAGCTTGTAGAGAGGCACACCATCCTTCTTGATCGCCGAGACCATGGGCGGCATCTGCTCGAACTCACCCATATAGGCTTCGAAAGCTTCCTCGATCTGCTCTTGGGTAAACTCGGGCACGTCCTTCTCTTCCTCAATCTCGCCCTGACGATCCTGAGTCGAGGTCGTTGCACCGAGTGTGAGTGTACCGACGTATTCCTTGTCCTCGCTCATCAGTAGATCCTGGATTTTGGTGGCGCGCCCAACGACGAGCATCAACAGACCAGTAGCCATGGGATCGAGAGTGCCACAGTGACCGATCTTCTTGGTATCCAGAGCACGGCGGCCGATGGCCACCACGTCGTGAGAAGTCATGTCGGGCGCCTTGTCGATAAGGAGAACGCCGCTCGGAGGCGCGTTTTCGAGTGGATTGGGATTCATGAACGGATGGCAGCTTCCTTGAGTTTCAGATCAATGCATTCGAGGACCTTGGCTTTGGCCTCTTCGATGGGTCCGGGCATGCGAATGCCGGCGGCAAGCGAATGCCCCCCACCGCCAAATTCCTGCGCCACCTGGCAAACATCGAAACGCTTGTTCTTCGAACGCAGGGACACGCGAACCTTCTTATCGGGAAGCTCTTCAAAGAAGGCGGCCACCTGCACTCCACGAATGCCACGGATGATGTCGATGAGGCCTTCGCTGTCCTCGGGTTTGAGATCGTAGTCCACGCGCACCTGGTCATGCATCATCCAGTTGGCAACGAGGCCGTCTTCAGAACGCTCAAGGGTATTGAGCAGCGAACGCATGAGTTCCAACTTCCGATAAGGTTCCTCGTCGTAAGTCTTGGAGTTGATCTCACCCACGTTCACTCCGCGGCGAATCAGATCGGCGGCCATCTCGTAAGTCTTGGCTGTGGTCGAGGGATACTGGAAGGAGCCTGTATCCGTGGAGGTCGCCACGTAAATGGAATCGCGAGTGGCATCGGGCATGGGCATGTCGAGGCCGGTGATCAGGTCGTAGAGAATTTCACCGGTAGCCGGACTGGTGGAGACGATCAGGTTGAGATCCCCATAGCTCGGGTTGGACTTGTGGTGATCGATGTTGATCCAGAGCTTTGCGTTGGCGGCGGCTTCGAGGGAACCTTCACCGAGCCGAACCTTGGTAGCAGTATCCAACGCAATGGCCACTTCCACATCGAGCGCCTCACCCGGAGGAGATTCGATGTGCTCGGAGCCAGGCAGAAACTCAAGGTTCTCGGGCAGGCCGTCCTGGTTGACCAAGCGCACGGTCTTGCCCATGGCACGCAAGGACTCGCCGAGGGCGATTTGGGAACCGATGGCATCCGCATCGGGGCGGATGTGGCTCATGAGAATGAAGGACTGATGGGCCTTCAGGGCTTCTCCAATCTCCTCGAGACTGGCATTTTCGGGTGCAGGGGATGGATCGCTCATGATGGGGAGGGTTCGGACCTCACCGGCTCAGGAACAAGCCATCGCCGGGGGCGCGGATTCTTTCCGCATCCCCCTCATGAGCAAGTTTTTATTCTGTCCGACCCAGTTTCTTCAGGCGTTCCAGCACTTCCACGGCCTTCTCGGCCTCAATTTTTTGGCGAGCCTCCAATCTGGCAGCCGCGTCCTCGGCATTCTCGCGATTTTCGGTACGCCCCACCATGGACACCTCGGGATCCTCACTTTCGGGCCAATCCCAGCTGTCAGTACGGAAGTTGGCGAGCGGCGCCCAGGGCTTGCCCTGTACCTTGAGATTACCCATCGGGCTACTGCCCCAAGCGTAGCGCACGGCCACAGGCTTATCCACCAGCGGACTCCAGAGATGGATGATGCTGGCATCGTAGTTCTTGTTGGGGGTATTCCAGAGGCCGACATCCTTCGTCATGCGAAAGCGGGCGTGGGCCATGTAGAATTTGCCATCCTCACCGGCGATGGCGAAGCCCTTGGGAATGATCGACATGTCATCGGGCATGACTGGCTGATCGAAGGTGAGAATCAATTCGTCACCCTTGGTCTCTGACGACTTCAGTGAGGCAGTTGCCCAATGAGTCTGGGTGCCATAGATCTTGTTCAGGGCCCAACGCGCGGCACGCTCCCCATGATCACGCTTCTTGAAGGGGTGAAGACCGGGAATCTGCACATCGTAGGCAGGGAGAAACGCGGTGCGTTCAGGATCACCCACATCAGCAAGACCGAGACGCTGCGCTTCTCGGATGTAGGGCGCGCCACCAACCGAATACTTTTCGAAACCTTCTTTGGTCTGGGGGATGCCGCCGGCACAGAAGCCGATGATGCCCACAGCGAGTTCTGGATCCTTGAAGTCCTCACGCCAGCCCTCGACCATCTGTTTCATGATCTTACGATAGCGCACCGGCCGGCAATTGCCGCTCATGGCGTTGTTGTAACCCTGATGGAAGATCACTCCCTTGATGTTGTAGCCAATGAAGGCGCCGAACATGCCGTTATAGCAGGCACCAGCATCACTCGGGCTCATACCGGGAATATTCCAAGAGCGGAGGTTTTCATGGCCCTTAGGCTCCTTGGGCCACTTCTCTTCGGGCACCTTCTTGCGCTTGGCTTTTTCAATTTCACGCTTCCACATCTCAAGGGCTTTGGCCCGCGGATCAAACTCCGCCTCGCGTTTCGCGACGAGCTCTTCGTAGCGCTTAGTCAGTGGATCTTCCGCCAACTTGCGGCGAGGAACCAGAGACTCGATGGAAGCTCCACCGCGGGCATTACTGATAATCCCAATTGGAATTTGTAGCGCCTGCTGCAGGTTGGCGCCGAAGTGATAGCCAATCGCACTGAAGCCACCCGCCACATCAGGATGGGAAACTTCCCAACCTCCATTGGTTACGCGCTCGACATTGATGTCGGTTTGCATGGTGGCCTGCTCGTTGGTTTGAATGCGAAAGTGACGAAGAAGGGGGCGATTGGATTTCGGCAGTTCCAGATCCACAGTAGTCGTCTTCTGCAGCGACCAGGCCATGTTGCTCTGGCCGTTGGCGACCCAAACGTCACCCATCACGATATTCTCCATGCTAATCTTTTCGTCACCGCTGATCGCAGTGAGAGTAAGCGGATCGGCGCTGGCCTCGCGGGCGGGAAAACTGACTTCCCAG
Organism: uncultured Luteolibacter sp.; assembly: GCA_964541125.1. Lineage (GTDB taxonomy): Bacteria > Verrucomicrobiota > Verrucomicrobiia > Verrucomicrobiales > Akkermansiaceae > Luteolibacter. Next base: position 18,078 of record CAZIPY010000394.1, on the reverse strand, counting down.
CGGCCATCTTTGCCCTTTGCAGTCGCTTCGGCCTTCTGGCCGGCAAACTGAACGGTCACCTTGTCGCCATCATCCGCCCAACCCCAGATGACGATGGGCTTGTCGCGTTGCAGCACCATGTGACTGCTGAAAATGGTGTGTAGTTTGAGAGGAGCGGCCTGAAGCAGAGTTGTGCAGGTCAGAAAAGCGGAAGCGAGGACAACGGGTTTCATGGATTTTGAGGCTGATTGAATGCTTGATTACGACCCTCGGTAACCGTGCTTTTCACTTCCTTGATTGCAATCGCAACCCCAACCATACCCAAAAACAGCATGGTTCTTCAATCTTGGGTCGCCACCTGCGCACGCAGGCGAACATCATCACCCAGTTGCTCATAAACTGCGTTTTCAAGTTTGAGGGATTCGGGCAAACCCGCCCCAGCCATCGCCGGATGAGGACCGCCGCATAGCATAGGCGCCAAATAGACGACCACTTCGTCGATTAGCCCCGCCTCCAGAAGCGCGGCTGAAAACACGCCACCCGCCTCGGTCATGCAACTGAGCACTCCCTGCTCCTTGGCCAATTTGCGAAGGCTGCCTTTGAGATCCTCTCGCGGGCGAATCAGTGTGAGATCGCGATGCTCATCGGTGAAGAGCGGCGCATCCTTGGGTAGGGATGCTTCATCACCAGTGAAGACCACTCGCCACGGTTGCTCGCGACCCTCCAACAGCTCCGGCACACGAATGGTGAGGGCAGGTTTATCCCGGCGCACGGTTTCCCCCGTGGTGAGAATCGCATCCACCTCAGAGCGAAGTTTCTGCACATCGGAACGGGCTTCTTCTCCGGTCAGCCATTGGCCCTCACCATCCGGACGGGTCAGCTTGCCATCCAAGCTCATCGCCGTTTTCCAAATCACCCAGGGCAGGCCGGTGCGTTGGACCTTGAAGAAGGGTCGCATGATTGCCTCCACTTCATCTCCCAGCACCCCGCTCTCCACGTCAATACCTGCCTCTCGCAACAATTTGTCGGCAACACCCCAATGCTTGGGATTGGCATCGACCCAGGAATAGACCACTCGTGAAATCCCGGCATCGATGATGCCCTCAGTGCAGGGAGGAGTCTTGCCAGTAGTCGAGCAGGGCTCGAGCGTGATGTAGATGGTGGATCCGCGAACGGCCTCAGCACCATGATATCGGGTGGCATCGGCAATGGCCTCGCGCTCTGCATGCGGCTGACCCGCTGCGCGATGCCAGCCCTTGCCCAGGAGTTCGTCGTTTTTGACGATGACCGCTCCCACCGGCGGGTTGGGCGCGGTTCGTCCAAGGCCTTTTCGTGCCTCTTCCAAAGCCATCTTCATCCACTCCTCCTCCGTCATCAGAGCTCTCCCCTTTCGTCCTTCTCCAGTTGAATGCGGTCCTCCAGATTGCGCGCCTTCACGCGATGAGAACGTTTGGCCCAGCGTTCCACTGCCATTTGCCGCTTCTTGGCGCGCTTCTGCAGCTTGGCGATTTCGTTTTCCAGATTGAGGAAACTCTCGTAGCGGCCTTCATCCAACTCTCCGTTCTCCACCGCCTCGCGGATGGCGCAACCAGCATCTTTGCGATGGCTACAGTCGGAGAACTTGCATTGGGCGGCGATGGCTTCGATATCGGCGAAGCTCTCGCGCAGTGTGGACTCGTCGGTCCACATCTGTATTTCGCGCATGCCCGGGTTATCGATGAGCATGCCCCCGCCTTCCAGCGGCACCAACTCGCGTGAGGTGGTGGTGTGGCGTCCCTTGCCAGTGGCCTCGTTGACATCGCCCGTCCACTGCCACTCTTCGCCGTAGAGTTGATTCACCAGAGTGGATTTACCGACCCCACTCGAACCGACAATGCACATGGTCACCCCCGGCTTGAGATAATCCTTCAGCACCTTGAGCCCCTCCCCTTTCAGGGCAGAAGTCACGTGGACGTCGGCCTTGTCCCAAAGTGCGGCGATCTCGCGGGCGGCTTCTTCGTTCTGTTCGGTGTCAAAAAGGTCGGCCTTGTTGACGAGAACGACCGCTTTTGCACCGGCACGTTCAATGAGCGCGAAGTAGCGCTCCATGCGCCGCAGGTTGTAATCCGGTCCGGCATCAGTCACAACGGTCACGATGTCGACGTTGGCGCCAATCACCTGGGCCTGGGCAGCATTACCCGGCATCTTTCGGGCAAAGCAGGACTGGCGGGGCAGGCGCTCGCGGATTACGCTATCGGTGTTCTCATCACCCAGCTCTACGGCCACCCAGTCACCAACGGCTGGCAACTCAGCATCGTTCTCGGCCTCATGCCAGACCCGGCCGGAAAGCACGACTTCGATTTCCTCGAGTTCGTCCCCGGCAATGAACGCGCCATAGTTGATGGTCGTCTCCCTGATTAGGCGCGCAGGCACCCAACCTCTGGCCTGAAAGGGCTCAAAGGCCTTTTCCAGCTCAGAATTCCAGCCGAGTTCCTGCAAAGTCATGCAAGGCCCATTCTAGCGGCATCCTTCACCCTGTCCATGCCCGGCTTGAGAGGATGTCGACTTTGGAGTCGCATGCTACGGACCCCTTAAACTAGCTTGAACTCATGGATTCGGAACTCGTCATCGTCGCCCACATTGAAGCCAACAGCGATCAGCTTGAACTGGTCAAAAGTGAGCTGCAGAAACTTATTTCACCCACCCTGCAAGAAGAAGGCTGCCTACAGTATGACCTTCATCAGGATCACGAAAACCCGCTCCGCTTCCTCTTTTTCGAACGCTGGCAAAACCGCGACCTGTGGCAAGATCACATGAACAGCGCCCACATCGCGGCCCTGCAAGCCGCCACCGAGGGCGCCATCGCCAATGTCGAAGTTCAGGAAATGGGTAAAGTGTGCTGAGCTCAGCGCGGCCTTTTCAATAGCAACTCGTCAATCTCCTCGATGCGGGAAGTGTAGATATCGTGAGGATCGGTATCGCCCCAACGCTCTCTCTCTTCGATGAATCTGTCCCTCCAAATTTCTAGCCGCTCCCAAGCCATATCCTCGCTCATCCAACCAGCGAAGGCCCAGCCACCCGTCAGGAAGCAAAACAGGAACACCAAGCCTCTCAACCTCCACTTCACCGAAGACTGCCGGGTAAAATGCCATGCATAGAGCATGGCAATGACCACGCCAAAACCGGACAGCAGCATGAATATCTGCGCCAAGGAGAGCCCAAGCCGATCGCTAATCGGAAAATAAAATCTCACGTCCGGAATAATCGCCCAATTTCCACCAGTGAGAAAATGCAAGGAAGGTGAGTTGTACACAAACTGAACCACATACTGCATCCAGAAGCCTGCATATAAACCCGTACATATCGTCAATGCGTGTAGACATGCGGAGATGTTAGCCCCCTTCTGACTCAACAGCTCCTGACATAAGGCTCTGCCATAAATGCCATCCACCACTGGACCCGTGGGGCTCACCAACTTAGGCAAGCCAGAAGCCTTCTCGGGAAATTTCAGCTTTGTAGGCATTTCCTGAAGATTAATCGCGAAAACCACCCTCAAGCACCCATTTTCGCTTACAAAATCAGGCCGTTTTTGGATCGCCACCAGCAGCTTGAACGCTCATTGTAACTGGTGGATTCTAACCCATACACCCATCCATGCATTTGATCGTCTACATGAGTGAATATGTTGGAAACACCAACAGCATGTTCAGCGACATCGGTGACATCATCACCACCTCCAAAGCCAACAACCCGAAGCGGGGTGTCACCGGCATCCTGCTCTATCATCAGGGCAAGTTCGTGCAGGTGATCGAAGGCGAGGAAAAGGACCTACGAAGCCTGATGCGCATCATCGAGAAAGATGAGCGCCACACGAACCTGGAATACCTTGTCGACGAAACGATCAATGAACGCGGCTTCGACCAATGGAACATGGATTTCTTCAATCTGTCGGACAAAGACAGCCTCAACGTCGAGCAGATGAAGGAAATCAGCCGCTTGTACAAGAAACAGCCGCTCATCCGGTCGGATCAATTGGTGAAGATGTACGAAGACCTGCTCAAGGAAGGCGTTTTTGTGGAGGCTTGAGAGACGGAGCTACTCTACCTCGGGATGATCAGCCCGCTTTTCTATTGGATCGCGCTGATGATTCGGAAGCCAGTCCGGATCGGGCGCAATGGGCGGCTTAGAAATAAGCTCCTTGGGGTGTCTCTCTAGAGCTTTGATATCATAAGAACCTGGATCAACAAATGATGCATGGGCATCATGTCGGTTGGCAGTATTTAAAACGTCCACAAAACGCTGATAGGTGGCACCATCGAATAGCATAAATTGAACAGCAGGTCGTAGGTCTTCTGGGCGAAGCCGCTCAGCTTCGTTCCCTAAGACCTCATCAAGAAAGGATAGGCTGGCACTCGGCTCATCAGAATCTGACACAGTAAAATCCTCGCTTATAATGGCTTCATGGGGAGCTAGCGTCATGGCACTGTCCTGATATTTCATCAGGCGGCCATCTTTATTTACAACAATCAACAGTGGAAGCGCGGAGCCTCGTGCACCACCCATTCTCAAATCAAGCATTGGCCCAACGATAGCTTGTGGCGCGCCTGACTTATCCGGCGTTCGCGAATTGAAGTGATAATAGCAGACTCCTGCTGCCGCAAAACTACGAATCATGAGAGCCAATTCCTGCCAATCGATGTCCTTATCCGCGCTGATCAGTACCCTAGGAATCAGCGAATCGAGCTCCACCTGATCTCTCCACCTTTTGGCAAAGTCCTGATATTGCTCTTCTCCTTTCAACAAACCTTGGTCGACACCATCAATAAAGCCACGCCAGCCCTCTTTCTCTTTCACCATCTCGGCAAAGCGCCCTGCTTCGGGCTGGAAGGGCAAAGCATCAGCGACGATGGGCAAATCACACAAAGCCGCACCCATCGACTGCAGCGGCGCCGGCTTCTTGGGCTTGCAGCCCACCACCAGGCAAGACAGTAAAAACAGACTGACTAAGCGAAATGCCATCACTTGAGCCTAGCGTGACAGGCGCCGAAGCCAACCCGCAAAAGAATCATCCCTTCGTCTGCCCCTCTCCCCTTGCCCGGTACTGGTAGCTGGTGAGTTCGCGCAGGCCCATGGGGCCGCGAGCGTGAAGCTTGTCGGTGGAGATGCCGATTTCCGCCCCGAATCCAAACTCGCCGCCATCGGCAAAGCGGTTAGAGACGTTGTGGAAAACGCAGGCCGAGTCGACGGACTTGAGGAATACCTCAGCAGTATCCTCGTTCGCTGTAACGATCGTATCGGTGTGGTGAGAACCGTGGTGATTGATGTGGTTGATCGCCGCATCGAGGGTATCGACCACCTTGATGGCGAGGATCAGGTCCAGATATTCGGTATCCCAATCTTGGTCTGAAGCAGGCTTGGCATCGGGCAGAATCTTGAGGGTCTCGGAGCAACCTCTCAGCTCGACATCCTTTTGATTCAGGGCTTCTGCAACCTGAGGGAGAAAGTCCGCAGCCACTTCCGCATCGATCAAGAGAGTTTCGAGCGCATTGCAGACGCCAGGTTTCTGGGTCTTGGCATCGACGGCCAGCTTTACCGCCATCTCGAGATCGGCTTCACGGTCGATGAACATGTGGCAAATACCATCGTAGTGCTTGATCACCGGCATACGAGCGAGTGAGACCACCGTTTCGATGAGCCCCTTACCACCACGCGGAATGATGAGGTCGAGCCACTCGTCCATGCCGGCCATGGCGGCAACACTCTCGCGATCGGTAAAGGGAATGAGCTGGATGGCGTGCTCGGGAGCACCTGCGGCGTTGAGGGCCTCGGCAATGGCTCGATTCGAATGAATCGCCTCGCTACCACCGCGCAGAATAGTGGCGTTGCCGGTCTTGAAACAAAGAGCTGCTGCATCAGCCGTCACGTTGGGTCGACTTTCGTAGATAATGCCAATGGTGCCGATGGGCACGCGCACTTGCTCGATCAAGATTCCGTTCGGCCTCGTCATGATCTCCATGACCTCTCCAACGGGATCGGGAAGATCCGCGACCTGCTCAATGCCTGTGGCCATCGCTTCAAGGCGTGGAAAATCGAGCCTCAGCCGATCAAGCATGGCAGCTGAAAGACGTTTGGCTGCACCGGCCTCGAGATCTTTCTCATTGGCCTCAAAGATAGAACGAGCCGACTCGCGTAAGCTGGCCGCCATGGCACGCAGAATGTCGTTCTTCTCTTCGCTGCTCAGTTGATTGAGCCGATAGGCCGCTTCACGCGCCTGCTTGCCCATTTGGTGAATGGTCGCCTCGATGTCCATGTCAGCTGATGTGGAAATGAGTGGAGATGCCCTTGCCAGCAACAATGTCGGCCAGACGCTCGGGATGTCGGCCATGGGCAATGTGGGTCTCGATGCCGTTCTCGACGGCGAACTTGATGGCCGAAAGCTTGGAAGCCATGCCACCGATGGAGAAACGACCCTTTTCATCCTGCACATGGCTGAAGACCTCATCGATCTGATGGACATCTTGGATCAACTGCTTGCTCTCTGGGTCCATTAGGCCGTCGACGGTGGTCAGCAGAATGACGCGTTCCGCCTCGACCATCTTGGCCACCTGCACAGAAAGCATGTCATTATCACCAAACTTGAGCTCTTCAACCGCCACCGAATCGTTCTCGTTGATGATGGGCAGGATGCGGGGCTCCTCAAGCAGGCGACGGACGGTGTCGTTGATGCGGCCAGCCCGTTCGGGCGTGGAGAGATCTTCTGCGGTGAGCAGGACCTGGGCAGTCGTGATGTCGAAATTGGCGAAGAGACCACTGTAGGTCTGCATCAAACGTGCCTGGCCCACAGCGGCGCAGGCCTGGCGGGTGGCCGTATCATCGGGATACTCGCCCAAGCCAAACGAGGAGACACCCGAACCAACGGCGCCTGATGAAACGAAGAGGCATCGATGACCACTGTCCATCAAGGCGGCAATGGCCGAGACCAGATGCACCAAAGCACCACGATCCAGCGTACCGTCGTCCGACTTGGTCAGGACACCGGTGCCGGCTTTGATCACAGTGAGGGGCTTGGACATGGATCTCTTGTGGGAGGCGATGTCTTGAAATAGCCCGAAATCAGACCATGCACCAGTGAAAGCTCATCCAACAGAGTAGCCAAAGGCGGCTTGCAATCGTGGGATATTTCGCAAACCTCGAATGATGGACGGGAAGGACGCTCGCAGACCGCTCAAATCCAGATCAACAAGCTGGGCAGTTGGCATTGCCGGCGCGCTGGCGCGCAGCGGCGTTAGCCCAAATGCGATCTCCGCGATCAGCATGGTGATGGCCTTGCTGGGAGCATTGGCATTCGTTGCCGCAGGAGAGGCATGGCTGCCTGTCTGGTGCTCATTGCTTGCAGCTGCGGTATTCATCCAGCTTCGCCTGATCTGCAATCTAATGGATGGCATGGTTGCCATCGAAGGAGGCAAAAAGTCAGCAACAGGAGGCATCTGGAATGAGGTGCCGGACCGCTTCGCCGACACACTCCTTTTGGTGGGCGCCGGGATCGGCTGTGGCGCTCCTTGGGCGGGCGTGGCGGCCGCTAGGGCAGCAGTCATGACTGCCTATGTGCGCGAGCTCGGTGCCGACCTCGACGGGCAGCAGGACTTTTGCGGACCATTTGCAAAGCCTCAACGCATGGCAGCACTCACCCTTGCTTCGCTGATTGGAATCTTTGCCGACACTGAACTCATTCTTTCCTATTCCCTGTGGTTCATCGCTACAGGCACTTTCATCACCCTCTTGAGGCGCCTGGTTCGCATGGCTCGACGTTTGAAGCAGGTCGAAACACCATGAGCGCAGCTATCATTGCATGGCTGATCCGGCTGATCACTGGGGCCAGGCAGATGCCTGATCCTGGAGGAGCAAATGTCCGCCGGATTTACTTTGCCAATCATTCTTCGCATCTCGATGCCGTAGTCATCTGGGCCACGCTACCCCCGCGACTTCGGGTTCGGGCACGCCCTGTTGCCGCAGCTGACTATTGGAGCAAATCCAGACTACATCGCTGGCTCTCGCAGGAGGTATTCCAGGCGGTGTTGATCGAGCGTAAACGCATCAAGAAAAGTGACGACCCCATCGGCATGCTCTCGCAAACCATCGAAGAGGGTGACGACCTCATCATCTTTCCGGAAGGCACACGAAGCGCGGATGGCAGCATTGGGAAATTCAAGCCAGGCATTCATGCACTTGCACTGCGTCATCCAGAAGTCCTGCTCATCCCTGTCCATTTGGACAATCTGAATCGCATCCTTCCCAAAGGGGAATTCCTCATGGCACCCTTAATGTGTGGGGTGATTTTCGGCCATCCCTGCAGCCATCCTCCAGAGGAAGAATCACGAAGCGACTTCCTCACCAGAGCGCGCCAATCTTTACTGGAACTAACTGAACCCTCACCCGACACCTTCTCTGAACCTAATGAACATTGATCAGGAACTCATCATGATCATGGCGGGCGTCGCCGTGCTTCTTGGCTTGGCGAGCACCATCACTGCCATTCTCATCCGAAAAGGCGGCCCGGAAGTGTCTCCGACCCTTCTCAACCTCAAGAGCCGGGTCAATGCCTGGTGGGGAATGGTCGCAGTATTTGGCGTTTCGCTGGTACTCGGCAGGCATGGTCTGTTCCTGCTCTATCTCCTGCTCTCCTTTCTGGCCTTGAGGGAGTACATCACCTTGAGCCGCACCCCACGTGGCGATCACCGCACCTTGATGTGGGTGTTTTTCATCATTCTGCCCATGCATTACTTCCTCGCATGGGCGCCCTGGTACGGAATGTTCACCATTTTCATTCCTGTCTATGCCTTCGTCTTCATTCCCATCCGCTCGGCGATGGCTGGTGACGTCGATCACTTCCTAGCGCGAACTTCACGCATTCAATGGGGCGTACTGACCTGCATTTACTTCCTCAGCCATCTCCCCATGCTGATGTATCTCCCCATACCCGGCTATGAGGGAGAGAACCCCAAACTTCTATTCTTCGTCGTTCTGGTCACGCAAATGAGTGACGTCTTCCAATACATCTTCGGGAAACTCATGGGGCGCCGAAAAATCGCTCCAAATGTCAGCCCCGGAAAAACTTGGGAGGGATTCATTTTTGGAGGTGCCAGTGCAGTCGCTCTGGGCACCTTGATGTGGTGGTCCACCCCCTTCCCTCCTCTAGCAGCAGCGGCCATGTCCCTGTTGCTGGTACTGGCGGGGTTCCTTGGCGGGCTCGTCATGTCCGCCGTCAAACGCTCCCTCGGCACCAAAGACTGGGGCAAAGGCATCCCCGGACACGGCGGCATTCTGGATCGGGTCGACTCACTGCTGTTTGCAGCCCCCCTTTTCTTCCACATCTCTGGATTTTATTTTGGCACCAACATGGCCTTGGCCCACCCCATTCCCGAATGGCTGGATTCCCTACTCAGGTAATTCGCACCATTCATCCAACCCTGGAATGCACCACCCATGCTGAAGAAACTCGTCGAGAAGCTCAAAAAACTATCGAAGCGTGAACCGCTGGACACCAGCCGCTTCGGAGACCCTCTTGCCCAGCAGATCGATTGGTCTCCACTCAAGGGCGGCGGCACAAACTTCAAGACTCACACGCTGAAAAAGGTTCATGCTCAGCGCATGGAGTTTCGCTGCAGCATTGGCATGCTGCTCTTCGGTGGCATCTTCTTTCTGATCGGCGTGGGCGTGCTGACGGGCTGCGTGATCGGATTCTTCAACCGAGGCCCAGAGACGGAGTGGCAGATCTTCGTATTCCTACCGCTCTTCGGCCTAGTCTTCGGCAGCGTGGGCTTCTTCATGCTGCGCAGCGCCATGACCCCACGCGTCTTCGATCTGGCTCAAGGCTACTACTGCCGATCCCGCAAGAAGCCCGAGCACGCCTTCGATCCATCCAAGATCAAGGATCATGTAAGACTGAAGGAAATTCATGCACTGCAGCTGATTTCCGAATACGTCAGCGGCGACAAGAGCAGCTACTACAGCTATGAACTCAATCTGGTACTCAAGGATGGATCACGCATCAATGTCATCGACCATGGGAAGCGCTCGGCCATCCACCAAGATGCTCATACCCTCGCCAACTTCCTCGGAATACCCTGTTGGGATGCCATGTGAGCCAATTCCTCTGGAATCCCCTACCAGAATCCCTATGTTGCCACAATGAAATCGCTGCAACTTGCCTCGCTCTTCTCGGCCACCCTGCTGCTCGTCGCCTGTGAACCCCCCTCGGAAACCGTCAAGAGTGGCGGCAGCTGTGAGAGCTGCGCGAACTGCAGCCACGAAGCCCTCAATGTGGAAGTCATCGAACTCTTCAACGGCAAGGATCTGAACGGTTGGTCCCCTGTGCTCTGGTCCGAGGATGGATCTGCGAAAGAGCTTAGCATGGAAGATGTCTGGAGCGTGAAGGACGGTGTCTTGATCTGCAAAGGCAAGCCGCTCGGCTATCTGGAGACCACCACCGACTACAAAAACTACGTCCTCAATCTCGAATGGCGCTGGGCCGCCGAGCCAACCAACTGCGGTGTGCTGCTTCGCATCCAGGAGAAGCCCGAGACCTTCCTTCCCAAATGTGTAGAAGCTCAATTGGAACACGGCAATGCTGGCGACCTCTACGCCTTCTTCGGCGCCAGCCTCACCGGTGACTCCGAGCGCTACAAACTCATCGAGACCACCAAGATCGGCAACTTCCACGCCGTGAAGAAGATCAAGCATCTCGAAAAACCCGCCGGCGAATGGAACCACTATCGCATCGAGGTGAAGGGCGACACGGTCAAGGCCTTCATCAACGGTGAACTCGCTAATGAAGGCAGCGGCATCGATGTCCTGGCCGGCCCCATCGGCCTGCAAACCGAGGGCAGCGAGATCCACTTCAAGAACGTGCGCCTCGAACCGCTTCCCGATTGATCAGAGATTGCCGTCCGTCCAAGGAATGAATTCCGAGGGGATGGGTGCTTCGAAGGCCACCTTCTCTCCGCTGACCGGGTGGACGAAGGACAGCTTCCACGCGTGCAACATCAGGCGGTCGGGCAGACCGGGTTCTTTCGAAGGTTTGCCGTAGATGGGATCGCCGACAATGGGCGCGCCCATGTGATGCAGATGCACCCGAATTTGGTGGGTGCGGCCGGTGTGCAGATGGCAGAGCACCAGCGTAGTACTGGTGGAGGGATCACGACCCTTCACCTCATAGTCGGTGATGGCGGGTTTGCCACCCGGCGGGTTGATGACTGCCATCTTCTGGCGATTCACGGGATGGCGGCCAATGTGGGTGAAAATGGTATCCTTCTCCGGCTTGGGTTCGCCGCGGACCACCGCCAGATAGAGCTTCTCCATGGTCTCACGCTCCGAGAACTGCTCGACCAGACCACGATGCGCCGCGTCCGACTTGGCCACCACCAGGCAGCCCGAGGTATCCTTATCCAGGCGGTGGACGATACCGGGGCGCTCCACTCCACCAATTCCCGACAATTTGCCCTGACAATGGTGGAGGAGGGCATTGACCACCGTGCCATCGGGATTTCCCGCGGCCGGGTGCACGACCATGCCGTGGGGCTTGTGGATCACAATGAGATCCTCGTCCTCGTGAAGAATCTCGAGAGGAATATCCTGCGGCGCATGCTCTAGGGGCACCGCTTCGGGGATGACCACTTGGATGAGGTCCCCCTCCTGCACCGCATCTCGTGGTTTGGCGGGATTTCCGTTGAGAGTGATGTGTTGTTCCCGGATCAGGGTCTGAATGCGGGAGCGTGAAAGATCATCCAGACGCTCAGCCAAATAGGCATCCAGCCGTCCGCCACCTTCCTGAGGGGCCTCATCCACGCGAATTTCCATCGAAATGATCATCCCGGGGGGCCAAAAACCCTGCAAGTTTCAAGTTTGCACAAACCCCGTCCTTTCCCCTAAATTTAGCGCCGATGGCCGATGAAGTGGAAACCATAGCCGATTGCGAGTCCTGTGGCTCGCCTATGGACATCTCGGCGGTGGCCCCTTTCTCCAACGTGGTTTGCCCGATTTGCGGCCACCAATCCCGGGTTAAAACGCAATTTGGCCCCTACACCCTGACCCATCGTTATGCCGTCGGCGGCATGAGCATGGTGTTCTCTGCCAAGGACAGCACCCTCAACCGTGAGGTGGCGGTGAAGATTCTCAGCGAGGACTACTCCCAAGACCAAAAGCGCATCGATGCCTTCGAAGAAGAGGCTCGTATCACCGCATCCTTCAGCCATCCCAACGTCGTTAGTGTACTCCGTACCGGCTACGCCTTTGGTCGGTATTACATCGCCATGGAGCTGGTACCTGGCGGCCATTTCGAACACCACATTCGTGAACGCCAACGCATCCCCGAAGCGGACCTGCTTCCGATCGCCATGGAGGTCGCCCAAGGGCTCAAAGCGGCAAAGGGCGCCGGGCTGATTCACCGCGATGTGAAGCCCGGCAACATCCTTCTCGACAATGAAGGCCACGCCAAACTCGTGGACTTCGGCCTCTCATTGGTGACCCAGGGCGGCACCGCCAAGGCGGAGGAATTGTGGGCCACCCCGTTCTATGTTCCGCCCGAAACTGTTGAGGGAGAAGAGGAAGATTTCCGGTCGGACATGTATGCGCTGGGCTCAACCCTTTACCATGCATTGGCAGGAACGCCTCCCTGCAACGAGGACACCATGTCCACGGATCTACTGTTGGCAGCTAAGCAGCAGATCGTTCCTCTCAAACAGGTGGCTCCGGACATCACGGACGAAACCTGCGCCATCGTCGATCAGGCCATGGCCTATCATCCTGCCGAGCGTTTCGCGTCCTACGACGACATGATTCATGAGCTCCGAAAGTCGGAAAAGCTTCTGCGTCAGGCCAAACATCAGGCGCATTTGCAAGCCACTCAGGCCCATGTGCTGCCACCCGTCGCCAAATCCTCGCGCAAACCCTTGTGGGTCGCAATCGTGCTTGGCGTCGCTGCCGTCATTGCCCTCGGCGTGGTCATCCCAAATCTCAACCAGACCGATCCAAAACCTCCGGGCGACAATGGCCAAAACAACGGCAGCGGAAACGGAAGTGGCGCCAATGACGGTAACAACACGCCTCAGGACATGGCCCGCGATTTCCGCACGGCTCGAAGTTCGCTGCGCTCGGGTAAATACGAGGAAGCCTTCGAGCTCTTCGTTAAGTTGCATGGTAACGACAAGCTTCAGGAACCAACCCGCTCATGGGCCGGCATCGAAGCCGTGCTCTGTGCCTATCTGGATGCCGACAGTCGAATGGGCAAACGACAGGCGAAGAACACACTGGATCATCTCGGTGGTGTCGGCAACGAGGTCTCCGATTCCATCGGCGAGGAAATCCCCTACCTCCTGAGCCAATTGCACACCTTCCCTCCCCTCAGCAGCAGCGAAGGGGAATCCGCGAGCCAGACCGTCATTGCCGGCATGCTCTCCGGATTAAAGAACTGGCAGCAGGGCATGCTGGATGAGGCGGCCGATTGCTTCAAGAGAGCAGCGTCCGCCAAGCTTTCTGCGAATGACCAGTGGGTTCAGCCCTACCAGTCACTGGCTTCGGATTACCTTGCCGATTACGGTATTCTGTCGGGGCCCCTGTTCCGTTCGATGCCGGTGGATATTGAACGTTGTCGTCAGCTCTTCGACGATCTGGACAAGGAAGTCGAACGTCTGAGGACCAAGGGCCGTGCCCAATACAATTTCCGTGCCTGGCGTATCGACATCGCCCGTCAGATCAAGGACATGGAGGAACGGGAAAACAACTGAGGGATTCTCAAGCGCACGTAAAAAGCCCGGAGCGGTATCCACCCCGGACTTTGAAACAACCAACATCTGGAAGGTTTGATCAGAAGTTGTAGCTGAGGTCGATGGTTAGGCGACTATCGGTAAGGTTGTCGTTGTTGTCAGTGAGCGGCACCTCGTAGGCGACACCAAGGGTGACTTCATCAGTCAGGCGACTTTGAAAACCAACGGCGATGGTCGAGTAGAGTTCTTCAGAGGAGGCGCCGAGGTTGAGGAGATCGACCCCTTCAGAGGGAGCCAGAGATGGAACAGCGCCGCCCAGCTGGGAACCGAATCGACTACCGCCGTCACCACTGTCGAGAACCTGGAAGGCATTCACTTCGACCAACGGGATAAAGTAGGGGCTGATCTCATAGCTGATATGGCCGCTGGCAAAGGCGATGGTGGAGAAATCCTGGTCGATGGGTAATTCGACACCAACCGCGCCGGCATACTGCCAAGAATCGTTGATGTTGAGGCCTTGAAGTGTGACGTGGATGCTGCCATCCCCTTCGCCTTGAAACACTTCGCTGTTGCCGATCGGCAACTGAACCGCGGTGGTCACACTGGCGACTTCTTGTTCTTCAGGATTGAGATAGAAGGCATATTTGAAGCCGGCACCGACGTTGGCAAAGCCGCTGGCCGGACTGAAGGGGCTGGTACTGTCGGGATTGAAGTCGACGTAACCGTCCTTGAGGGCAACGAGTGAGAGACGCTCATTAAAGGCATATTCGAACTGCAAAGCATAAAGCTGAAGATCACCGCCGAGGGGAGCGGTGCCACCGGGAGCAAGATTGAGCGTGCCGGGAAATTGGTGATGCATGAAGATGGCGTGCAGCTTGGTGCTTGGCAGGGCCGCATCGAACAGGGTCGGGTTGGTGATCGGGCGACGCATCGTGGCAAAGGCGTCCGCTTCGGTGGCGACCGGCTCAGTGCCAGCTAGAACAAGGCTGCTGAGAGCGATGGATGCAGTAGGAATAGCGATATTCAATTTCATGTGTAGCAGTGGTTAAACTGATTCCATTTTTGCGATGACCGGATTTCTCGCAATTCGCCCCCTCCCAAGGAGTCCGCAAATTTTGCTATCCCGATTTCGAGCAAACAAAAGGCCAAGCTCGCGAAAGCTTGGCCTCGTTGATGTTGAAATCTATTCCTGAAGGATCAGTTGTCTTCCGGTTTGTCGTCTTCGGAGCTTTCCGGAGCCTCAGCTTCGCCCTCTGCAGGTTTATCCTCAGCTTCGCTCTCTGCAGGCTTGTCCTCAGGAGTCTCGCCTTCGGGTGCCTTGTCATCTTCAGGCTTACCTTCCTCCGGCTTGTCTTCGGGCCCACCCAGTTCCTCAAGCAGGGAGGAGGGCAGGTTGTCGCCAGGCTGTGCACCGGTATCAGGACCTGCAGGTTCTTGAGCAGGTTCTTCGACCTCAGGCTTCTTTTCAGTGAGAAGCGCGGAATCCTTGTTCTGGTGACCGATCAGAATCGCCAGGAGCAGGGCCAGCACGAAGAACAGGGTGCCGCAGTAGACCGTGCCCTTTTGCAGGACGTTGGTGGTGCGGGCTCCGAATACCTGGTCAGTGACACCACCACCAAAAGCTGCACCGAGGCCTTCCTGCTTGGGACGCTGCATCAGGATCAGCAGAGTCATCAGGAGACAGACGATCACAAATACCACCAGCAGGAGGTTGATGCTGATGGAGAGCCAGTCGATTGCTGCAAAGGTCATGGGCGCGGGACTATGGGTGCCGATATCCAGCTTGTAAAGAGGGGAAATGAGGGGAAATCGCTGAATTTACACGACAAAAAAGCCGGCTGAACCCAAGGTTCAGCCGGCTGGCGAATTCCAATGAAATGGGCCAATCAGGCGGGTCCTGGGACATCGACCGATGCATATTCACCGTCCTTACGGCGATAAATAATGCTCAAACAGTCCCGGCGGGCGCTTTTGTAGAGGACGAAGGGACGGTCCGTCAGTTCGAGTTCCATGATCGCATCCTCCTTGTACATGGTGCGCACGGCATACTTGTCCTTGTGCACGATGTAGGGTTCCGGATCGACCTCAGCCTCCTCGGGATGATCGAGAGCCTCCTCGCTGAAGTAGCGCTCATCGAGATGACGAATGGACTCGTTGCGATGAGGGCGCTTCTTCTTCATCAGGCGCGTCTTGTGCTTGCGCATGCGACGGGCGATCTTGTCGGCAGTTGCGTCCAGAGCGGCATACATGTCCTTGCCCTCAGTGTGGGCCTCAATGGTGATGTGGTTGGCGCAAAAAAGAATGATTTCGGCGATGTGCCGGTTTTTCTGCACGTCCAGGATTGCCTTCGCCTCGATGATACGCGGGTAATCCAAATGAAGTCCTTCAATCTTGCTGTGGGCATGTTCTCGAAGGGCATCAGTCACGGACTCGTGTCTCACGGTGACGGTGATCGGCAGATCGACGTTTGCAGTTTGCATGGTGTTCAATGGTTTTAGGTTCATTGGGTGGTCAAATAGGAGACCTCACCCATCTGATATCCTGTAGCACGATTCGGGTTCAGGCCAAGCAGATCCGACCAAAAAGTGATCATATCGAGCCCTGTGCGGCACTACGAATGCAGGATTGAAAGCCAACGATTGTTTAATCTTCCTGTTGCGCCCAAATACGGGTTAACGCGGTCGGGTCAGCTCCTCAAAGCTCGAACCCTGTGGAGACGAGGGCTTTACGGTAGATTCCTGACTGAGTCCCGAGAGCTCCTTCTCGTATTGCTCGCTGAAATCATCTTCCGGCGATGTAGCTGATCCGGAAATATTCACTTCAATCCAGCGGAAGCCCTCATGGGGTTTGCCGAACATGGCATCGAGAGCCCGGTTCCCAGCAGCCTGCAAGACGGCGAAGGGAACCCCAATCTCCAGACGGCCTTCCAGGCTACCGGCCTGCTGGGTCAGCCGGCCTCGGATGGCGATACGATCCTCGCGCCTGAAGTCGATCTCGCTCAGTTCGATCCGGTCACCGCGGCGGGTCAATCGGCCACTCACTCCAGCCCAAAAATTTGGCCTTACATACCACTCGTCTCCGAGTGCTTGTGCGAGACCATAGAGGACTGGCAGATTCTGAATGGTGAAAGCTTCATTCTCAGCGACCTGAAATCTGAGATCGAGCTCGGACGTCCCTTGATCCCCAACCGTGAGCTTCAGTTCACACGCTCCTGCATCGGGTGCTGAGTCCACCCAGCCTAGAAGGACATCACCCAACCCATCTCCCACCAGTCCACTGAAAAGGAACGAATCCGCCGTCACTTGAAAGTCACTGGATGAATCCACACTATATGGCTTGAGAACTCCCGAAATTTCCAACTGTCCTCGATCGTCATCCGGGTGCTTCACACTCAAACCAACGACATCAGCCTGATCGGGCTCGAACACGATGTAGGCACGATGCAAGCGCAAGAGCGGCCATTGGCGAACTCTCAAATCCCCACCAGACATCCTCAATACAGATCCTTTGTCACCCTTTCTCGGCATGAAGGTGGCATCGGAATCGGTGAGGCGCACGACACTGAGCTCGGCCGCATTCAGTTCGATTTGGAAATTCTTGATCCTGCATTGGTCGAAGTGAATCGGCGGCACTTCCGGCGCCGCGGGTAGTTCTCGGCGCAATTCCCCCGCCGCAGGCTGGCGCAGAACCAACTGAGCAGTCTCAGCCCTCAACTCTTTACCGGAAAGCCTGCCGGTCAGCACCGCCACCGGCCAGACATCGGCGCGGATCATACGAACCGAAAGTGAGTCGAGTATGTTGCCTGAGGGCCAATGAAAGTCGGCGCCTTGTATGTTAACACCCGTCGGATTCATTCGGAACTGCTTGAGCTCGACATCGGCTCCGGTGGTCACACTCAGCTTCTGAGTGACCTGCTTGCGGTAGGGCGAAGTATTGACGTAGACGGTGACAAAACCGACAGCGAGAACGATCAGCAACAAGAGCACCAGACCGGCGGTGATCTGAACCATGTGAAACCGACGCTGACGTTCCTTGTGGGGCTGATGGCTACGGCGACGCCGGCGGCGAACCTTGACCACCTGGCTCCCATCTTCGCGGGTCACGATATCCCCCTTTTCACTGCTGGATGCATTGGGCCGCTGCTTCAAGCGATCCATCATCTCATCGAGGTCGTAGCGATCCTGCTCGTCGGACATGTAAATGGTTCGGAAGGGAGTGGTGAACCATCAGGGGCCTCCAAGCTCGCGATAAAGGCGGCCAGTGGGATCCATCAGATCCACCTTCACCAGGAAGACAATCGCGGTGGAAACCGGCTGATGGGTAGTGCTGCTGAACAGGCGCCCGATCATCGGGATGTCAC
>CAZIPY010000393.1:0-11867 GCA_964541125.1 uncultured Luteolibacter sp. | reverse complement strand
TTGGTGGAGAGGAGGGTTTGGCGCACGCGGCGGATGATGCCCGCTTCCTGCATGGCCTTAATGCGCTCGATCACCGTGTCGAGATCCACGCCGGATTGTTCGGCGATCACGTGGAAGGGCTGGCGTTGGAAACCAGCAACCAGATCTTCGGAAACGGCGAGGATCTGAGCATTGATGGGATCGGTGTGTTCGACGGGGATGGTGGGCATGGTGAGACGATGGGTTCTGCGAGTCGAGTCAATCCGCAGCGAGTGTTTGGAGATACGTTAGGGCGGTTTCGCGATCAAGGATTCTTCCCTCGAGCTGTTCGGTTTGGATGGTTTCGAGGAGTTCTTTGAAGCGGGGGCCGGGCGAAAGGCCGAGTTCGATCAGGTCTCTGCCGGTGACCAGAGGCTCGGGAATCAAGGGCTCATTGGCAAACTCATCACGTTTGGTGAGCAGGAAATCATAATTTTCGGTGAATCCGTTGGAGGAGGCGCAGTCGACTCGATGGAGTTCCATCTCATGGACAAAGGTCTCCTCGGCCATGAAGCGCTTGAGTTTGGCCGTGCGCATGTCTTGCACGTGCATGAACTTCATGTGGCGCGAGACCATCTGCACGGCATCGTCGATGATGCGATTGGGATAGCGCAGACGATTGAGGATGGTGCGTGCCATCTCGGCACCTTCGACATCGTGACCGTTGAAGCGGATACGGCCGTCTTCATCCACACTGCGAGTCGGTGGTTTGCCGATGTCGTGCATCAGCACCGCTAGGCAGAGTTCGAGCGGCGCATCATCCTCGAGCATCTCGAGCATGATCATGGTGTGGGTGTAGACGTCGCCTTCGGGATGCCATTGCGGAGGTTGGTCACAGCCCATCATCGGCAGGATCTCAGGGATGAATTGTTCGATCAGTCCACTCTCGACCAGTTGCTCCACGCCTTGGCGGCGGCGGGGTGAAGTGAGGATGCGCGAGAACTCATCGCGGATGCGTTCGGGTGAAATCTTCTCTAGGAGATTGGCGTGATCGTGCAGAGCCTGACGGGTCTCGGCTTCGATGGTGAAATCCAGATGTTCCGCAAAGCGAACGGCGCGAAGTAGGCGCAGTGCGTCTTCTTGGAAACGCTCGGCCGGATTGCCAATGGCGCGAAGCACGCCGGCGTCGAGATCGGCACGGCCACCGACGTGATCGATGATTTCACCACTCTCCGGATCCTCGAATAGGCCATTGATGGTGAAGTCGCGGCGCTTGGCATCTTCCTCGGCAGTGGAGAACTCCACCGAGTCTGGACGCCGACCATCACCGTAACTGCCGTCTGTGCGGAAGGTCGCGATTTCCACATGATGGCCATCGCGCGACACGATGATCACGCCGAAGTGCGCACCGACTTCGTTGGATCCAGGGAAGAGTTTGAGCACTTCTTCGGGTCGTGCCGAAGTGGCGATGTCATAATCCTTGGGAGTGCGGTTCAGAAGTTCGTCGCGCACACAGCCACCGGCAAACAGGGCCTCATGACCCGCTTCCTTGAGGGCGCGGGCCAACTCCAGTGCGACGTCGCGCGCGGGGTTGGATGATGCGGTCATGTTTGCGAGGCGGTGGCTTCGATGGGAGGGAGGGTGGCCTCATAAAGTGATACGATGCCGCCGGTCAGAGGTTTTGCCCTAGCGGCATCAAAACCGCAATCCTTCAAAAGATCGCACATGGCTTCACCTTGGGGGAACTGCTCAATGGATCCGCCGAGGTATTCATAAGTGTCGCCGTGACCCGTCAGGCTGCCCGCCATAAGCGGTAGCACCTTGTGCAGGTAGAAGCGATAGGGCAGGCTCATCGGCCACTTGGGAATGGAGAAGTCGAGAATGACCAGATGGCCGCCCGGTTTGATCACGCGGCGCATCTCCTTCAGAGCCGCAGGATAGTCGCTCATGTTACGCAGGCCGAAAGCCACGGTCGCAACGTCGAACTCGTCGTCCTCGAAGGGTAGATTGAGGGCGTCCGCAACCAGTGTCTGATGGACTCCCCGGCGCGAGGCGTGTTCGAGCATTTCCGCACAGAAATCCGATGCGATGATCTCGCATTCTGGGCAGTGGTTCTGTAGCTCCAAGGCGAGGTCACCGGTGCCCGATGCGATGTCGAGAAGCTTGGTGGGGTTCCATCCGCGGATCCGCTCTGCCACCACTTTGCGCCACCAGATGTCGACGCCGCAACTGACCACGTGGTTGGTCAGGACGTAGCGGTCGGCGATGCGGGAAAAGGCGTCGCGAACGTATTCGGCATCGGGCATGTGTGGAGGGCGGGGTGTCTGCCCGCATAGATGCCCCTGCTTGAAGGGGGAATCAAGGGGTAAGGTGGCTTCAGGACTTCTTCTTGGAGTTTTCCGAGGCCTTGCGGATCCGGGCCAACAGTTTGGGATCCTTTTCCAAGGCATCCGCAATAGCACTGATCACGTTCAGAGTGGGACGCGAGACGTGGTGCTCCATTCCCTCGACATCGCGGTAGATGGTCTCTTCATCAATGTCGAAGAGGCGCAGGAAGCGGGTGAGGGTTTCGTGGCGTTCGACAATCGCGCGGGCGATGCGCTGGCCTTCATCAGTGAGAGTCGTGCCGCGGTATTTTTCGTGAATGACGAGTCCCTCGGCATCCAGCCGGCGCAGCATATTGGTCACACTGGCCTGAGAGATGTTGAGGTTCTTGGAGATGTCGATGGCCCGGGCATAGCCCTTGTCCTCGATCAGATGCAGGATCTGCTCGAGATAATCATCCATCGCGGTCGATCCGGAGCCGGTGGATTTGTTGGGGGCGGGGGAACTCATCGTGCGGAGAAAGTCTCGGCTCTTTCCCTCCTTCTGTAAAAGGAAGTTTTAGCCCAAGCTAAGATTTTTCACAGCGGACTAAGTTTCAATGCCGGCGTTTTTGGTGCCAGGCTGAGGTGTCCGGATGCTCCAGCCACTCCACATCCTGATCGGCAAGCTGGTGGAGCTCGATGATGTGGACCAGGAGTATCAACGAGGCAATGGCATCGAAGAGGGCATCGTGCCAATTCTTGTCGGGAACGAGTTCCTGAATGGCCGCGGTCAGATCTAGTTTGTCGCAGAGTGCACCCAATGAATGATCCTCCAATTCGGGCCAGAGGGCACGGGCGAGCTGGAGGGTGTCGACCCAGGGGCCGAAGCCATGACCGGGAAAGGCGCGGAGGAATCGCTTCTCGGTGCCGCGGCCATGAGCGACGACCACGGCATCCTTCAGTCGGTTTTTGCATTCCGGCCAGAGCGAGAGCAGGGAAGGCGCATCGGCGAGATCCTCCTTGGTGATGCCGTGCACCTTCTGGGCCGACCACTGGATGGGCTGATCAGTTGAGAGGTGGGAGACATAGGCATCGTGATGACTTTCCTCAAGTGACCAAGAGGCCATGCCTATCTGCACCGGCACATCGGTTTTGCCGCGCGCGGCACCGGCCGACTCGAAGTCGATGGCGGTGAAGCGGCTATCACGGATGGCTGGCATGGGTGAGATCCTAGACGTCAGGATGGACCTTGCAATCACCCGCTGCCATCCGACAGTTCATGCATGACGGACTGGCAGCAACGCTACCTCGATGGTGATACGCCCTGGGACAAGGGGGTGGCAGCGCCGCCGCTAGCCGAGTTGATCGACCGTCTTGGCGCAGAGATCTTTGGTGAAGGCGAAGTCTGGGTTCCTGGGTGTGGTTCCGGTCATGACGTCCGCTTGCTGGCAGAGCACGGTATCAAGGCCGTGGGTCTCGATATTGCGCCAGCGGCGATTGAGGCAGCCGAGTCCCACCCGACTGTAAAAGCAGAGCGCTATGAGCTGATGAACTTTCTCGATGCAACCCAACGGGAAGGTCGGAAAGCTTCAGCAATCTGGGAGCACACTTGTTTCTGTGCCATCGATCCGAGCCTCCGGGCTGACTACGCGAGGAGTGCCGCTCAAGTTCTGGCTCCGGGTAGCGTTTTGGCCGGAGTCTTCTTTTTGACCCCTTGGGATCCAGGCGAGGAGGAGCAGGGGCCACCATTTTCCTCCACTCGGGAGGCCATTGACGCCTGCCTTGCCCCATGGTTTGAGCGCATCGAGGCGTGGCAGCCGGAAACCGCCTATCCGGGCCGGGAAGGCCGGGAATGGCTCGCGGTTTACAAACGTCTTACATGAACTCCACCTTATTTGGACAGCTGCGGGTTGCCAGCAACGTTATACCCAGTGTAAATTCGTCCCACCGATGCGTCATTTCAGCATGAAATCCACCATCCTCCGACTACTTGCGGTCACCAGCTGTTCGCTGGGGCTGCTCCATGCGGAAGAGCGCCCTTACGTCAACGATCAGAAGGTTCCTGAAACTCTCGAGGATCTCAAAGTCATCCAGAAGGCGGTTCACGACGGCCTCGATAAGGTCAGGGCCGCGACCATCTGCCTGCAGATTGGTCAGGGCAGCGGCAGTGGTGTGGTGGTTTCCCCTGATGGCTTGATCATGACCGCGGCCCACGTTTCGGGTGGTGTCGACAAGACCATCAAGATTCTTTTTGAAGATGGCACCGAAGCGGAGGCCATCTCTCTCGGTCTCGATTCCGTGACGGACGCCGCTCTTTGTAAGATCGTCAAGCCTGAGCGCAAGGACTGGCCTCATGTTGAGATCGACAAGAAGGATTCCACGCAACTCGGTGACTGGGTCTTCGCTCTCGGTCATTCCGGCGGCTTCGACAAGGACCGTGGCGTGGTCGTTCGCCTCGGCCGCATCGTCAAGCTTTCCAATTCCACCCTCCACTCCGATTGCATCCTTATCGGTGGTGATTCCGGTGGCCCGCTCTTCGATCTCACCGGCAAACTGGTGGGCATTCATTCCCGCGTCGGTCAAGTGCTGCAGGAAAACATGCACGTTCCCAGCGATGAGTTCATCAAGAACTGGGATGCGATGATGGGTGGTGAATTCATCGGTGAAGGTCCCTTTGCTCAGAAGCCCGTGAAGGGCAACGGCTTCCTCGGCTTCGCCAGTGAGTCGCACGATGGCGAAGGCATTAAGGTGACCCGCGTTGGTGAGGAAACTCCAGCCGCTGAGGCAGGCATCAAGGAAGGGGATATCTTACTCACCGCCAACGAGACCAAGCTTTCCAAGCGCGAGGACCTCAAGGAAGTATTGAAGGATCTTTCCGTCGGAGATGATGTCGTCTTCGAGGTCAAGCGGGGTGAGAAAACTGAAACCATTACTGTCAAACTCGGTGAACGCTAAACTTCTGCTCCCCATTCTGATCGCTACGGCTGCGCCCCTTTCGGCACAGTACAGTCTTGAGGCTCCGTTGCGCAGCACCGGTGAAAAGCTGATGGCCGTCTTCGAACCTCAGCGTGCCGTCTTGCAGGTCTCCAGTGCCTCGATCATGGATGGCCGTGAGGAGAGAGGCTATGGCGTTGTCGTTTCTGCCGACGGCCACATCCTCACTAAGCACAGTGTCTACCGCGATCTTAAGGAGCCCTTGGTCGTGATCGACAAGAAGCGTTACGCTTCAGTCGAGCTACTTGGAGTCGATACCCGTTGGGATGTCTGCTTGATCAAAGTCGAAGCCAAGGATCTCAAGCCCGTCGAATATGCGCCGTCCAGTGATGTAACACTCGGCTCGTGGGTGATTTCCAACGGCGCTACCTCGCGCTTTAAGCGTCGCGCCCTGATGGGTGTGATCAGTGCCCAGCCCCGCCGTATCAAACCGGCCGGCGGCTTGGTGATGGGCATCTCCATCAAGAAGGAGGACAAGAAGGGGCTCGTTATCCAGAGTGTGGATACCAAGGGAGGCGCCAACGAAGCCGGCATCCAAAAGGGAGATGTGCTGCTCACCGCTGACGGCAAGGAAGTCAAAGAGGTCAAGGAGCTGGTGGAGCACCTGAAGAAGAATCACTACACTGGTAGCAAGGCTCTAATTGGCCTCAAGCGCGACAAGGAGGAGATGGAGGTCTTTGTTCGCCTGATGCCTGCCCACCAGATGAAGCCCCCGCCGAACCGCAACGACCAGATGAGTGGTCAGTTCTCAATCCGCCGCAGCGATTTCCCGCGCGTGGTGCAGCACAGCATTCTTGCCAATAAATATAGTATCGGAGGACCGCTGCTCGACATTGAGGGCCGTTGCGTAGGCATGACCATCGCCCGCGCCAACCGCGCCGAGAGCTTCGCCATCCCGGTTGAAGAGCTGCAGGAAATTGCCGAGCGTCTCATGACGGGTGAGCAAGAGCAGCTCGAGGATGTGAAGCAGGCAGATCCCGATGCTGCTCAGACGGTGGAAGAGGTCGAAGAACCTGCCCGTTTAGAGGGCAAGGACTCGTCCGAGTGAAATTTCATTTTCACTCGCCCGTATCTTTTTGGACGCTATGGTGTTCGGGCTAATCGCCTGAATCCATCTCAACTCATCCCGCTCTCATGAATACGACTCGCAGAAAATTTGTCGCCGGTGCCGCCGCATTTGCCGGCATGCCCACCATCATTCCCTCCAGCGCCCTTGGCAAAGACGGTGCTGTGGCTCCCAGCAACCGCATCGTCGTCGGTGGCATTGGTCTCGGCCCCCGTGGACGCAAGGTGCTCGCCGCCTTCCACGCTCAGAAAGACTGTCAGTTCGTCGCCATTGCCGATGTTCAGAAAGAGCGTTCCGAGATCATTCGCAAGCTGACCAACCGCGCCTATAGCAACGAGGATTGTAAGTCTTACCGCAAGATGGAGGATATTCTGGAACGTGATGACATCGATGCCGTGCTCATTGCCACTGGTGATCGCTGGCACACTCCCGCCACCGTCAAGGCAGCCCGCGCCGGCAAGGACATCTACTGTGAGAAGCCTTGTTCAATGACCATCGATGAGAGCCGCGAACTCGACGAGGCCGTGCGTGAAAACAAGCGCATCTTCCAATCCGGCACCCAGCGTCGCAACGTCGACAACTTCAAGCTGGCTTCGAAGATCGCCAACGATGGCAAGCTCGGCAAGATCACCTCGGTGCACGCCGGCAGCATCAAGCCCTTCCTCGGTCACGAGCCGCTTCCCGGTCAGCCGCTGCCCGATCCCGAAGTCATCGACTGGGATCGCTGGCTTGGGCCCTCGCCCGACATTCCATACAACCGCGACTACTGCCGTGGCCGCTGGCGTGGCCACAACGCCCTCAGTGCTGGCTGGAAAGTCTTGGAGTGGGGCTCCCACACCATCGACATCTGTCAATGGGCCGCCAACAAGGACGACACCAGCCCGGTGGAGTTCGAAGTTGAAGGGGACACCATCTACGGCAAATACGCCGACGGTACCCGCCTGGTGATCCGCATTGCCGGATTCAAGGGAGAAGGGGACTGGCAGGAGGGCCTCTCGAGCTGCCCGATTCGCGTTGAAGGCGAGGACGGCTGGGTTGAAGCCGGCGACAGCGGCAAGATTGTCGGTAGCGACAAGAACCTCTTTGGCAACAAGGCGCCCGAGGAAATGCGCGGCATCGATCCGATCAAGCACGTGCGCGAGTTCCTCGATTGTGTGAAGTCCCGCGAGCAGCCCGCCTGCAACTCGGTCATCACCCGCAATGGTCACGTCACCGGGCACGCCGCTTCCATCGCTTGGAAGTTGGGTCGTAAATTGACATTCGATCCAAAAACCGAGCGCTTCGTCGGTGATGACGAAGCCAATGCCCTCTGCAAGAAAGACCGTCGCAAGGCTTACGACATCTAATCGCTCATGGAGGACGTTTCCGCCGCAGAATGGATCATCATTGCGGGTCTCGGCCTGGTGGTGATCCTTCTGATCGCCCTGAAAGCTTCCATTTCAGGGCTGGAGGTACGTGTTGCCAAGTTGCAGAAGGCATTGAGCGACAATCCGGTAAAGGCTTCGGATCCGAATGACGGCTCGCAACAGGAGAGTGCCTTCGATCAGTTTTTGGCGGAGGATCCCGAGCGTCTCAACTTGTCCAAAACGGAGCAATTTGCGGCGTATCGGGAATGGAGAAAAGTGAAGGGGATGAACTGGTCTTCCTAAGGAGGATTAGTACCGCCGCTTAATGAGTTTGGTTCTCAATAAGACGGGCGTTTTGCGAGGGTTAATAAATTGCCCTTAAACAGTTTTTTGCTGTTGCAACTACTGCGGTGGTTTGCATTCTCCCCGCGCCGGAGCGAGGCGACGTGGGTCCCTTGCTTCAAGCCCAAACTCCCCGCACCGTCCCCGCCTCGTCATGGCAAACATTTTTCCCCGCTGGACCAACCTGCTGCCCATCAAAATTGCTGTCTGCGTCATCGCCCTGGTCTTCGGTATCGGGCTCGCCTTCAGCTACTACGCGACTCCCAAAACCCTGCGGGTGGGTTACCAACCGAGTCAGCCCATTCCCTTCTCTCACAAGATCCACGTGGATCAACTCGGCCTCGATTGCCGCTACTGTCACTCTTTCGTCGATGTGGCCGGTCATTCCAACGTTCCCTCTGGTAACACCTGTTGGAACTGTCACCAGCACGTTCAGAAGGACAGCCCCAAGCTCGAGCCGCTGCATCGCTCGATGAATGCGAATCATCCGCAGTATGATGGCAAACCCATCGAATGGGTGCGCGTTCATAAGTCTCCCGACTACGTTTACTTCGATCACTCCGCACACGTGAACCGCGGCATCTCCTGTCAGAGCTGTCACGGCGATGTCGACAAAATGGAAGTCGTCTATCAGGCCGAGTCGCACACCATGGGTTGGTGTCTGGATTGTCACCGCGCCCCCGAGAAGCACCTGCGCCCGCTCGAGGAGGTCTTCAACTTCAACTATGGCGACAAGGACGTTGCCAAATACGCCAAGCACTTCGCCGACAGCGAGGGCATCGTCACAACCGAGGACCTCGGCAAGAAGCTCAAGGAGCAGTTCAAGGTTCATCCCAAGACCAGCTGCGCCACTTGCCATCACTAAGCCCGCCCACTGCCCAAGGTCACCACTAATTGGAATCGGCCGCCTAACACTCACTCTCCCCACTTTCCCAACACTTCCGCGATACACACATGAGTAAGCGCATTCAGCATCACCCTGACGCCCCCGCCGATGAGAATACGGTTTCCTGGCGCAGTACGGGTCAGCTCGAGGACAGTTCCGAATTTCGCACCTGGCTCGATCGTGAGTTTCCACGCGGTGCAGCGGAAATGGCGAATCAGGAGGAGGTTGAGACCTCGCGCCGTTCCTTCATGAAGCTGATGGGTGCTTCGACCGCGCTCGCCGGTTTCGGCATGACCAGCTGCCGTCGTCCGGAAAGCTACATCGTGCCTTACACCCAGTCGCCCGAATGGGTGATTCCTGGCAAGGCCACTTACTACGCCTCTTCCATGCCGCGTGCCAACGGTGCTACGCCGCTGGTGGTGACCTCCTTTGAAGGTCGTCCGACCAAGGTTGCTCCCAACAAGCTTCACCCCGATGCAGATGGTACCGATGCCTTCGCCCAGGCTTCGGTCCTAAACCTATACGCCGTCAATCGATCGCGTGGATTCCTCAAGCAGGGCAAACCTGCCAAGCGCGCTGAAGTTGAGAAGGTGATTGCCGATCTTGCCGCGGGTGGAGCCGCCAAGATCGGTTTTGTTTTTGGTGCAGATGCCAGTCCGACCCGCAATAGCTTGATCAGTAAGCTCGGTGAGAAATTCTCCGGAGCGAAATTCTACAGCTACGAAGCCCTGGAAGGTGCCGGTGTCGCTGGCGACGGTGTCAAGCTGGTTGCTGACTTCAAACAGGCCGACCGCATCCTTGCCCTTGATTGCGACTTTGGATCCACCGATCCCCAAGGTGTTGCCACGGATTTCTTCAACCGTCGCAAGCCGGAAGGCCAAGGCTACAACAACAAGCCAAACAAGGATTCGATGAACCGCCTCTACGCGGTGGAGTCCGTCTACTCACTCACTGGCGGCATGGCCGATCACCGTCTGCGCGTTTCTCCCAGTGAAGTGGAACTCATTGCCCGTGCGGTGGCTCATCGTGTGGGCGTCGAGAACATCGAAGCGGTTAAGCTCGACAAGATTCAAGGCCAGTGGGTGGATGCCCTGGTCGATGATCTCGTGGATAAGGGCGAAAAGTCCATCGTGCTTGCCGGATCTAGGCAGAGTGCGGCGGTCAAGACTCTCGCCCTCCTGATCAACCAGAAACTCAATAGCGTGGGTGCCGGCAAGGCCCTCCAAGCCCTGCAGACTGGCACCGGTGATCTCGGTTCCATTGCCGATCTGAAAGCGGATGTGGATGGCAAATCCATCGACACTCTGGTGCTGATGACCCCCTCCAATCCGGTCTACGATGCTCCCGCCGATCTCAAGTTCTCTGAACTGCTCGGTAAGGTGAAGACCTCCATCCATCTCGGTGAGCGAGTCGATGCTACCGCCAATGCTTGCACCTGGCACATTCCGGCCGCCCATTACCTTGAGGCTTGGTCCGATGCCAGCAGCTCGAAGGGTGTTTACACCATCGTCCAGCCGATGATCCTGCCGCTCTACGGCGATTGCGTCTCGGAGCTGGAGCTGCTGCTCGCCTTGCTCGATAAGGAAGGCAAGCTGCTCAACGGCGAAGGCCCAGAAGGTGAAGCCTCTCCTGCATACGCTGCTGTTCGTGAGACCTTTGCCGGTGTGGCCGACAAGAGTGACGCTGCTTGGAAGAAGCTCCTCCAGCACGGTTTCTGGGATGGCACTGCCTATCCTGCCGCCGAAGCTGCTACTCCCTCCTACACTGCCGGTGGTCATGCCAAGCCCAGCAAGGATGCCCTCGAAGTGATCTTCGCCACCGATGCCTCCGTCTACGACGGTCGCTACATCGACAACGGCTGGCTGCAGGAAGCTCCCGACCCGATTTCCAAACTGACTTGGGACAACGCGGCGCTCATCGCTCCCAAAACCGCCAAGGCTCTCGGCATCTACGAGAAGATTCTCAAGCTCGAGTCCAGTTTTGCCACCGTCGGCCCCGACGGGGAAGGGGAGAAGCGCACCGCGCCGATGATTGCTGTCACCGTCAACGGTAAGACTCTTGAATTCCCGGTGCTGATCTCCTTCGGTCAGGCCGAAAACACCATCGTCATCCCGGTCGGTTACGGCCAAGGCTTCAACGACGAAGACGATTTCGGTCGCAAGGGTGGTGATGAAAACGTCGGTCTGGTTGGAGTGAACCGTGGCTTCGATGTCTATCCTCTCCGCAAATCGGACACACCTTACTTCGCCACTGGCGCCAAGGTTGAATCAGTCAAGGGTCGCTATCCCGTTGCCCTCACTCAGGAACACCACGCCATGTATGGTCGTGCGCTGGCCCGCGAGGTGTCGACCATGGACGATGCCCGCAAAGGTGACTTTGCAGCCCAACTCGACAACGTCCAGAAGCAGGGCATGGACTCCCACGTCCCGCCCAACGTCTATCTCTACAAGCCCGAGGGTTCCTCCACCTGGGATCCCGATAAGGACGGCAAGGCTCAACCGCTGATCAACGACCCGCTGCACCAGTGGGGCATGACCATCGATTTGACCTCATGCATGGGCTGTTCCGCCTGCACCGTGGCCTGTCAGGCCGAGAACAACATTCCCATTGTCGGCAAGGAACAGGTTGCCATGGGTCGCGAAATGCACTGGGTCCGCATGGATCGCTACTACGCCACTCAGAAATACGTCCGCGACGACCACGGCCAAAAAATCAAGGACGAGGACGGCGAATACAAGAAGGCTCCCGACTGGGTTCAGGACAACCCCGCCATGCTGCCGCAACCGGTCGCTTGTGTGCAGTGTGAATCCGCTCCCTGCGAAACCGTCTGCCCGGTTAATGCCACCGTTCACACCGAAGATGGTCTGAACGCCATGGCCTACAACCGCTGCATCGCCACCCGCCACCGCGCCAACAACTGCCCCCACAAGGCGCGTCGCCCCCACCTCCTCGCCTACAACAACCCCAAC
>CAZIPY010000392.1:0-6214 GCA_964541125.1 uncultured Luteolibacter sp. | reverse complement strand
GAGTAGTCACAGGCCAGGAGGGTGCAGCCTTCAGCGGGCACGAAGGCCTTGCGGATCTGGCGGCCGGCTTCCGAACGAATGGGGATGTTCTGGAGGTTGGGGTCCGATGAGGCCAAGCGGCCGGTCGCGGCGACGAGTTGGTGAAAGTGGGTGTGGATGCGCCCGGTTTGCGGCTGGATGTGCTGTGGCAAGGCATCCAAGTAGGTGGACTTGAGTTTGGACGATTCGCGCCAGGCGAGGATGTCTTCGATGATGGGATGGACGCCGCTGAGTGCAGAGAGGGTCTGCTCGTCGGTCCTGAGTTGACCGGTCTTGGTCTTCTTGGGCTTGTCGACCAGCTTGAGTTGGTTGAACAAGACCTCCCCCAATTGCTTGGGCGAGGCGATGTTGAAGGGTTCCTCGGCGTGGCTCTGGATGGACTCCGCGAGTTTGTCGATGCGCTGCTGCAGTTCGTTGCCGATTTCTTCGAGCGAATTCGGGTTACAGGCGATGCCCTGCATCTCCATGCGCACCAGCACGGGAAGGAGCGGACCTTCAATGTTTTCGTAGATTTCCTTTTGGCCGGTCTCCTCGAGCTTGCCACGGATGATGCCGGCGAGCTGAAAAGTGACGTCGGCGTCCTCGGCTGCGTATTCCCCAAGGGTTTCCAGAGGAATGGCGGCAATGTCGAGATCCTTGGAGGCCTTCTTCTTGGCTGCCATGGAGAAGAGGTCGTCCTCCGCGTCTTCTTCGGCGGCAGGAGCTGCGATGTCGGCGAGCTTGATGGGGGAGTAGCCCAGCAGGATCTCGGCGAGGTAGTCCATGCCGTGGCGACGCTCGGGCGCGACCAGAGTGTCGGCCAGCAGGGTGTCGAAGAAGGGTCCGTTGACCTCGATGCCGTGATGCGCGAGGACGGAGAGGTCGTATTTCAGGTTGTGACCGATCTTCTCGGCATCGGACTGGAAGATGTTTAGCAGCTCTTTGGGGAGGTCGCCGTCCACGCTACTCACAGGAAGATACCAGCCTTCGTGGGCTTTCCAGCTGAAGGCGATGCCCAGCAACTTAGCACCGAAGCGATCGAGCGAGGTAGTTTCGATGTCGAAGCAGAAGCTCTTCTGCTGGCCGAGTTCCTTGATTAGCTTCTCGACCTTCTCGGGGCTGTCGGCCAGTTGGTAGTCGTGGTCGACGTCCTTGAGGGTCTTGAAGCTTTCGAAGGCGGTTTCTGATTCGTCGTCGCCTGTCGTGTCCGCAACTTTCTCTGTCTTGGCGTCTGCGCCCAGCACGCGTTTTGTTAGCGTGCGGAACTCGAATTCGTTGAAGAGAGCCTTCACGGCCTCCATGTCGGGCTCGGCCAGCTTGAGTTCGTCCCAGGTGACTTCGACGGGCACGTCGATGATGATGGTGGCGAGGTCCTTGGAAAGGATCGCTTCGTCAGAATGGGTTTCGACGTTCTCCTTCTGCTTGCCCTGCAGTTGGTCGGTGTTGGCGACGAGGTTTTCCACCGAGCCGAAGTTGGCGATGAGTTTGACCGCGGTCTTGGGACCAATTCCTGGTACGCCAGGAATGTTGTCCGAGGCATCGCCCATCAGGCCGAGGAGGTCGATGATGTGCTCGGGCTTCTCCACACCCCAGATCTCGGGAAGTTGTTCCATGCCCACCACATCGTGTTCTCCACCTTTTCTACCTGGCTTCCACATGAAGGTGGTGGGGGAGATCAACTGGGCGAAGTCCTTGTCTGGCGTGACCATGTAGGAGGTGATGCCCTCGGGTTCGGCGCGTTTGACCAAGGTGCCGATGATGTCGTCGGCCTCAAAGCCATCCAGCTCAAGCACCGGGATATGGAAGGCCTTGCAGAGGGTTTTGACGTGAGGAATGGCAGCGGCCAACTCCTCGGGCATTTCATCGCGCTGGGCCTTGTAAGCGGGATACTTGATGTGGCGCGGGGTGGGCGCTGAGGTGTCGAAGGCCACGCCGATGTGGGTGGGCTGCTCCTTCTCGAGAATAGAGAGGAGGGTGTTGGTGAATCCGTAGAGGGCCGAAGTGTTGATGCCCTTGGAGTTGCGGATGGGATTCTGAATCAGCGCGAAGTGGGCCCGGTAGATCAGGGCCATGCCATCGAGAAGGAAGAGTCTGGGGGCTTCGTTGGACATGGAGAGCTTCAGATGTCGGAGATGTCGATTTCGAGTTCCTTGGAGATGTGCAGCGCGGTCAGCTCGCCCATGGTCTGACATTCCTGGTAGATGGTGGAGTCGTGCATGCGATCCAGTTCCTTGGCCAGGGTGACGACGTGCTCGCGGGGGGCTAGTTCCTCGCGCTGCATGATGCCCAGTAGAGCCTTGAGTCGGCTGCTCTCAACCTTGGCGCGGCGCGCCATCTGGGCGTGCTCCTCTGAGACGTATTGGTCGATGCTTTCGCGGTTGAGGACATCGAGGGCGAGTTTCGTCACACGGCGGTTGGAGCGGAAACGGAAAGCGAGGTAGGTGGGGCCACGGCCTTCGTAGGACTGCTGGTCAAAGTCGATGGTACGCACGCGATACTGCACTTCCTCGAAGTCGGGAGTGACCTCGATGACGTAGTTCACACTGCGCATGTCACCAAGCAGGCGGATGAAGCAGCGTTCGTTGAATTTGGTGAACTCCTTGGCGATGCGGACCTTGTTGATGCCGGGTTGGGTGATGTAGTCGCGCAGAAAGACGTCGCCGGGAACGCCGGCAATGTGTTCCTCAATGAGGGTGTCGCCGTTGACCAGGTAGTTGATGCGGTTGGGTGAGAGAATGTGTTCCAGCTCTAGACCGAAGATGCGGGAGGCATCGGCATGTTTGACGTAATAGTAGTCGGAGTTGTCGTTGAATAGATTGGTGATGCGGATGCGGAAGGGTCGCGAGTTGCCGAAGTCGCCAAAGTCGATGCGGTCGACGATGAGGTGTTCATGCTGGGTGGCGTGACGACCCAGTTTGAGTTCGCTGTAGATGGCGGTCAGACGCGGACGGAGCTCGGCGAAGACCTCTGGAGGATACATCACAGTCAGCCACAGGGTTTCCTTACCCTCGGGATCGTCATAGGGAATGGCACCACTAAAACGCAGCAGTTCACTGTAGACTTTGGGGATGTCGCGTTCGCGATCGAAGTGGCGCAGATACTGCCGCAGCGGGTCGGAGACCGGGTAACGGATTTTGCGGCGGGTGATCACTCGCTCAGGCTAGAGCCCGTGCCGGAGGGATGCCAGCACCGTATTCATTTGCGCCAAGGGGAAAGCTGGGCTAGGGAATAGGCATGAAAACCTTTTATATTCTTTTCCTGAGCCTCTTTGCCTTGGGTTTTGCCCACGCCGATGAGAAGCCCCTCAAGGACGTCAAAGGCATGAAATGCCCGGTTGATGCCGCCAAGAAATGTGACGGCGGCTACTGCTCCAAGAAGGTGAAACGCGACATTTTCGTGAAACACGAAGGACGTAATGTCTACTTCTGCTGCAAGGGCTGCGTGAAGGCCTTCAATAAGTCGCCCAAGACCTTCGAAGAGCACACCAAGAAGCAGTGGGAAGTCATCGACTCTAAGGAGTGATCGCTTCGAGCTGCGTCTTGAGAGTAGCAAAAGCCTCGTCGTCGATGACGGGCGTCGCATCGCCGATGGAGGGCGCGTCTTCCAGTGTCACCCAACTTCGGCAGCCGCCGTATTTCTTGCCGTAGGGGAAGCTCCAGGGCTCCGCGAGCTTGCGCGTGCGCACTAGAGCAAGATGTATGCTGCCCGAGGCCATGCCTTTGCCCTCCCAGTCGAAGCGGTCTCGGATGGTGGCTTCGCTGTAGATGTGATGCGGCTCGACGGCTTCGAGTTGTGACCAGTCGGTGAGAGTGACCGCCCACTCCGCCGTGCAGTGATGCGTGATGATGATGGGGTCACCGTCCTGCCATTCCGGCATGGGGGTGAAGCTGCCCTCGCGGACGTGATCGCCCTGGGCGTGAAAGCGGGTGGGAAAGAGAAAGAAGGACTCGTGAGCAAAGGAGAAACCCTCGCGGCCTTCATGAATGCCGCCCTTGCGTAGGAGAATGGACTGCCTGCCGGTGGCAAGCGCATCGCAGACGACCTGCCATTCCTTGAAGCCCGTCATGAGAACAGATCTTCGGAGGTCACGGATTGTTGCTCACGCGAACCGAGCAGACGGGCTTGCTCAACCACACGGTCGGGAGAGGTCTCGAAACGAAAACTATGACAGCTCGGGCACAGAGCCGTGGTGGAGGCGACAATCGAGTCGCATCCTTCGCAGACCTTGTAGCCAATCGGATTGGCCGCAATCTTGGCTGCAGTGGCAGCGCGATCTGGAACGGGAGTTTCGGACATGGAGATAGAATGAATGAATGGGTGGCGGATGGGGTAGCAAAAAAGCGTTGGGTGAGGGCACGAAAAAAGCGGCACCGGAAACCGGCCCGCTTGTTTCGTCAAAGCTTCAGCCAGATTAGCTGAGTTTGGAGATGGCCTTGGAGGTCTTGCTCTTGATGTTGGCAGCCTTGTTGGCGTGGAAGATGTTCTTCTTGGCGGCCTTGTCCACGGCACTGCTCAGCTCCTTGTTGGTGGAGGCGGCGGCTTCCTTGTCACCACTCTCGACAGCAGCAAGGGTCTTCTTGCGAAGGGTCTTGATGCGGGACTTGAGTGCTGTGTTGCGCTCCGTGCGGACGATGGTCTGACGGGAACGTTTGAGAGCGGATTTGTGGTTGGCCATGGTGAGAATGGTTGGTTTGCCCCTCAGAATGTAGTGGCAGGGGCGGGGAATCTAGGGAATTGGACACTGGTGTCAACTCCTCTTTAGCCCGATTTATGGGCTTTTCAGGGCTTTCAGCCCCCGTTTCCGCCCGTCAGCCGCCTCATCAGGGCCACAGCGGAGTCGGTCTTGGGTTCCTTGATGGAGCCGCGAATCACGAAAAGATCGGCTCCGTAGCCCACGCGGTTGAAGAGATCGCGCACATCACGGCTGGCCATGCGGATGCAACCGTAGGAGACGGGCTGGCCCAGACGGCGCTCCTCAGTGGTGCCGTGGATGTAGATTTTGCGGCGGAAGGCGTTGCGGTTGCGGGATTCCGTGCCCTTGAGCCAGATAATGCGAGTGACGATGGGATCGCGGCCTTTGGCATTGGGGCGGAGGATCTCACCGGTGCGGCGGCGGCTCTTGAAGACGCTACCCAGCGGGGCCCGGTGACCGATCTTCTTGGCCACCTGCATCCGACCTAGGGGTGTGCGATAGCTGCCAGGTTGGTCGCCGAGGCCGTATTTGGAGGTCGAAATCTTGTAGGACTTTACCGGGATGCCGTTGCTGACCAGCAACATCTTCTGGTCCTTCACGCTGACCACCATCTTGTTCTTGTAGTCCGTTCCCTTGGGAATGGAGCCCTGCGGTGCGCAGCTGATGGCGCCGATACTGACCGCCGCCAAAGCGGCCAGTTTAAGGGTAAGGGCGCGAATCCTTAAGATCATCTAAATACTTACGGCTTATCGGAGGTCTCAACTTTCACTGGAGCTGGCTTCATGCCATGCAGCATGCGGCTGATGGAGGAAAGCGAGGTGTAGAAGAATCCGACAGGGAAGGGGAGAAGCAGAATCGCGGAGGACCAGTTGCCACGGAAGGCGGCCTCGATGACGATGAAGAGGAAGAAGGAGGCGAACAGCAGTTCGACCACCGGGGTCAGGCTCTTGATGGCCTTGTAGCTGCTCTTTTTCCAATCGTGGCTCTTCTGGGTCTTCTTGCTCTGGGCGATGCCATACTTGGGAGTGCGGATGAAGGCAGTCTCGTGGTTGAAGAGGGCTTCGATCACGGCCTTGGCATTGCTGATGGACATGCCAATACCGAGGGCAAGTAGCAGGGGAAGGTAGGGGGCTTCCTTCCACCATTTCTTGGGCTGAAGCGCCTTCTGAGCGAAGAGGTAGAAGACGGCCACCGAGACGGAGGCGAAGAAGAAGATCGGCACGTTGATGATGTAGTAGGTCATCGGACCGAAGTCGGGCTGCCATTGCTGGTTGGGGTAGATCAGGAAGCAGAGGCAGATCAGGCCCAGGTAGGCAAAGTTGGAGGTGAGGTGAGCGGTGGCCTCAAGCTTGATGTAGAGGGGGATCTTGGCCTTCCAGATCTTGGGCAGCACCTTCTTGCAGACCTGAATGGAACCTTTGGTCCAGCGGTGTTGCTGACTCTTGAAGCCGTCCATGTCGACAGGAAGCTCAGCGGGAGTTTCCACGTTGTTGAGGAAATAGA
>CAZIPY010000391.1:0-6276 GCA_964541125.1 uncultured Luteolibacter sp. | reverse complement strand
ACCTTGGTTGGGTCGGAAAATAACAATGGAGAATCGCCGCCTAAGTTTTTGACATGGCAATGCTCATGTGAGGGGCACTTGGATCCGCTATCCGGGAAGTCACAGGGGTCAGGATGCTCGTTGCACGGTGTATGGCTGTGGCCATGTTGTTCATCCTCCTGATCTATCTGTTCACAGGAGTGATGTGAGTGATCGTGATCTTGGCTAACATCATGAGTATGGGAGACGTGCACCGCCACATACCCACCGAGGGTATAGAAAGTGCCGACGGCCAGAATCAAAAGGATGTTAAGAAAACAACGCATGAAGAAATCAAACGAACGATACAACAAGCTATGAACTAGTTATCTCAGGTCAAGGGGATACTGACAAGGCTGCATGTGGCTAACTTCTAGTCTTGGGTGAGCCAAAAAAGCGTAGTGTGAGACCGATAAAATAAAGAGATTCTGAGGATTCTAAATTACCCGGTTGACAAAAGTTAACACCATGCCGAGGGTTCTTTGACGCCCATCACCCATGGAGAAACAACTCAATACCTCTCACCTGCAAGAGGCGGCTTCTAAGCACGGATTGAGCCAAACCGCCATAGCTAAAGCCCTTGGACTGACCAAGGCATCGGTCTCGAAATGGTTCACTGGTAAATCCTTTCCCCGCCCAGCAGAGCTGCTGAAGTTAGGCCGCTTATTGGAGCTGTCTTACGATGATCTAGTTCAGCGATCCGCTACAGAGGATGAGCCTATCGTGGCTTTTCGGCGCCGTGGCAGCTGTAAGACCACGGCTAAACATGTCGCCCAAGCTCAAGACATGGGACGACTACTAAAGCCTTTAGTTAAATTTTTGGATGTCGACGAATTCATGGCTCCTCCCAGCTTGAAGAGTCCATCTTGCGATTATGATTATATGCAGGGGCTTGTGTCGCAGATTCGATTGGAACTGAATATTGGTGAGCATGCCAAAGTTGATTTTGGAGACCTGATCAATCTTTTTCACGAACACCAAGCTATCATCATCCCCACCATGTGGGGCAGGAAAACTAAACATGAGAATGCTATTCACATTCATCTTCCTGAATCTCAAACCACTTGGATCTATTTAAACTTAGACGTAGAAATACATGATTTCAAATTTTGGATGGCCCATGAACTTGGGCACGTCCTGACCATTGATTTGCTACGTGAGAAGAGAATAGATGAAGCCGAAGATTTTGCTGAATGCTTTGCTGGCGCGCTGCTTTTCCCTGAATCTTTAGCAAAAGAGGCGTATGCAGAATACGCCAAAGCCAAAACAAGCAAACAGCGACTCAAATGCCTGGGCGCATGGGCTGAAAAACACACTATCTCTCCAAATTCAGTTTATCATGAGATTCAGCACTTTGCCAAAGCAAGAGGCCACGACTTTGATAAGCTAAAGCAACCCGAGCTATGGGCATACATCACAAATTTCAACAAGCAGTTCCAAACGCTCAGCGAATACTTGTTTGATGACAAAGTTCCAAGTGCAGATCACTTTATGCGGGTAGCACATGAAAATTTCGGAACCGAGATATATAGCGCGCTTGGTCAATATATGGATGAGAAGGATGCTGGCCCAGGCACTCTAGCTACTATTCTTGGCGTAAATAGTGTTGATGCTAAAAGCTACTACAGCGCCTTCAAGGGGTGAGAGAGAGGGTGATGAGGCATGGCGCAGACGAAGCTCATTTTGGACTCCAATAGCTATTTCCGGTTAGCCCAGAATATCCACCCCTTACTGAGCACCCCATTTGGAGAAGAGGAATTCACCCTCTATATTCATGCAGATCTTAATGCAGAGTTCAGATCGAGCTTTCGTCTCAAAACCAAGTTTCATTGGTTGAACCAACAGGTCTACGCCGACAACAGGAAACGATCTCTTTCACTCAGTAATCAAAATAAGAAGGATATTGATTCTGCCTATGAATTCATGTGGCAGCACGTGCAAGAAGAGTTCCTTGAAAAGAAGGGGACAGGCCCATCACAAGTAGATACCAGAATTGTCGCAACTGCCTTTGTCCTGGGCATTGAAGTCGTCACGGATGACGCGGACATGATCGAGCTAATCCTCGAGTATGATGTAGGGCATCTTACGAGCCTTGGCTTAATGAAGCGCATGCTGGATTGCGAGCACATCGATGACGAAAAAATCGATCAAGTTGTCGACCAGTGGATGTTTGACGATGATACTCCAAATGGCCGCTGGAGAGATGATTTTGAAGAGCTGTTTGATCGGGAACCTCCAGAACCAAGCTTCTAGGTAACGACTTTTAGTGCTGCCCGGAAGATACTCGGAGAAGACATCCGCCAAATTTAGCTAGTATCATCTAGTAATGACTCGTTTGTTTGATTCTAGAAAAGACTGAATCTCATGGACGAGCTTTGGATTGTCTTCCCCCATCACCATTGGCACTGAGATTTCAGGATCAGATCTGG
Source organism: uncultured Luteolibacter sp. (assembly GCA_964541125.1). Lineage (GTDB taxonomy): Bacteria > Verrucomicrobiota > Verrucomicrobiia > Verrucomicrobiales > Akkermansiaceae > Luteolibacter. Next base: position 3,829 of record CAZIPY010000391.1, on the reverse strand, counting down.
TCTGTCCAGTGCGGTATAGCTCTACAAAAATCTGCTCTGTAAGCATACTTAATGGAAAGCTCACGGCTGTTCGGGTACGGTTATTAATCCTACAACGCCTGCAATGGAGCAGCAGCCGGCCAGGCCCGAGCAGGTCACTGTCATTACATGTGACAACATGCAGATCCTCATGCGACCCGCAATTCATGCAGCTTTGTGAATCTATATTCATGCTTTTAGTGAGGGAATGATTTGGCGTTGTCCGGGAGGGGTAAAGACGATGATGGCATGGTTCAAAGAGAACCGATTCGCCACTTTCACGATGTCGGTAAAGTTATGTATCGGTGTTTTTCGGTGTCTCGAGATTGAGGCCTGAGGGCTGCAAAAAAGAACCAATCCGTCACTTTCGCGATAATGCGAAAGTTACGTGACGGTTACTTTCCCGGATGAAAGTCACATCGAATGAGACATTCACTATCGAGACAGCTCAACGATAGCCAGATCAACGGACTGCCTCCGAAACGGTCCATAGTTCAACTGTGGATCCATGAGGCCGAATCTTCACGAGGCCAGACAGCATCCCTCCTGATTCAACAATATGTACGTCTAGTCCCGACTTCAACCAGATGACCTGTCCGGAGTTCACCATCTGGCCGACTGCGGCCTCATCATTCTGTGCCGCATACTGAATGGCCTTTTGCAGCGCCTCTTTCGAGGGGGAGGCCAAATACCCATCCACGGTCTTGGTAGTGCCGGACTTCGGCGTCAAATCCGGCGGATTATTCGCGGCCTCTCTCCATACCTGAGTCAGGCCAATGCACATCATAACGAAAAAGCCCACCAGCAGGAGAAGAATAAGGGCACAGCCAGACGATTTCTTTATGGGGGCCCCACAAGCAGGGCAGTTCTTCGCCTTGGTGCTTACTTTCTCACCACATTCCTTGCACTTGATTAATGCCATTTTTTCTAGGTCATTACGCACTAACATTCGCTTCAGTGTCAATTGACATCTGTCAAAGCGCACGTATCGAACGTCTTTTGAAGCTGGTAGTCTCGAACGATGCCTAGCCAAAACGCGGAAGCCTTTCTGCAAACCCTGATCAGCCTGATGAAGGAGGAGAGGGTCCGTCTTGGGCTCTCTCAGGACAAGCTTGCTGTTAAGAGCGGTGTGGATAGGGCCTCTATTAGCCGGCTGGAGCGCCTGGAGCGGATTCCAAGCATTCTGGCGCTATACGACCTGGCCGAGGGGCTAGGGACCCCGCTGCAGGACTTTATTGCCAAAGCGCATCGCTGATCGTGCCGGGCTCTTTCTGACCCTTTGGCTATCCATTGGGCATAGCGATGCTCCAACGCTTGCCTGAATGACAACCGCTTTGAAGAGCTTCAAGCCTCACGTATAGACGCAAACCTTGCTGAACGAACCCTATCTCCTATTCGGGTGGCGCTGGAGTGCTCTCCAGGTACTACCTGAGATCATAGGCCAGCAGTCATTATCCGGACGGAGTAACCCTGCATGGGAGTTCAGCTCCTTGAGAAGGTATGCCGCAGCGTTCAGGCCACGCACATACGCCTCCGCGTGCACATCACGCAACTCCATGTCATGCCCAATATAGGTCATTGCCTCTATGGTTGAAGTTGGTGATGCATCGCGAGGTAGACCACTGATTAATGCATGTAAATGAGGGTTTTGTTTCGATTTTCCCCATTCGAGTGTTACCGCCCACATCATTCGTTTGGGCTCAGATTTTAATGTTTTGGCCAGTCTCCCTCGAAATCCGTTCCAGATCTTTACCGCCCTATGGAGCGGCATGCGCTTAGCGCCGGATAAGCCAATGGTAACAAAAAACTGCCAATGAATTTGGCTTAGAATATACTCTGTGCCGATTGGCTCGCCTCTTGAGGGCACGCTTGCCATCGTCTTTTTCGTTCTCACAACTTGATAAAATTCAATGAATTATGAAATTTTCATCAGTTCATGTTTTGAAACGGTTCCTATGCTTACAGTGTCAGATTGTGAGATTGGAGCCGATAGTCACGGTGCGACGCGCTGAGTCATTTGGCTGCGAATGACACATTACTTGCCCTGATTTTCAGCAGCTTCCTGGCTAGCCAGATACTCTTCGATGCTGGCGATATTGAAGAGTCGGGCGCCGTAGCGTTTGCCTTCATCTTTGAGCGAGACTGATCTGATCTTTCCGGCCTTCCGCAGGTTGAAAAGAATCATATGGCTTAGTCCGTAACGCTCAGTGATCTGCTTCTCACGAGCCCATTTGGTTTTTGTGTGGTCTTTCATTTGCAAGACCATGACAGGTTGCAAATCGGGTTTTTGCTCCCTTGGCGCACCGACATAGGCCTCGATATGGAACTTGCGGCGCAGCTGCCAGAGCGCCTTTGGAGCTTACGGCAAAAAAGGAGCGCAAAAGGCTCGTCCAGTATTTTATCTGACGAGCCAGTCTATGCTTTGCGTCTGAATGAACCTCGAACCCCTCCAGCTATTGCTTCCGCAGAAGCCATGAATTCCCGGTTCCATTGGGAGACATACTCTTCATTCGAAAATCGTGCTGGCACACTCAATCGATACAGGTGGAGAAAAAGGAAATCGAAAGCGATATACTCTTTTGAACCATTATCTAGATACTCTCCACCCCACTTGAATAGGTATCTCTGTAGGCCAAAGAAGGCTGCAAAATTGTCTTCTTGAGCAGTGTGGAGATTTAACGTTTCAACCACAGGTTCTATGAGGCGCGATAAGCTCCCGCCAGTGACGCCGGGGACAGCGATTCCGGTAGCCTCTTCATATTCATACCCCTGGAATCGTAGGGCGCAGACTGTTTGCGCTTTCGTGATTTCTTCAGAGAGTGTGTTCATTTTTTGGTCTACTGCATTAACTGGCATAACTCATATCCCACGCTCGATTGCAGTTCTCAGTTTCTCTCCGTCTTCGGTCGATAAGCCATGCTTGGCCATCACTTTCTTTAGGTCATCTGCCGTGGTGCTCTTGAGAAGCTCAACCTCATCAGAGTTCAGATCCTCGCCATCGATCAGCTGTTTGGTGATTTTGTTGAGCTTCTTTGCTCTCTGGCCCTTTTCTCCTTTTGCTTGGTAATTTGCTTGCCGGCTCTCTCTGAGGAATTCGACGAATGCATTTGCGATCATCAATGAGAATGCCAGGTCGATACCTGTTTCCCGATCATCCTTTAGTTGCTCGCCTATGATTCGATCAATACGAGCGAAGTCATCAGGACCAAATTCTGCCAGTGCTTTGCCGTAAGGCTGATTTTCACCAATCGCTATTTCCTCTTCATTGTTCAGGGAATGCCAATCGACGTGCTTCTTCCCATCAGTGCACTTTCTCTGGAAATCTCTCCATTTTTTTACCTGATCGTCATACTTGCCGGTTGGGTAACAGATCTTCAGGAATTTTCGGAATGGGACCAGACTACTGGAGTTAGCCGCCTCAGCCAGCTGACTGGCAATTGGTGACCCATGTAGTCCTTCAGAGCATATTTGCCGTAATTCCAGCGCTCGCCATACGGCAGAGTGAGCTGTCTCTTCGGGTCTATATAGCTTCGAGGCTAGTAAAGTAACGTCTTCGGCACTCAGTGGGGTGAGTGTCGGATTGTCGGAATTGATTTTATCAATTTCTTCTAGGCTGGCATTCCAAATAGAGGCGGCACGACCGAAGGAAACGTTTGGAGAAGGCTCACGCCTCATTATCTCGGCTGCGACTAATGTCATGAAATCTACAGAGGGAAGCGGCTTCGCTTCTTCCACCTTGGTCTTCGTCTTGTCAGGACCATTAGGCCTCTTAGGTGCCTTGCTTGTGGCCGATCGCTTCTCCTTCTTTTTC
>CAZIPY010000390.1:0-1741 GCA_964541125.1 uncultured Luteolibacter sp. | reverse complement strand
GTGGAGTTCTTCATCGGTGGTCCAAACGGAAATACCACCGGCTTCACGCCGCTTCCCAGTGTGGTCGACGATGCCGGCACACTCAGCGTCACCTGGACCAAGGCTGCGGATTACACGGGGGTCTATGGCACGGACTACTGGGTCGAGACTTCAGCAACGCTTACGGCTCCGTGGGCCCAGCAGTTGGCCGATCCTGATCCCGGCTTTACCGTCACCTTCCCCAGTGCCACCGAGGTGAAGTTCACGTTCCCGGCTGGAACGAAGGACTTTGCAAGGCTCAGTGTCACTGGTCCCTGATTCAAGCGGGGTCTCCTCGGGGCGTCTCTTGGCCTTTTCCAAGGACTGCCCAAGGTGGTTTGGAGTAATCACCTGGGTGCGGCCCATCCCTTCCCGGGATGGGTCGTTCTCTTTGATTCGGGAGAGGCACCGTGTCATCGAGTCGGAATGCGATGATCGGGCTCCGTGATCTGAAACTGGGTTTCCTGCAGGCTCGCTTGGTGGAAGCGGGTGTCACTGGAATTTCACCCGGTTGGGGGATAGACAGAATATCAGGAAGAACTATCTTCTTATCACTCGAGATGTCTGTACCAACTACCCGACAGGACCCGGTCGGATGACTCTCGTCTTTCTGTTTCGGACGTCTCCCAAGGAGAGATTCGATTGCCTGACCCAACCCATGAAATCACCGAAAGTAGGCCGTCGACACGGCGGCTTCGCCTTGGTCGTCACGATCTCACTGATGGTCCTTCTGTCCTTGTTGGCGGTTGGCCTGCTTTCGCTATCGACGATTTCACTGAGGGGCTCGTCGCGGGGTGAAGCTGCTGCGGAGGCACGTGCGAACGCGAGGATGGCTCTCACGATGGCCATCGGCCAACTCCAGCGGGAGATGGGGCCCGATTCGAGGATTTCAGCGCCTTTTTCATCGCGGAGTGGATCCAATGATGGCCGGCCCAGATGGACCGGTGTTTATGATGCCTGGCAGCTTCCGGGGCGTGAAGGGAGTCCGCGGGAAGAACCGGAGAGTCGGAGTGTTAACTTGCGCGGCTGGTTGGCCTCAGGGGCGAATGCCGGACGTGGAGGGCCAGCAGGCACTTCCGGGGAGGTGACCTTGGTCTCCAGGGAGTCGCTGGGTGCGGATGCTTCTCCTGACGATGAAGTTCTCGTGCCGTCCCACGGGATTGAGGGTAGGACGGGGGCGGGCCGGATTGCATGGTGGACCTCGGATGAATCCACCAAGTCCAAGGTGAACGCGGGACCTTCGCGGGTTGCCGAGGCAAGCTTCGGGAACTCGGACTCCTTGTTTCGGTCTCAAGCCCCTCCCTATCCCCATCATCAGAGCTTCGAGGCATTGCAGGCATTCGACTGGGAATCCGGAACCCGCTCACTCGCTCTGAGCTCATCTCAGGTCGAGTTGGCAGCCGGTTTGGAATCTGGGTCGCTTGGTCGACACTTCCATGACCTCACGGTCCATTCAGCCGGATTGCTGACTGACGTTCGTGCGGGCAGGCTCAAGCGCGACCTGAGCAATCTACTGGCGCGTCCAATTGAAGAGGTGGAGGACATTCCCCTGTACCTGGCGGATGGCAGGGTGAACCGGTTCGCCATCACGCCTGAAGGCCGTGTCTCCAACTCCCAAACGATCTCAAGCACCAGCGCTTCGGCTTCCAACAGCGAAGACGAGCGAGGGATCAATCTTGAGGAGCTTCACCTTTTTCACAACATCCACCGTGAGCTGGAATGG
>CAZIPY010000389.1:0-9718 GCA_964541125.1 uncultured Luteolibacter sp. | reverse complement strand
GGTGAGCACCGCCTGGTGGGTGAGAATGGAGCCGTCGAGGCCGAGGATATCGTCACGCTCCTGCACGTTCTTGCGCCACCAGTATTCCTTGAGGTTGCGTTTGAGTTCGGCGCCGAGCGGACCGTAATCCCAGCAACCGTTGAGGCCGCCGTAGAGTTCGGCGGACTGGAAGATGAAGCCCTTGCGTTTGCAGAGGGAAACGATCTTCTCCATGCGGGCGTGGTCGGTGACGTCTTTGTTGGCCATGGGTCGGTGTTTGGTGGGGAGGGGCGCAAACTCAAGCAGGAGCCGCCGGTCGGGGCAAGGCGCGATTCTCGAAGGGTTTTTTAATGTTTTTACTTGGTTCCGCGATCATGTGGGTAATTTCACGTCCCATTGACTTGACGCACCCCGGCGGTCGGGAAGAACATTTGCGACATGGCTTGGCGGATCGACGAAGCGGTCATTCACGGTGAACTCGACAACACCGTGGAAGGCCGCACCACCGGCAAGATCTGGCTGGTGGGCAGAGAGGAGCCATTGGAGTTAAAATTAGAAGGCGACACCTGGCGCGACCTCGCTGGCACCAAGCTGAAGTTTTTCAATCGCAACCCTATCGCTCACTGGGACAGCGCCTGTCTGGAGACCAAGCAGGACGGTCTGGTTGGCGACATGACCGCCTCACGTCGCCGCAAGGTGCCGACCGTCAGCAACGAGGAGTTGTTGCGTCTGCACGAGGCCAAGATGGAGATCCCCACCGAGACCTGCAACCTGCTCTACCTGGAATGGTTCAGCGAAATCAACGGCCGCGTGGTGCTTGAGAGTTCCGACTACGAACTCGATATCTCCGATCACCTCTGGCAGATGGACGAGGACGCCGAGGAGGCGCAGAAACTCGCCAACCTCAACTCCATGCGCGACTTCATGGCCCAGGTCATCCGCCGCCGTGATCCCGATGCCGATGAGAACATTCACGATGAGCTCGACGAGTATGCCTGGGAGGAACGCCTCAAGGAATCCGACCGCCTGACCGACGCCTATCAGGAGGTGCTCGAGAAGTACATGGAGGATGCCGACAGCGAACAGAAGGAGGCCTTCGTCATGGGTTGGGACGGTTTGCTGGATGCCATGGCCGAGCGCGATGAAGGCGATCTGGCCGATGAGCTCGGCGACATGGACGACGAGGAGATGGAATACGACGAGCAGGAGGCTCACCCCCTGCAGGCCAAAGCTCAGGAACTCGCTGTGATGGCCATGGATCTGGTCCAGCGCGATGCCGGACAAGGCAGCCCCGATTATCAACTCGTGACCTGTCTGTTGCAGGTCAGCGGTAAGCTCGCAGGAGCCCTCAATGGGGGTGACAACGAACACACCGAGACCGGTTACATTCTCGCCGTACTCAAGCGCTGCATCCACTGGCTCAACCAAGCTGTGGGAGCCTGCCAGGAATTGATGGCCAGTGAAGAAGACGCCGATCAGTTGGCGGCCTTGGCCCACACCCGCAGCTGCATCTTTGAAATCCGCGACGGCATCACTGAGCTGCGTCGCGAGCTGAAGTGAGTCGACCTCAGGTCGTGATCAAGCCATGTCGCGCAGGCCGATGGGCTTGCCCAGAACTTCGTTGAGAATGATGGCGCGCCGGGTCTGGCTGCGGTCCTTGAGTACTTCGGCGATGGGCGGAAGGTCAGCAATACTGCCACGGCTTTGATTCGAGGCACGGCGCTGGGTTTCACGCGCTCCAGCGACCTGACCCTTGTGTTCCGCGGCTTGCGCCTTCAGTTCGGCGAGGCGCTCCTGCATCTTGCGCTGGCGATCCAAGACCGCGTTTTGTCGCTCGTGGGTATCGGTGATTTCGGAATGCGAAGCATCCTGGTGTTCAAAATCCCAAGGTGCGGGCTCCTCATCGTAGGCATTGCCGGTCGAGGTCTGGGGCTGTTGAAACCTGCCTGGTGTCGGCTCAAGCTGCTCGACCACCTCCTTGAAGATCTCCCTCAACGGGGGAGGTTTGACCTCGGGGGTGGCGGGAGGCCGGGGGCCGGTGTCCCAGCGTTGCGGAACCGGTGGAGGAGACTTGCGCTGAGCGGGTGTCTGAGCTTTTTGAACGGGTCGCTCCTCCACCTCCTGCAGGTGGCGGATCATCTCCTCACGGGCCTGGCGCTCGGCTTCCTCTTCCTCCTTGGCTTCGCCACGGTTCTTCAGCCACGCGGCAAGTGCGATGCCGATGACCAAGAGAATTTGGAAGTTGTCGAAGAGCCAGCCCATGGGGGTGATTCAGTTGAGTCCGGAAGGACGAAGCTTAGTCTTCGTCCTTGGCAATGTTGCCGCGCATGGTGGTGTCGGACTTGATGTTCTCCATTTTGTAGTAGTCCATCACGCCGAGGTTGCCGCTGCGGAAGGCTTCGGCCATGGCCAGAGGCACTTGGGCTTCGGCTTCGACCACCTTGGCCTTCATCTCGGAGACGCGGGCGACCATTTCCTGTTCCAGTGCGACAGCAGCCGCGCGGCGGATTTCGGCCTTGGCCTGGGCGACGTTTTTGTCGGCCTCGGCTTGGGCTTCCTGCAGTTGGGCACCGACGTTTTCGCCGACGTCCACGTCCGCGATGTCGATGGAAAGAATTTCGAAGGCGGTTCCGACATCCAGACCGCGCTCGAGCACGACCTTGGAGATGGTGTCGGGACTTTCGAGGACGACCTTGTAGGTGTCCGACGAACCGATGGTGGTGACGATGCCCTCACCGACACGCGCGATGATGGTATCTTCTTTTGCACCACCGACGAAGCGGTCGAGGTTGGTACGAACCGTCACGCGAGCGCGGACCTTCACCTGAATGCCGTCCTTGGAGACACCGTCGATGGTGCCGCGGCCGGAGGTCGGGCTCGGACAGTCAATCACCTTAGGGTCAACCGAGGTTCTCACCGCTTCCACCACGCTCTTGCCCGAGCCCTTGGTGGCCAGGTCGATGGCGCAGGCGCGGTTCCAATCGAGCACGATACCCGCTTTCTGGGCGGCGATCAGAGCTTGAACTGTGGGAATGACGTTACCGCCGGCGAGGAAGTGAGCTTCGATGTCATCAATGGCTAGGCTGATGCCGGCCTTGGTGGCGGTAATGCGGGCATCGACGACCATGCCGTAGGGCACCTGGCGCAGACGCATGGCGATGAGTTCGGTGAAGCCAACGTAGGCACCGGCGAGCCAAGCTCGGAGCCAGACACTGAAGAAGGAAACGATGATGCCAAAGACCACGAGGCCTACAATGGCGAGAACGATGAGAATGATGGTGGATATGTCAGGCATGATATGGGTGGGGTTGGGAAAAGCTTGGGGTTGGTAGGAGAGGGTTCGTTAGAATTCTTGGCTTAGTTTAAGGAGTTGTGTGATTTGGCAACTGATTTCGTCAGCTGATGGAGGAATCGTTCTCGGGCGCGACGATCAGGCGGAAGCTGTCCGCGCCCACCACCTTGAGGGCGGTGCCGGCTTCGATCAGTCCGGCCTGGCAGAAGGCTTCGTAACGCGTGCCGTTGATGGTGATGTAGCCACTGGGAGCCAGAGTGGTCTGGGCTTCAGCCTTCTTGCCGATGAGCTCCTTGGCGTCCTCGTCGTAGGCGGAACTCACGGCGTCCACACTGGCGCTGAGAAAGGCGCGTTTGCCGATGCCCGTCTTGGCGAAGACCTTGAACTCGATCCAGATGATGAGTCCGGTGAGTACGAAGATGGTTGCGGTGGCGATCATGCCGCCCATGGCGCCAAATTCACCAAAGGAGACCACGCAGCTGGCGAGAATGCAGACGGCACCGATGGCGCCGAGGATGCCGCCCGGGATGATGACCTCGAGGGTGAGCAGGGTGATCCCCACGGCGAAGAAAAGAATGATCCAGGTCATGACTTTGCCTCCTTTGATTGAGGTTCCACGATGAGTCCGAACTCGGAAACCCGGGTGACTTTCAGATCTGCTCCGGCATCCACGCTGCCGACCTCCAGGCGTGCTTCGTAGCGCTTGCCTTTGATGGTGACCTGACCGCTTGGATAGAGATCGGTGGCGGCCACCGCCTTGCTACCGACCAGATCCGCTTGAGCCATGCCGCTTTCTTCAGGCGCATGAACAGGGTGGATGCCATCGGGAGCACCGGCGATCGCCGTTTGCAGCACCATGCCACCCCAAGGTCCACTGCCGGGGAGGAAACGTAGCAGAGCGATGAAGAGGATCACCGCTCCCGCGACTCCGAGAGTCACGTTGATCAGCGGACGAGTGAGGAGATCGCCGTCGAAGGTGAGAGGCTCGTTGGGCCAGATGTCGAGCATGGCCCAGACCAGTGAGCTGAGGACCAAGACAGCTCCTAAAATCCCGGAGACCATGGTGCCCGGAATGATGAAGATCTCGACCGCAATGAGGATGAGTCCGATGAGCAGAAGCAGCATGGGCTCATGACCAGAGAGTCCTGCCGTGTGATGACCGAAAAAGACGATGCCCAGCAGGATGAGTCCGGCCACACCGAAGACGCCAAAGCCCGGAGTCTTGAACTCGACGAAAAGACCGAGCAGGCCCAGGGCGATCAGCACCGGTGTGAGAGCGGTGATCCATTGGGCGAAATCTTCGGACCAGGTGGGCTCGTAGCGCTCCACACTGTAGTTGCCTTCGCCCAATTTGCCGTTGAGCAGGAGACTGACGTTCTCGGCAATACCCGCTCCCAGCAGGGGAATTGGGGGATCTCCGAATTCTTCCATGGCGCGTTTTGCGGTTAGGTTGAGTAATTCGCCTTTGGGGCTGATCACTTCCTCGTCCACTTTGAACTCGAATTGGGCATCGAGCATTGCCTTCAACACCTGGGCACGCAGAGGACGGTCTTCGTTGTAAGCCTCGATTTTTGCGGCCATGTAGCTGTTGAGCTTGCGCTTCATGGCAGGGCTCAATTCCCCTCCAGTTGCAGTGACGGCTTCCGATGAACCGATCGTGGCCCGCTTCGAGAGGTAGATTTCATCGGTAACTGCGGCAATGATGGCTCCGGCAGAGGTCGCGTCTCCATTGACGTGGGTAATGACCTTGTTGGGAAAGCGGTCGAGGACCTCCATGATTTCCAGCGTGACTCCGAGGCTGCCTCCCGGGGTATTCATGTCGAGCACGAGCAGATCCACCTCCTTGGTGATGGCCTCCTTGATGCCGCGGCGAAGGACAAAGAGTGTCGGCTTGCCGATCTGGCCCTGGACCGGAATCACCATCACCTTCTGGGGCGATGAGGTTCCCTGGGCGTCCTGGGTCGGTGAGGTGGCCTCCTGGGTGGCTGGGGTGGTCTCCTGGGTGGCCTCCTGCCCAAGCGCCATGGAGCCGCCGGCCACCACGGCCAGAAATGCTCCGATCACATGCGAAAACAGTCGATTCACGCCTGAAGTATGGCCGGGAGCAGGGGGCTTGCAAGCTCCTGAGCATTGTAAAAACGAGGGAATTTTCCAACGCGAATGCGTAAGCTTCAATACGTAAGCTTTCCTAAGCTCTTTTTGATGGCGGAATTGCCCAAAACACTTCAAAGTCGTTAGCACAACAAATCCCGCCAATATGAAAACCATCACCGCTGTGGCAGCCGCCACCATCGCTATTTTACCCGCTACCGCACTTGCAGAAGGCAAGGGCAACCACGACTGGGCCGAGAAGGCCGCTCGTGGCTACGAATACAAAGCCAAGGAGGCTGAAAAGGCAGGCATGCCTCGTGCCGCCGCCATCTATCAGCGCATGGCTGAGATCAAGCGTGAGGCAGGTGTGGCCTCGAAGCAGGGCAAGAAGTTCAGCTGGGACGAGTATCACGCTCTCGAAGGCCGACTCAACGCCATCAAGAACAGCCGCAAGGAGCATTTTGCCAAGAAGGACCACGCCAAGAAGGATCACGGCAACGGCTTCCTGAATGCTGCCGACAACTACCGCAAGCAGGCTGCTGAAGCCCGTGCCAATGGCAAAACCGACAAGGCTGACATCTACAACAAGCTCGCCGAACACAAAATTGCCGCTGCCAACGCTCAGAAGAACGGCAAGGGTTACGACTGGACCGAATACAAGGCACTCCAGAAGAAGCTTCACGGTGGTGACTGTGAGAAGAAAGCCACTGCCAATAAGGACTGCGACAAGCCCAACCACGACCAGAAGGTCAAGGGCGAGTGGAATGCTTCCGAGAAGCCTGCCGGCAAGCTCAACATCGAGTGAGACAACAACCATCTCCCGCACATTTGATTGTGCATTGCATCACGCCGCGGCATCATCCGCGGCGTGATTTGTTTGGATGCCAATGGTAGCACCGCTCTGCTGCCCGAAGTTCTCGATGCCATGCTGCCATGGCTGCGGGATGCGCATGCCAATCCTTCCGGCGCCTACGCTGGTGCCCGTGCAGCGCGTCAGGCCATTGATGAGGCACGCGCGGAGGTAGCGGCGCTCATTGGAGCCCAGGCCGATGAAATCATTTTCACCAGTGGTGGCACCGAAAGTCTGCAGCTGGCACTTCACAGCATGGACGGGCTGGTGGATCAGGGAGCCACGGTAGTTAGCGCGGTGGAACATGCAGCCGTGCTGCGCAGTGGTGAGGAGTTGGAGCGGCCCTTGCGTCAGGCGCCGGTGACAGCGGATGGTCGACTCGATCTCAAAGCCTACGAAGCACTCCTCGATGGTGCGGCCATGGTGTCGGTGATGGCCGCCAACAATGAAACGGGTGTCCTTCAACCTCTGCAGGAGGCCGCGCAGATGGCGGCTGAACGCGGGCTGCCGGTGCACACGGATGCCGTCCAATTGGCGGGCAAAGGTTCACTGGATGTGCGCCAGCTTGGCGTCGATTTCCTGTCGCTTTCCGCGCACAAGTTTCACGGACCTAAAGGGGTGGGTGCTCTTTATGCGAAACGAGGCCTCCGCTTCTATCCCCAGCTTCAGGGCGGGGGACAGGAAAGCGGCCGACGAGCTGGCACCGAGAACGTGGCCGGCATCGTCGGTATGGGGGTGGCCGCCCGCTTGGTCAGAGAAGATACCCAAGCAGTGAATATGATGCAGGTGATGCGCGACCGCTTTGAGTCCAAGTTGCTATCAGAACTCAAAGGTGTGCGCGTGAATGGCAACCTCATCTACCGCCTACCCAACACCAGCCATGTGTCCTTCGAAGGTTGCGAGGCGGTGGAGCTGATTCAGCTTCTCGATCAGGCCGGCCTGGAATGTTCCGCGGCTTCCGCTTGCCTCTCTGGCAAGATCCGGCCGTCTCACGTGCAGTTGGCCATGGGCTTCGGCAACGCCCACGGCCGCAGCAGCCTGCGCTTTAGCTTTTCGCGCCTCAATGCCGAGGCCGATGCCTTGAGCGCCGCCGCCATCGTCATCGATGCGGTCAACAGGCTTAGAGGAGGTCAGGCGGATGTCGCTCCGCCTTCCTGCAATCTCAGGTAGAGATCAGTCCTTCACTTCGAAGTCGAAGACGACCACGCGTTCGAGACAGGGGACGACCACGTCCTTGACCGCTTCGTGAATGGGATGCGGCAGGTAGGCGTCGCGACTTTCGAGCGTGTCGAAGGTCATGATGAAGCCGTGGGTGAAGTCCTCATTGAGGCCTTCGTCGCTATCGTAGGGACCGTGCTCGATGTCGAGGAGGCCGGGGATCTTGCCGACCATGCCCTTGAGCTCGACAAAGCAGTTGTCGATTTGTTCTGGGGTGATCTCGGGCTTGAATTGGAATACTCCGAAGTGTCTGACCATGATGATGTTTAATTTAGGGGTTAAGCGTTGATGAGTTCGAGGAGTCGCTTGGCGGAAGCTTCTGCGAATGCCTTGTCGTTGATGTCTTCTGCGTGGTCGTGCACCGGCACGCTGGAGTGTTCGTGCAGCGCGGCGAAGAGTGCTTCGTCCGCAGCGGGATCGTGGAAGGCCTGGCCCTCGCGGCTGATGACCGAGATGCCGCCCTTGGGGATGAAGACCTCCACCGGAGTGGTGTAAGCGTTCACTTTGTTGGCGATGATCTTGCCCAGCTCGGCACACTCTTCAGCGGTGGTGCGCATGAGGGTGACCTGTGGGTTGTGGATGTAGAAGGTGCGGTCGTCGAACTTGGCGGGCACGCTGTCCTTTTCGCCGAAGTTGGCCATATCGAGGCAGCCCGGAGCAACCACGGCGGGAACGCCTGCCTTACCTGCCGCTTCCAAACGGGTGGGTCCAGCGGAGAGGGTGCCGCCGCAGAGTTCGTCGGCCCATTCGGTGGTGGTGACATCATAGACGCCACTCACAGCACCGCTCTCGATGAGCTTCTCCATGGTGCGACCACCCGTGCCGGTAGCGTGGAAGACCAGCACTTCGTAACCGGCGGCTTCGAAGATGGGCGTGGCGTGATCGATGCAGTCGGTGGTGTTGCCAAACATGGAGCACACGATGAGAGGCTTGGTTTCGCTCTCATCCACCTTGGCATCCACCATGCCGCAGATGGCGCCGGCCGCGCGGGCAAACACGCCTTTGGAAACGCGGTTGAGGCCTTGGACGTCGACGATGCTGGGCATCATGGCGATGTCGGTCTCGCCGATGTAGTGGGCGGTGTTGCCGCTGGCGAGTGTCGAGACCATGAGCTTGGGAAAGCCGAGAGGCAGAGCGCGCATGGCGGCGGTGGAGAGTGCGGTGCCGCCGCCTCCACCGAGAGAGATGATGCCATCGATGCGGCCTTCTTCGGCCAGCTTGGCGACGATGACAGGTGCCGCCTTGGACATGGCGACCACGCATTCACCGCGGTCCTGTTTGTCGATGAGGGCTTGGAGATCGAGGTCTGCAGCAGCTGCTACTTCAAAGCGATTGATGTCGGGCGTAATTTCCGGATCACCACCGGTGCCAAGGTCGATCAAGAGTACGTCATAGCCCTTGCTGCGGATGTGGTCGGCGAGAAAGGCGTGTTCCTTGCCCTTGCTGTCGAGGGTGCCGAGGACGGCGATGGTGGCCATGGATCTTGAGAGGGTTTTCAGAGTTTGATGGATTTGAACTCGCGGGTCAGCGAGGTCAGCGATTCTTCAACCGCCATGCGCTCCAATGAAGAGGCACCGACGAAACCGACACAATCCGAATTCTTAATCACGTAGTCGGCATCCTCCGGGGTGTTGATGGGGCCACCGTGGCAGAGGTAGTGGGCACCTTCGCGAGCGGAACGGCCGGCCTCGATGATTTCCTGAGTGCGTGCGGCGGCATCTTCGAGGGAGATGGTTGCGTCGACCACGCCGATGCTGCCACCGACCGTGGTGCCGACGTGGGCGATGATCACATCCGCGCCGGCTTCAGCCATGCCCTTGGCTTCCTCGGTGGAATCCACATAGACGATGCTGAAGAGATCCATTTTGCGAGCGAGGGCCACCATATCGATCTCCTTCTGCACGCTCATGCCGGTCTCCTCAAGAATCTGGCGGAACTTGCCATCAATGATGGAGTGGGTGGGGAAGTTGTTCACGCCAGAGAAGCCCATGTCCTTTACTTGCAGCAGCCAATGCCACATGCGGCGGCGGGGGTCGGAGGCGTGCACGCCGCAGATCACGGGCACTTCCTGCACCACGGGCAGAACCTCGAATTCTCCGATCTCCATGGCCACCGCATTGGCGTCGCCATAGGCCATGAGGCCGGCGGTGGAGCCGTGACCTGCCATGCGGAATCGGCCGGAGTTGTAGATGATGATCAGGTCGGCGCCGCCCTTCTCGATGAATTTGGCGCTGATGCCGGTGCCGGCACCGGCTGCGATGATGGCTTCGCCGCGATCCAGGGTGGAC
>CAZIPY010000388.1:0-7910 GCA_964541125.1 uncultured Luteolibacter sp. | reverse complement strand
TATCCGGAGGCGACCCAGAAGAAGCCGCCGGAAGGCATGCAGGGCGAGCCGGAGATCAAGGCCATGTTCCAGATGATCCTCGCCGCGTGGCGCACGGATTCCACCCGTGTTGTGACTTACCGCATGCCTGATGCCGGCCTGCTCCAGAGCATGAACATTTCCTCTTCGCCGCACACGCTGTCGCACTACGGCTCGAATGTCTCGCTGCATGAACTCAATCTCAAGCGGACGAAGAAGTGGATGCAGTTGTATTCGGAATTCATTGATCAGCTTCGCTCGGCCAAGGACCCACTCGACCCGAACGGTGGCACGCTGTTTGACAACAGTCTGGTCTACAACGGTGGCGGCCTGCGCACGGCGCACCGCAACACCAATGTGCCCTGTCTGCTCACCGGTGGAGGCTTCAAGGGCCTCAAGCACGGCCAACACCGCCTGGCAGAGAAGGAAAACACACCCCTCGCCAACCTGTGGACGACCATGCTGCAGGACGCTGGTGCCAAGATCGACCGCTTTGCGGATGCAAATGGAGTCGCGCGGACGATTTGGGGGTGATCAAGACGAGTTGGCCCGATGGGATCAAGGGATCGCGAGTTGTCAGACTTGGGTGACCTGCGACAATGGGTCATGGCGAAGTCATGCAACGTGTGTCCAGCTTTGCTCATGATCTTGGCTGGCCTTTTCCTTCTGCTCTCCTGTGGGAGCAAGAAGCATGAGGAGAGGGAGGGCAGAGAAGTGCATCAGGACTCTTCGGAGCCTCACATCCCCCAACTGAACGCCCCCGACTCAGAAGCCTTGGCTCAGATGTCGGGTGCCGAAATATTCGCCAAGGTCTGTGCGGCCTGCCACGGAGCGAAAGGTGAAGGGAATGAGTCGTTGAGGTCGCCGTCCATTGCTGGCCTTCCTGAGTGGTACACCACGATCCAGATCGAGAAATTCCAAAAGGACTACCGCGGCACCGATGAGGCCGACCCGGCGGGACTCCAGATGCACCAGATCGCTTCCATTCTGGACGAAGCGGCGACCCAGAAAGTCGCGGCCGAAATCGCCAAGCTCAAACTGATTGCCACGACCCAGACCATTGAGGGCGGGGACCCGACGGATGGTGCAAAGATCTACCGGGAACGCTGCATGGAATGTCATCGATTCAACGGGCGGGGAGAGATCGTGTTTCGCAGTGCGCCTCTGATTGGATTTCAGGACTGGTACATCATCGACCAACTCCAAAAATACAAGGCAGGCGTTCGAGGAGGCAGTGAGGAAGACATCGACGGATCGAAGATGCACGAAGTCGCCGGCAGAATGACCGATGAGCAGATGAAGGATCTTGCGGCTTACATGGTCGAACTTGCCGACAAGTACGTGGATTGGGTTCCCAGGAGAGAGCGCCGCTTGATGGAAGAAACAGAGAAAGCTGTAGAAGAGAGCGGCGAGCCTGCTGAGTAAGGAAACTTAGCCGAGAGCCAACCGCTGGCGCTGAAGTAGCGTTGACCTGCTTGCGTGCGGGCCTTCAGACTGTGCGGGCATGAGACTGCCAAACTCGCTTTGTCTTCTGCTCTGGTTGAGTCTGGGGCTTGGGCTTTCTGCCGTTGAGAAACCCAATTTCATCTTCCTGTTCTCGGACGATCAACAGTCGGACACCATTGGCGCCTGGGGCAATCCTCGCATCGAAACACCCAACCTCGATCGCATGGTGGGGGAGGGCTTCTCCTTTCGCAGCGCCTATTGTGGCGGCTCCTTCAGTGGGGCGGTGTGTGTGGCGAGCCGTTCCATGCTGATGACAGGCCGGCACTGGCATCAGATTGAGGATAAGAACAACTGGAAGGGCTTCACGACTCTGCCGGAGAAACTTACGAAGGCTGGCTATCATTCCCACATCGTCGGCAAGTGGCACAATGGTGAGAAGACCCTGCTGCGTAGCTTCCAGTCGGGAAGCTCGGTTTTCATCGGCGGCATGACCAATCATCTGGACGTGCCACTGGCGGAAATTGTGGACGGCAAGTTGGAGAACAAACGCATGGCCAAGGGCTTTTCGACGACCATGTTCTCCGATGCGGCAGTGGAGTTTCTCGGCAAGGAACAGAAGGATCCCTTCTTTCTCTATGTGGCGTACACGGCGCCCCACGACACCCGCAACCCGCCGCAGAAATACCGGGACATGTACTACGAGAAGAAGCTCCCATTGCCGGCAAACTTCATGCCGCTGCATCCCTTCGACAACGGGCGGATCGATCAACGCTTTCGCGATGAAAGCCTCGCGCCCTGGCCACGGCCCGAAGGCATGATCCGCGATCAAATTGCGGAATACTATGGACTCGTCACCCAACTCGACGAGCAGGTGGGCCGGGTGCTGAAGGCGCTCGAGGGCAGTCCTCATGCTGACAACACCTACGTCATCTTCACCTCCGATCACGGCCTGGCCCTGGGTCGCCACGGCTTGATGGGCAAGCAGAGCCTCTACGAGCACAGCATGCGCACGCCGCTCATCATCACCGGCCCGAAGGTTCCCAAGAAGCAATCATCCGATGCCTTGGTCTACCTTCACGACCTTCATCCCACCCTGCTGAAGTTGGCAGGTGCCGAAACGGAAGCCATCGATGGCGTGGCCGACTTGGCCCCCATCTGGCGCGGAGAAAAGAAGGCCGTGCGGGACAGCCTCTTCATGGGCTTCCAGAAGTACATGCGCTCGGTGCGCGATGAGCGTTGGAAGCTCATCCTCTATCCCCAGATCAATCACCGCCAACTCTTCGACCTAGCCAACGATCCGGACGAATTGACCAACCTAGCCGAAGATCCCAAGCGCAAAGCCACCGTCGCCAGGCTCACCGGCTTGATGAAGGACTGGCAGCAGAAGCTAAGCGACGGTCAGTCGCTTACTGTAGAGAATCCCGCGAGCAAGGAATACGATCACACCAAATTCCGCCAGAAGCTCGATCGCTGGCAGCCGGAGTGGATCGTGGAGAAATATTTCCCAAATGAATGAACGGCCGGGGTATTAGCAGGGGGCAGAACTCCAAATTCTTGGATCCAACCAGTCAATCATTGACGCCAAATAAACCCCGGTTAATAATGAAAGACGTTTTGTTCAAAAACGCACAAACCACCTTATTTTTAGCTGTTTGATAATCAATGTAACACCTTAAGTTTTAACACCTTAGGATTCAAAAGATGTCACAACCAAAAACCCCCATCGCAGTAGGCTGCATCGTCGCTGCTGCGCTCTTCGCTTGGCTTTTAATAGACGAAACACCTCAACCGTCTGAAGTCTCAACCAGTGCCGCGGGTACTGAAAAAACTCCGCGCTTAGAGATCCACATTCCTGAGCGGGCAACTCCCCATAGACCCACGGCATCCCCAGATGCCAAGCACGTATCGCAGCCGAGCTGTAAATGCAGTGATTGCAAAGACACTGAAATCAAAACGCCACAGGTGAAAGCGTGGCCCGCGGAGTTGGTACAAACCCTCGAAAGTGTCTATCCTGATTACCACAAAGGCATCAAACATGTGGTTCGGTCAGTCGAGGCAGAAACCTACATGAAGCTGCCAGCAGATGACGCGAAAACCCTGATCAAATACGCGCAAGTGCTTCAATCGCGCCAATCGCCTCAACCAGATACATCTAGGCGTATTCTTCACCTCTGCTGGTCTACGGACACGTTGCCGCAAGTTGAAGAGGCGTTCGAAGCCGTGCGCGCACTGGCGATCGTGGAGAGTGAGAGCGCTGCTCTGACTGAGACTCCTCAAGTCAGCGAGGACGACGCTCCGGTTGCTCAACCTGTCTTCCAAGGTGACGACCGATGGACTTTTACCGCGACCGATGGAAGTACTGGAAGCGAAGGCACCCCGGTCACGCTCACCTGGAGCTTTGTTCCGGATAACACGATGATTAATAATAATCGGGGCTCTACCCTGCCGAGCAATCTCATTGCTACGCTGAATTCGACCTACGGCTCTCCGACGACTCCTGGTGATTATACGACGGCCCCGTGGTTCTCGATGTTTACAGACATGTTTGATTATTGGGCTGCCATTACTGGCAACATATACGTCTACGAACCCAATGATGATGGCGGAACTTTTCCCGTGTCTAGGGTCACCAGCGGCCTCTCGGGCAGCCTTGGGGTTCGTGGGGATGTGCGTCTTTCAGGTGTTAGCATCGACGGAAATTCTGACACGCTTGCATTCAACTTTTATCCGAACGTAGGCGACATGGTCATCGACACAAATGACACCTCAAATTTCACGAATAATGCGACCACGAGGGCGCGCTTCGTGAATATGCTCTGTCATGAGCACGGCCATGGGCTTGGGCTTGGTCATGTGTGCCCAATTAACTCAACAAAGCTGATGGAGCCCTTTGTGAGCACCGCGTTTGCTGGCCCGCAGCTCGATGACATGCTCACCATTCAAGAGATTTATGGCGATAGCTTTGAGCGCAACGGCGGTAATAAAAACAACGACACCATCGCGACTGCATACAATTTTGGGACACTCAACTCTTCGGCTGCAGCAACCAATGTGACCATCGGATCCAGCAGCGACGTTGATATTTACCGATTCCAGATTAGCTCAGCTCGTGAACTCAACGTCACAGCAACACCTACCGATGAATTGCCCTATCTAGAGGGTGTCCAGAATAGCAACGGTACTTGCACAACTGGCACCTCATTCGACCCGAGGAACCGGCAAAATCTCATCATTCGAGTCATCGATACTGATGGCACTACGGTCCTAGGGTCCTCAAATGCAGCAGCCATCGGGCAAGCGGAAACATTAAGTAGTATCCAGCTGTTGCAAACAGGCCAAGACTACTACGTGGAAATTACGGGTGGTGGTGAAAACGGTGGAGATGCGAATAACGCGCAGCTTTACACACTCGACTTGGAGTTAGTTGACCCTAGCGCAGTGCAATTGGGCAACTTCACAATCACCAGTGAAAATTTCACGCCGGCCAATGGTGCGCCCGACCCTGGGGAAACCATCACGGCCTCCGTCGAGGTCTCCAATATCGGGGTTGCAACAGCTACGGATATCGATGTCACCCTTTCAGGCAGTGCCAATTTAAACGTGATTAGTAGCGTCACTCAAAACATTGCCTCGCTCACACCTGGAAGTTCAACCACCCTAAGCTATACATTTATTCTCTCCGGAGATTGCGGCGATAATGAGACCATTAAGTTTCGGGCGGACACCTCTACAGGCTTCGTGGAACTCAACACGGAACTTATGTTGGGAGCCATCGGGGTTGCCTCTGTCGAGAACTTTGACAGCACAAGCGTCGGTCAAGTGCCGAGCGGATTCACTGCAAGCGCCACTTTATCCTCAATGGCATGGTCAGTGACTAGTGCTCATGCAAATTCCCCATCCAATTCAATTGGGTCAACCAGAACTAGTGGGTTCAGTTCCGAATCTGCGTTTCTTGAATACCTGATTACCGAGACAGTCTCCGGCAATCTTGAACTCCAGTTCGCTCACCGCTACGTATCAGCCGCAACCGCTGAATCAGACGGCTCCTCGGAGCGGCTAAATGGAGGTGTGCTTGAAATACAGATCGACGGAGGTCCGTGGACAGATTGGGAAGATGCGGGTGGCACGTTCTCACAAAATGGATACAACAGTAGTATTAAAAATGTGGTAGGCTTTAGCCCATTGGCTGGTCGAGATGCCTGGACGGGTAATTCTGGAGGATTCATCACCACAAAGGCGAACTTTCCAGTCGCCGCTTATGGGGCAGTTGTTAGAGTGCGTTGGCATCATGGAACAGTGTCTGCTTACCAATCTGGCGGCGGTTGGTGGATTGATGACGTCACATTGAACGGCCCTGTCTGCTCCACGACGATGCTCCCCACGCTCAGCGTTTCGGCGCCGAGCCCAACCCTGGAAGAATTCACTCCATCTACGACTTCGGACTTCGTCGTTTCCGCGACCATGGCGGTGACCAGTGATTTGCTTGTTGCTTACACACTCTCGGGGGATGCCGTCTCGGGCAGTGACTTTGTCGCACTCGCGGGCACGGCAACCATCACGTCGGGGCAAGACGATGTCGCCATTCCAGTCACTGCAATCACCGATACTGAGGTTGAAGGCGACGAAACGCTTACCCTCACGCTCACCCCTTCAGCGAATTACGCAATCACGACTGCGGCAGCCAGCATCACCATCAAAGACCTTCCCTTCGATAATTTCCGTTATGAGAACTTCGGAGCGGCAGTCACCAATGTTGGCCCTGGCGAGGACTTTGATTTCGATGGCATCTCCAACTTGATCGAATATGCATTTCGACTGGACCCGACTGTGCCAGGTCCACTGCCTTTCAGTGTGCTTGTCAATAACAGTGGTGGTGCAAAGCTAGAGCTTGCCTACTACGAAGACACTCAGCTCAATGACGTGAGTTACATCGTCGAAACATCGTCGACCCTGGAAACGAATTCATGGACGACCACTGGTGTCACGATCACGAACGGCGCGACAACCAACGGCCTGCAAGCACGCACAGCGAGTATCAACGTCAGCAATGGTCAACCTGGCTTCTTGCGTGTTCGAGTTGAACGGGTCACTCCCTAGAAGAAGTCCGATATTGAGAATCATTAGCTCCCAGTTCATCCAATGAAGGCCCCAATGCAACCGAGTCGACTTTGCCTGTTTCAGCTTTGTTTTGCGCTGATGACTGGATCAGGTCTCCAGCTGGTCTCTGCCGCTGCGGTGTTTTACGAGCCCTTCAACTATTCCAGCGGTGGTCTGGTTGACAATTCCTCATGGACCAGTGTTTCCAGCGGAAACCGGTTCGAGGTGCAATCCTCAGGCTTGTCTTATGGAACGCTCCCAGTTTCAGGAGCCCATGTTCGCCCACTCGGTAGCTCTGGAGTGACACTGAACAGTGGAGCGGCTGATATTGCATCAGCAGGTCTGCTCAATGATGGTGCGACCTTGTGGATGGGTCTACTGATCCAGCCGCAGGTTTCAGCAAATGCAAACACCACCATTCGTTTGGGTACGGATTACGTGGATGCAAATTCCAATATCACTGGAGGTAGTGGAGACTCCGTGGGAATCCATGTTCAGAATGGCAGCGATATCCAAGCTCGATATCACCATGATGGAGCCATGGTGAACCCGGGGAATGTGGTCACCAATGCTTCGTTGTTAGGCCCCACGTTTGTGGTGGTTGAGATGATTTGGAATGCTGACAACGGACTTGCGGATACGCTCAATTATTACGTCCCGGATTCCAACCTCAACCTGGGAAGTGCCGTTCGGACCATCAATACCGTGACCTTCAATCAGGCAAATTTCGATACGCTCTCCATGGCTTATGGCAATGGAAATGCGACCTTCCTGGATGAGCTTACTTTCGGAGCGACCTACAACGACATTATCGCTCCCATTCCGGAACCTTCGGCGGTGTCACTTCTTGGAATTGCAGGCCTTGGCATGCTCATTCGCAGAAGGCGATAGGCTGTTTTTTCAAGTCCATCATCGACCTCGGCTGGAGGACCCTTCAAGGTAGCCGGCGATCATGAACAAAGACAGCTCCCTCACGTCCTCCCGCCGGAAGTTCCTCAAGCAGTCCGCCACGGTTCTTGGTGGTTCTTTCGTCGCTCCGCAGATCCTCGCCCAGTCCGTGAAGGGCGCCAACGAGAAGCTCAACATCGCTTGGGTCGGTTTTGGTAACCAGGGCGGGGGAGACCTTCGCGCCTGCTCCAAGGACAACAATGTGGTGGCCCTCTGCGACACCAATCCCGCGGTTTGGAAATCCAAAGGAGGCAAATTCACCGAAGCCGAGTTCTACACGGACTTCCGCAAGATGCTCGAAAAGCACGGCGACAAGATCGACGCCGTCGGCGTCGGCACGCCCGACCACACCCACTTTGCCGTCGCCTACATGGCGATGAACATGGGCAAGCATGTCTTCG
>CAZIPY010000387.1:0-2293 GCA_964541125.1 uncultured Luteolibacter sp. | reverse complement strand
GTTCTTGAACTCGATGGGGGCGCCCTCAGACTCGAGGCAGAGGTAGCCTTCGGCGGGGTGGCAGTCAGTGCCGCCAGAGACCTCTTCACCGTTCACCCACAGCCGCCCCTCGCCGTTGATGGCGCGGATGTAGTAGTGGTTCCATTCGCCGAAGCCCTTGGTGAGACGCTTGGTGGGGAAGCTGCGTTTTCCGTTGGGAGCAACCGGAGGAAAGGGTTTCATTTTGGCGGGACCGGTGGGGAAGACATCGCCGTGCGAGGTGAACCAATCGGAGGGCTTGCCTTTGCTCTTCTCCCAATTGGTTTCGTATCCGAGATCGAGAATCTGCACTTCGATGCCATCGGGGAGGCGTCCTTTTCCGGCGACGAGCCGGTCGATGGAGGCCTGGCTGGCCCATGCGAAGACACCGGAGTTGCCGGCGTGTTTGTTGTGACGCCATTCGCAGACCATTTCAAAGTTCTTGATGGTCTTCTTGGTGCGGATGACGCCGACTGGTTTGCCAGTGCAGGCGACGGTGTTGCCTTTCCACGTCCAAGTGTCGTCGTGGCAGTTGACGTTGACGAAATCATCGCTGGTCAGGTCGCGCCAACCTTGGCCGGTGCCATCGATGAGGGCCTTTTTAACTTCGGGCGCGGCAGCGGTGTCGGACTTGGTTTCATCGGAGAAGCCTTGGGTGGCGAAGGCGATGAGGCCAAGGCAGGCGGCACCGAGAGTGAGGCGGGTCGGAAAATTTTTGGGAATCATGATCTTGCAATACGGAAACGAGAACGCTTTCTTAGCGGAATCTAATACAAAAACGATCATAAATCATGAGCATGGAAAATCAGTCATACACGAGGCGGAAGTTTGTGGGATTCGGATTGGCGGCAGCGGCTGCCACCTCGGGAGGAGTGCGGGCGCAATCGCCCAATTCCAAATTGAACATGGGGATCATTGGTTCGGGGGGACGTGGAGGAGCCAACATGAACGGAGTGAAAAGTGAGAACATCCACACCTTGTGCGATGTTAATCGCAAGACCCTCGCGGCGGCTCACGGGCGATACAAGAATGCCAAGATCACCACGGACTGGCGCGAGATTGTTTCCAATCCGGAGATCGATGCGGTCGTGATCAGTACGGCGGATCATCATCATGCTCCGGCCGCTCTCGCAGCGATGAAGGCAGGAAAGCATGTCTATTGTGAGAAGCCGCTGGCGCATACCGTGCAGGAGGCGCGATGGATGCAGGAGCTTTACATCAAGAACCAGGATAAGATCGCCACCCAGATGGGAACCCAGATCCATGCCACCGCGAACTATCGTCGGGCGGTTGAGCTGGTGAAGGCCGGAGCGATCGGCAAGGTCAAGGAGGCCCATGTTTGGTGCAGTCGGTCCATCAGTGATATCGGGCAAGAATTGTTGTCGGGTGAGCCGGTGCCAGAGTTTATGGATTGGGATGTCTGGTTGGGGCCGGCACCCGAGCGCGAGCACAATCAAGGATACTGGAAGGGAGGCAACCTGAACTGGAATCGTCGTTGGGACTTCGGCAACGGAGTGCTGGGCGACATGGGAAGCCACCTGATTGATTTGGCGTGGTGGGCTCTCGATCTACATCGACCGTTGCGGGTGACTTCGGAAGGTCCGGCTCCTGATGAAGTGGCGGCGCCGCCTTGGCAGGAAGTGACGTGGGAGCATCCCGAGGATTTGAAGGTGAAGTGGTATCACGGACCGGAGGGGATGCGTCGTCGCAGTGCTGCGATTCAACCGTTGGTGGGAACCGATACCGAGATCAACAAGTGGGGCATCGGAGTGGCCTTTGTGGGAGACAAGGGAGTGCTGGTTTCGGATTACGGGAAGAGGGTTTTGAGTCCTTCGTCCGACTTCAAGGACTACAAATTCGAGGGCGAAGTCATTGAGCCTTCCATGGGGCACTACAAGGAGTGGTTGCATGCCTGTAAGAATGGCGGGCGACCGCTTTGCAACTTCGACTACTCCGGAAGTCTCATCGAGCACAACCTGCTCGGCAACGTGGCTCATCGGGCCGGCAAGACGCTCGAGTGGGACGCCAAGAACTTCAAGATCACCAACGACGAAGCGGCGAACAAGTTGTTGGGCAAGACCTACCGGAAAGGGTGGGAGGTGAAAGTTTAGTTCAACCTCATCATCTTCCCGAAGACCCATCCGGTCCCTTTGGCAACAGCGCCGACGGGTCCGGGAATGTGCTTGCGTTCAATGGAAAGGTTGAGGGTTGATTGAGCGACTTGAGAGCGCATCAACTTGATCCGGGCTTCCATTTGGTCGAGCTCGGTTTGGAC